>JBBDQO010000116.1:0-18651 GCA_040905925.1 Acidimicrobiia bacterium | reverse complement strand
CCCCCCTCCCCGGCCCCGCCGGGACTCCCCGGAGCCCCCCTCCCCGGCTCCGCCGGTACTCCCCCCAACGTTGCTTCGCTCCTGGGGGGAGAAACCTCGCTTCGCTCCTGGAGGGAGAAACAGGCCACCACCACTCCGAACACCGTCTCCTCCAACTCCTCGAACGACCCGTGGTTGGGGATCACCAGATCGGCCGAGGCCAGCCACTGGGCCCTGGAAGGTTGAGAGGCCATCCTGGCCCGAAGGTCCTCGGTGTCCATTCCCCGTTCCAGCGCACGCTCGAAACGAAGGCCATCCGGGGCGTCGACCACCATCCGAGGCCAGAGGAGGCCGGTTTCGAGGATTGGCACCTCGACCACCGCCGTCCCGTCAAAACCCTCCAACTCGGCCCGGATCATGCCGAATATGTGAGGGTGGGTCAGAGCCCCCAACTCCCGGAGCTGGCCCGGATCCGAGAACACGATGTCGGCCAACCGTCCTCTATCGATCACACCATCGCGCAACGACTCCGGCCAGCGGTTGGCAACCGCGGCAAAGGCTTCGCCTGCCGGCTCGAGCACTCGGTGGCCCATCCGGTCAGCATCGACCACCCGGATCCCGGAGGCAGCGAGTAGAAGGCCCACTTCGCTCTTCCCGGAGCCGATCCCACCCGAGAGCACCCAGCGACGGTTCTGTGTAGTCACCTTGCCCGACGGTAGCCTTTCCCCATGACCGTCAGCGCTCCTTGGGAGCGGCGCGTCCATTTCAGTGTCGAGGTCGGCCAGTTCATCGCCCTCGTCGTGGCCGTCGTCATCGACTTGGTGAGCACCGGGGGGCACAGCGAGTCGTTGTTCGCGATGGGAGTCGCCACCATCTACGTCCTCGGTTCGGCCGCGGTTCCCGAAGAGTGGTATCACATCAGATTCGGTGCCGAGGCCATCACCCTGATGGGGGCCTTCCTCACCGTGGTCGCCATCACCCTGACCGGAGGCCCTTCCAGCCCCTACCTGCTGCTCTCTACGGGGCCCCCGATCTTCGCCACCCTCTACGGCGGAATCCGCAGCGGCCTGATGACCGGCCTTCTCTCTGCCGGGCTTCTCGCCCTGATCACCCTTTCCCAAGATATCCGACTGGTCGAGGCCGCACCGGCGATGGCCCTCTATCTCGTCTTCGTGTTGCTGGTTGGGGTGATCCGCAAGTTGCTCGAGGACATCCACCAGGAGGCCGCCGATCTTGCTGTGGAGAAGGAATCAGCCACCCAGCGCCTGGAGAATCTCCAGGAGATCCATGGGATTCTGGTTCGCCTGTCCCAGGATGTCTCCGCCGGGCGTCTCAATGCAGTCGAGGTGGGCGCCGAGACTCTGGACACTGTCCTCACCAGACTCCCCGGCTCTGCTGGAAAACTGGCGATCGAAGGCGAGAATGGCCTAGTGGTGTTGGCTGCCCGAGGCGTCCCCGATCCCGAGGGGCAAACGAATCAGATCCCGATCAAAACAGCGGATTCTGCAGTGGGAATGATGGAATTAGTCACTCCTCAACCCCTGGCTGACGAAGACCGGGCCGCAGTCGAGGCCTATCTGCGGCCTCTTGGCATCGCGTTCGCCAATCTCCAACTACTTCAGGACATTGCCGGCTCTGCAGTCGCAGAGGAACGTCTCCGCCTGGCCCGGGAGATGCACGACGAAATCGGGCCATCTCTGGCCTCATTGGGCCTGTCGCTCGACTTCACGGCCATGCAGAAGGCAGAGGATGTCGAGCTGGTGGCCGATTTGAAGGTACTGCGCTCAAATGTCACCAAACTGGTAGAGGACGTCAGGGCAAAAGTGGCCGACCTCAGAAGCACGCCCGGCCCAACTCTCACCGCCCGGGTTCTCCAAGCGACGGCCGGATTCACTGAAACCCCTTTGATCGTGGTCGATATCGACGAGAGACGCCCACCCCGGCCGGCACTGATCGCAGATCTGACTTCCATTGTCACCGAGGCCGTCCGAAACGCCCACAAACACTCCTCGGCCTCCAACATCCTGGTCTCCGGCCGGATCCATCGGGACTGGGGAAGCTGTCAGGTGCAGGACGACGGTGTGGGCTTTGACCCGGAATATGAGCCGGATGGGCATTTTGGGCTATTGGGGATGCGCGAACGTGCCGACAAATTGGGAGCGACCATAGATTTCGCATCGAATGAAGGGGTAGGGACGACAGTGACTATTGAATGGGGCAACCGATGATCCGCGTGATGATCGCCGACGACCACAAACTGTTCGCCGAGGGTCTCAGCCAGGCTCTCGATTCCCTTCCCGACGCCAGGGTTGTCGGCGTTGTCGACTCCGGCCCTGCCCTCGACGAGGCGCTCGCCGCCCAGCCGGCGGAGGTGTCGATCGTCGACATCGAGATGCCGGGCGGGGACGGGATCACCACCATCGCCGCACTGGGCAAGCGCACCAACGCGATCGTGGTCTCGATGTACGCCTCTGACGATCAAAAGGCGCGTGCCGTCGCTGCCGGCGCCAGAGGATTCTTCTCCAAGGGAGTGCCGCTCCTGACCCTCGCCGCCGCAGTGCGGGCGGTGGCTGACGGCAAGAACCTAATCGAATTGGAAGACGACGAAAGAGATGTGGTTCTCGAGGGCTACAGCCAAGCCGTGCTCGATCCCGGAGCCGCGTCCTTGACAGAGCGGGAGAAGGAGATACTTCGCTTGCTCGCGGTGGGGGTTTCCGCAACAGACGAGCTCGCTGATCGTCTCTACATATCCCAGAAGACGGTCAAGAACCACCTGGCTTCGATCTTCCAGAAGCTCGCCGTGAGCGATCGGACGCAGGCTGCCATCGAGGCCATCCGTCTCGGGATCGCGCGACCTCACTAGTCATATGGGTCGCTAGGCCCATGAGCGCACAGGCAATCGAGACGTAACCTGATCGCAGGATTTTGAATCGGTAGGAGAAAACCATGTTCTACAAGGTCATCTGGTTTGTAACCAAACAGGAGAGGGGCGCCTCAATGGTCGAGTACGCACTCCTGGTCGTGATGATCGCCCTGGTTGCGCTGGCCGCCGTCGCCATCGCGGGCACCGAGCTTTCGGAGACCTACTCCGAAATCAGTTCCGGGCTAGTTGAGGCCGGAAACTGAGACTTGATGGTTCTGTGGACCCATTGTCCCAGAACCCATGTGGGCTAACTTGCCCATAAGTACTGCAAGCCAGTAATCCGAGACAAGGAGGGGTTTAATGCTTGCTCTGTGGACCAAGGTAACAAGTTGGATTCAGTCCGAGAAGGGCGCCTCAATGGTTGAGTACGCACTCCTCGTGGTGCTGATTGCCATTGTCGCACTCGTGGCCGTGCAGATCGCCGGTCGGGAGGTCTCCGAGACCTTCAGCGAGGTCAGTTCCGGTCTCGGTTAGACCAGATTTGACTGATTGAAAGGGGCCCGCTTGCGGGCCCCTTTCTACGTCTGGACGCGGACGGGAACTTCGGTCAGAGTTTCTTGATCTGATCGGCGCGGCGGACCACCCCCGGCGCCACCACCCGGGTGTTGATGCCCCGAAACGAGAGATCACGTCCGACGCCGGTGTTTACGAAGCGCAGGGCGTCGGCGCCGAAGCGCCCGGAGAACTTGGAACAACCCGTATGCGGGGTCCCACTGACCTCCACCACCGCGGAGCCGAGTTGCAGCCTGGTCCCCGGTGGGAGGTTCTCACGGCTCAGATCGAGATCGACGTAGAACTGGTCCCCGGCAAGCGACCAGCGATCACGGTCCTGGGCCACCAGAGCGATCACCCTTGCATTCATGATGTTGACTTGGGTGTCAGGATTCGGGCCGCCATCAGTTGTGCTGGTGCTTTCTCGAGCCTTCCAGCTGTCCCCGACCACCCCTAGCTCGAGGTCCAGTTCGGCTTCCTCGAGCTCCTCACGCTTATCGACCCCGGGACGGCGGATGATGATCTCGATCGTCCCCACATCCCGAGGAGACTGGCGGATGTGGTCGAGACCAGCCTCCAGGGTCGCCGTGTCCAGGTACAGCGCAGAACTCACCCGGGCAAGGTACTACAGCGCCTCAGGGCCTGAGAACAACATATTGATCGTCCTCGAACACCGGTTCCCACCCTGCCGCCTCCAAGTCGCCAACCAGGGGCTCGGTGACCTTGAGCAGCACCTGCCCGATGCCGTCACGTTCGAACACCGGATCGAATGGTTGGTCACCGTCACGAACGGCCACGAATTCGGCCAGCCGATCCTGATAGAGCTCGGCACGGTCGTCGATAAAGACCTGACGGCCGGGGCCCTCCGCCCAGATCAGATATCCCCCGGTGCGATCGTCGTGAAATGTGCGGCCGTCGTCAAGGGCAGCCGCGGCAGCCACCGGGAAGCGCTCGTCATCGAGCGAGCCGTCAGATGCAAGGAAGAAGGGCAAGACCAGAACCGCGGCAACGAACACCGCAGCCTGCCTGACCGAGAACCTGGGAGCCGAGCCCGCCTTCAATCCGAAAACGCCGAGACTGACCAATGGGATCAGTGCGATCCACGCCGGGGGTATGGCCCGGGTGGCCCCTAGACCCATGGCGAGGAAGGGCACGATCACCCATAGGTGCCTTGGTGTCACCCGGCCCTTGATCGCAGCCCACACGATCATGGCAAGCCCGATCAGAAACGGTATGAACACCACAGACACGATTTCCGGCCTTCTCCACTCCGAGAGCAAGGCGAGGGCGTCACGTGCATATACGAATTCGAGCAGCACTGTGAGCACACCCAGCCCGTGAGCCGTTAACAAGGTCACCAGACCGGACAGGATGGCCGTAGGCAGCCATTTCCACTCCTTTTCGGCCACCAGGCTCAAACCCACGTATGCGAGGCCGATGGCAAAGCTGCCATGCACCGAGGCCCAAACCCAGAACATGAAAGGGACCGTCCACCGGGTCACGGGCCGCTCCCAGGCCAAGATCACCAGGACGAAAAGTGCGAATGAGAAGATCACTGGCCTCGGGGCCAGAAAGCTGATCAACAAGATTGTGCTGAGCATCAGCACCACTGCAGTGCCGGAGACGCTTCGAGAGCGGCGGTAGGCGATGAGCCCGATCCCAAGGAAGGCGAGCGACGTCATCAGCAGCATCATGGGAGGGACGAAACCAAGCCCCCAGGTGCGCTCCCCCCAAACGTAGAGGAGCTCGGCTAGCCAGCTCTGGGTGAGCCAGGGCTCCCCGTACATTGTGAACGAGAACGGGTCCGAGGTCAGGATCTCGCCGGCCACGGCCTGGAGGTCACCAGCCCGGATGTGCCACAGGAATGAGTTGTCCCGGATCGGCGCCCAGGCGTCGATCACAAGTGCGACCCAGGGCACAACAAGGAGCAGATGGGCTAAAGAGAAACGGCGTGGTGACGGCGTGGCCGCCGTCTGGCTCATCAGTCGATGAAAGCGGTGCCGATCTGGATCGCCGCCGGCCCGAGGAGAACGATGAACAGGGCCGGGAAGATACAGAACACCAATGGGAACACGAGCTTGACCGGCGCCGCGAACGCCTTCTCCTGGGCCCGCTGACGACGTTTCACCCGCATTTCGTCGGCCTGGACCCGAAGCACACGGGCGATGGTGACACCGAAGGCCTCAGCCTGGATCATGGCCAGCATGAACGATCTTAGCTCGTCGAGGTCGGTGCGATTCATGAGGTGTCGCATGGCGTCACGGCGGCTCACCCCGACCCTGGTCTCTTGGAGCATCCGGAAGAACTCCTCGGACAGCGGCCCCGGGACAGTTGCCACCACCCGGGACAGGGCGGAGTCGAAACCGAGACCAGCTTCCACCGAGATCACCAGCAGGTCGAGAACGTCCGGCAGGGCCCGCAGCATGGTGTGGGCCCTGTCGTCGATCTTGCGCTGGAGCCAGGCGTCGGGGCCGAAGAACCCGAGGACGATCGGCATCATGAAGAGGAAGGTCCGTTGCAGGCCGTCGCTCCCGTAGTTGACCAGGAAGAAGGAAGCAAAGAGACCCACCGACGTAGTTAGCAGCTTGATGACGACGAAGGAGGGTGCATCCAGGTTCCCGGGATTGCCGGCCAGGACCAGCCCATGCTGCTTCTTCTCCAGATAGCCGACCGGAGTGAACCGCCTCAGGAAGTTGGAGATCTTGAGCACGATCGGCCCGATCGTGCGCTGGGCGAGCGGCTTGGCAAGCACGTCGTCACGGATCACACCGCCGGTGGTGCGGCCGTAGAGGGCGAGACGGTTGGTCATGTCCTCACGGGCCCGGGTCACCCCGAGACCTGCCCAAACCAGCACGAAGAAGATCAGTGCGCCCACCGTGAGCACAGCCAGCAGTTGTCCGTCGAGTTCAAGGAGGTTCATATTTCGATGTCCACAATCTTCTTCATCCAGAAGATCCCGCCGGCCATCAACAAGGCCCCGGCGAATATGGCGATCCTTCCGGTCGGCGACTCGAGCAACGGCAGCAGGTAGTCACGGTTGGTGAACCAGAGGAAGGTGGCCAGGGCGAAGGGAAGGGCCCCGAGGACAAAAGCCGAGATCCGGCCCTCAGCGGTCAGGGCTCGAATCTCGCCTTTGAGCCGGTTTCGGGAGAGCATGGTGTCGGCCACGGTCTGAAGGACCTCGGCCAGGTTCCCACCGACTTCACGTTGGATCTCGATCGCCATGGTGGCCCATTCGAAGTCCTGGGATTGGGTCCTCTCGGCGATCCCCTGGAGGGCGTCGGAGACGGTTCGCCCCAATCGTGCTTCGGTGACGCCCCTGCTGAATTCGCGAGATGTCGGCTCCGGGGCCTCGGTTGCCACCGCCTCGATCGCCTGTAGCAGCGAGTAGCCGGCCCGCAGCGAGGTCGAGAGGAGGGTGAGGGTGTCCGGAAGCTGCTTCTCGAACTTCCGCTTCTCCCGGCCACCTGCGTATCTGATCATGAAGATGAAGAAGAGGAGCAGGATGCCGAACACGATCGCACCGGTGACCGGGCCGCTGAAGATGGCGAGGAACACGCCACCGACGGCCGAGAGGCCGAACATGGACAGGATCGCCTCGCCGGGTGTCATCGGTATGTTGGCCTGCTCCAAGGCGGCGGTGACCCCCGAGAGCATTCCACGCTTCCTGACCTCCTCCTCGGCAGCCTGACTGAACCGGTTGAGGATCGGGATCCTCTGTAGGAAGGGCGTCTTCTCTTCTTCTGTAGCGCGGCCACGTCGGCCATAGGCCTGGAGTCGCTTGGCGAACCGGCCGCCTCCCTCGTCTTCGTCACGCCCGAACAGGATGATCAGGAACAGGAACAGGGTGAGGCCGAGGCCGACCGCGCCGATCAGGGCCAGAGAGCCCGACGGGAGCGGGAGACTGTTTTCCACCTTGATGGTGCTCGGCGGCACCGTGGTCGGAGTGGTGGTCGGAGCCGCGGAGGTGGTTGTGGCGTATCCGGAGACCGAGAACACCACGTTAGAGGCCAGGCCACCCGGATAGGTCACCGCGAATTCGGCGTCACCCGGAGTGGAGACAGGTGAGACGAAGCGGGACACCAGTGTGTTGCTGATCTCCCGGCTGATGGCTCCATAAAGCGAAGACAGCTCCTCGGGATTCGGCGTGGAGAGGAACAGACCGCCTCCGGCAGTGGCAATCGCCTGCACCGACTCGGGGTTGAAGTCCGGTGATTCGAGGGCGATGGCGAAGGTGCGAGCGTCACTCCCGGTGACAGCGGCAAGGGCCTCATCCTGCGTCGCGGTTTCGACGGTGTTCTCACCGTCACTCATGAGGATCAGGTTGGGGATCAAGGTGTCGACCGAAGCTGTGTCGAACAGGCTGAGACCCAGGATCACGCCCTCGTAAAGGGCGGTCTCCCCGGTGGCGACGATGGCGTCGATGCGGTTGTTGAGGTCGCTGGTATTGGTGGTGAAACCGGTCTGAACCACCGCGGTGTCGGCGAAGGTAACCAGGGCAATCGAGTCTTCAGGGTTCTTCTGGGCGACGAAGCTCTTGGCAGCCGCCTTGGCAGCCTCGATCGGGGCCCCCTCCATCGAGCCCGAGGTGTCGATCACGAGGACCACACCCACCGGGACACTCGACTCGCCGAGGAGTACCGTCTCGAGATTGGAAACAGGCTGGCCATTGACGGTCACCGCCAGTTGGGCCGGGTCTGGAGCTGCCGGGAGGTTTCGAAACTCGACAACCATCAACGTCTGTCCGTTCTCGGCGTAGCGAGATCCATTGATGTCGATGATCTCGATCTCGGGGGTGGCCGTCTGTGCGGAGACAGCCGTGCTCAGCCCGAGAACCAAGGCGACAACCAGCAGAAGAAGTCGTCTCACCCACGACCCCTGGCAAAGGGCTCGGGATCGAACAGGTCGGCAGGGAGCCGGATGCCCTGGTTCTCGAGATCCTCGGAGAACGTGGGGCGGATGCCGGTGGCCTTGAGACGACCCTTGTAGATCCCGTCTTCGTCGACGCCCATGCCGAAGTCGAACAGGAAGAGGTCCTGCAGGGTGATGATCTCGCCCTCCATGCCTTCCACTTCGGTGACATGGGTCACCCGACGGGTTCCGTCCTTGAGACGGGACACATGGATGATGAGGTCGACCGCGGATGCGATCTGCTCCCGGATGGCACGCATCGGTAAGTCGAAACCGGCCATCAACACCATGGTCTCGATACGAGACAGGGTGTCGCGAGGGGCATTGGAGTGGACAGTGGTCAGCGAGCCGTCATGACCGGTGTTCATGGCCTGGAGCATGTCCAGGGCCTCGGCGCCACGAACCTCACCAACGACGATGCGGTCGGGGCGCATACGCAACGTGTTTCGCACCAGGTCACGGATGCCAACCGCACCCTTGCCCTCGATGTTGGCGGGGCGGGACTCCAGGGTCAGCACGTGCTCCTGGTGGAGCTGGAGCTCGGCGGCGTCCTCGACAGTGACGATGCGCTCGTCGCCGGGGATGTAAGACGACATCACGTTGAGGGTCGTGGTCTTACCCGAGCCGGTACCACCCGAGATGAGGATGTTGAGCCGGCCCCGGACGCAGGCACGACAAAAGTCGGCGACGCGCTGGGTGATGGTCCCGAAGTTAATCAGGTCGGCTTCCTGGTAAGGGTCGACCGCGAACTTACGAATCGTCAGGAACGGCCCGCCGATTGCCAGCGGATGGATGACCGCGTTGACCCGGGAGCCGTCGGGGAGACGGGCGTCGACCATGGGCGTGGCCTCGTCGACACGACGACCGATCTGGCCGACGATCTTGTCGATGATCCTCCGGAGGTGGACCTCATCGACGAACTTCACGTCTGAGAGTTGGATGCGCCCCAGTTTTTCGTAGTACACATCGAAGGGGCCGTTGGCCATGACTTCGGTGACATCCGGGTCGTTGAGCAACGGATCGATAGGGCCATAGCCCAGGACATCGGATGCGATCTCGTTGAGGAGGGCCCGCCGGTCGGCGGAGGTGAGGGGAAGCCCCTGCTCCTGGTCGACCGCCCACTCCAGCATCTCGAGAACGCGAAGCCGAAGCTCTGCGTCCGACATTTGCCTGTCATAGAGCGTCGGGCCCAGTTCCTCCACGACCTTGAAATGAAGACGACCCCTGAGCTCGCTCATGGCATCGGTGCGGTTGTCACCGACGTCGGCGGTCTCGCTCTGCCTGGCAGCTGCAACTCTTTCAGATAAAGATGGCACCGTTCACAACCTTCCCACTACTTACGCCCGAAAAGCCCGCTCTTTTGCGTGCCCTCGGGGATCTTCCCCGCTATCAACGCGGCGACACTCTCAAACCCCTTGGCGACTTTCCCCTTGGGGTCGGTCTCCACCACCGGACGGCCCTCGTTCACCGAGTTGGGAACGGAGGCGTCGGAGGGGACGGCGGCTGCGATCTCCATCTTCAGTGCACCCTCGATTTCCTTGTTGTCAAGGCGCGCCTTGGAGTTACTGCGGTTCATGACGAGTTTCACGTTGGACGTGGAGAACTTGAGGAGACGGAGGGTCTCCAGGGCGAGCTTGGCGTTTTTGACCGATGGGAGGTCCATGTCCACGATCATGAGCACCTGGTCCGCCTTCTCGATCAGTGACAGGATCAACTCGTCGAGCATCGAAGCGGTGTCCACCACGACGTAGTCGTAGGTCTCCTGGAGGACATCCAGCATCTGCATCAGGCCGGCGGTCGTGATGTCGTCGGCAAAAGCCGGCTCCAACGGTGCGGCGAGGACCCTGAGCCCACTCGGGTGCTCGGTGAGCAACGAGTCGAGCATCTCGGAGTCCAGCTGATGCAGCTCGTGGGCTGCGTTCACCATGGTGAAGCGCGGCTCGAGCTGGAGGAGGAGGCAGACGTCGCCGAATTGGAGGTCGGCGTCGACCAGCACCACCTTCTTGTCCGGCAGCCGGTTGAGAAGGAGCGCCACGTTGGTGGCCATGACCGTCTTGCCGCTTCCCCCCTTGGCGGAGGTGACAGTGATGAGTCTGCCTCGCTCGGTGCGATCCGGTTCGTGGGAGACCCGGGCGGCCACACTGCGCCGCTTCAGGACATCGTGAGCGAACTGCTCGATCGCCGCCTCGATCTTGGTCTCGTCCAGTGGGGACTCGATCACGTCCGAGACACCGGCACGCATCGCGTACCGAAGGAGGTCGGCGGTGACCGACTCGGCCACCATCATCAGGACGAGCACCGGATCCTGATTGTGCAGGCTCCGCACCTGCTCCATGGACTCCTCGTTGCTGTACGAAGGCCCGAGCAGCAGCATTCGAAGTTCGCCCGACTCGATGGTCTGACTCGCTTCCTCGATGGAGCGCGCCACAGGAAGCCGGCCTTCGAACAGCTCTTTGGCCGCCGAGACGAAATCATCGTCCTTGTCGACCACCAATAGATTGTGCTCAGCCAATGACATGGTCGAACCTCTTAATCAAACTTATCCGAAAATGTCGTCGCTCAGATTGCCGAACAAGTTGAGGATGGTCACACCAGGGGTCTCCACCTCGACGAAGTCAGCGGGAACGAGGGTCAACCACATGGAACCATTCTCGAAGGCGTATGCGATGCGCTCGGCCTGCTCGGGGGTGACTTCGAGGGTGAAGATGGTCTCGTTACCGAGGTCCTCTTCGGCGCCTGTGGTGTCGACCTCGCCCTCGACGGGGGTTTCCGGCTCGGCTTGCACCGGCTGCGGAGCGTCCTCGTCGGCGCGGATGTCACGACCTGTCGCCAGCACCGGGATCCCCTGGAGGACGTACCGGGTGAAGGTCACAACCGCAACGGCTTCTTCGATGGGGGGTGCGCCCTCAACCGGCGGTTCCGTCGGCGTCTCGGCGATTCCTTGGAGCTCCGGGGGAAGCAGGTCCTCGGGTATGTCGAGGGTGATGATCATGTTGACCCGATCACCGGGGTTGACAAACCCGTTGACCCCCCGGACGTTGTCCGTTGAGATCACGATGGCCTGCTTGCCTTCAGGGATCTTCTTAGCGAGAGGCGTGACGTCGATGGTGATCGCCGTCCACTGCGACTCGACCAAGATCGAGTTCGCCGAGATCGGCCCGGCCGCCACCTTGCCGCCCAAAACCAGATTGAGCTGCGCCTCGTCGGTGATGGCCCCGGCAGGCAGGTCTTCCTGCTCTTCGGTGCCCGCCTCGATCAGCTGACCACCCGAGTTGAAGTTCGACAGGATGATGGCCCCGTCGGTCCCTTCGGTGATGGCATCGACCGCGCGGTAGACCGTGACCTGAGCCTGGCCGGCTTCGATTTCGTCTTCTATGCCCTGCAAGTAGTTCCAGACCGCCCAAGCGGCCAGTCCGGCCAGTATCAAGGCCACAAGCAGAACGATGGCTCTCCTACCCATTGAGTCCCCTTCGTTTGTCCCCTCGGTTGGGCGCCGACCCGTCGCCGGCACATACCGTCTGGCATGCTACCGGTTGGGGCGCGCCCTCCCAGTGTTTCAAGTCCAATTCCACATGAATGATTCGGACCTTATGGGGCCAGTCTTGAGGTTTTCCCCATAACCTCCATAGTTCGGTCGTCTCATATCGACGCACCGATCCTTCTGGCAAGGCACCTCAGCGGCGACCGATGCCACGCTCCTTGAGCTCCTGGAGGATGGCCTCCAAAGACGCGTCCACGGGCATCGGGGGTCTCTCGTCGTCGGTCGGCCCGAATTCGCGTTCGAATTCCTTCTGCGGGCGACGACGACTTGGAGTCGGACCCTTCTTCTGCTCTTCGATCTGGGATTCCCGCTCCTGCCAGTCGGGTGAAGCCTGCTTGATGGAGAGCGAGACGCGACGGCGCTCGTTCTCCTTCTCGGTGATCTTCACCTTGACCGGCTGGCCGATCGAAAGCTCCAGCTCGGGAGACTCGACGCGGTGCACCGCGATCTCCGACACGTGGACCAGTCCCTCGACACCATCGGCCACCGACACGAAAGCCCCGAAGGGCACCGTCTTGGTTACCACCCCGTCGACAACGTCGCCGACCTCGTGCTCGCGGGCAAACACGTCCCACGGGTCGTCGCTGGTCTGACGAATCGACAGTGAGATACGCTCCCGATCCCGGTCCACCTCGAGAACTTTGACCGTGACCTTGTCGCCCACCTTGACCAATTCGCCAGGATGGTTGACGTGCTGCCACGACAGTTCTGAGACGTGAACCAAACCGTCCATCCCGCCCAGATCGACGAAAGCGCCGAAATTGACGACCGAGGAGATGACCCCGTCGCGGACTTCCCCCTCGCCGAGACCATCGAGGAAGGCATTGCGCTCCTCGGCCTGGGCTTCTTCGAGGTAGGCCCGGCGGGAGAGGACGACGTTGTTCCTCGGGCGGTCCAACTCGATGACTTTTGCGGTGATGGTTTGGCCGATGAAGGGGTCGAGGTCACGAACCCGCCGCAGATCGACCAGCGACGCCGGCAGGAAGCCGCGCAAACCGATGTCGACGATCAAACCGCCCTTCACCACTTCGATGACAGTTCCCTCGACAGTCCCTTCCTGGTCTGCGATCTGCTGGATCCGACCCCAAGCCCGCTCGTACATGGCGCGCTTCTTGGAGAGGATGAGACGACCTTCGTCGTCCTCCTTGTTGAGGACGACGGCCTCGACCCGGTCTCCCACCTTGACCGCGTCGTTGGGATCGACGTTGTTGCGAATGGAGAGCTCCCGGGTCGGGATCAGGCCTTCGGACTTGTAGCCGATGTCGATCATGGCGCCGTCGCCGTCGACGCTGACCACCGTCCCTTCGACGATGTCGCCCTCTTTGAACTCGAGGACAGTGGCCGCAATGGCTCGCTCGAAGTCGTCGCCGATGTCGTCAGGGAGATCACTCAGATCGGGGGCAACCAGAGCCTCACGGCCGGAGACCCCGGTGGGGGTTGTGACTTCGGGCTCCGCGGGGGGCTCGTCTTCTGCAACCGTTTCAGCTACGACAGGAGCCTCAGGTTCGGGCTCCTCGGTGACCGCGGCTGCCTCTATTTCGGGCAGCTCTTCGGCGGTCGGGTCGGGCGCCAGTGCACTTCCCTCCTCGGCAGTGCTCTCGGGCGCGTTCTCTTGGTCGTTGGGCATGTGCAGGTGGTTACCTCCAAAAAGGAACTCTGCGAGCGCCGGGCCCGCAGGCCCGCCGAGTGTACGCCGATCAGGGGAAAACCGCCAAGCGGATTGTTCCTATCAGCTCTTGACCGAGGCCAGATCGGGGCCGGTTCCCACGTCCACCACCAGGGGCACGTCAAGGTCCACCACCCCTTCCATGGTCTCCACCACCAGCTTCTCGACCACGCTCATCTCGGCTTGTGGGCACTCCAGGATCAACTCGTCGTGGATCTGGAGGATCAGCGCCGACTCGAACCCACCCTGTCTCAAGCCTCGATCCAGTTCGATCATCGCCTTCTTGATGATGTCCGCCGACGTCCCCTGGACCGGGGCATTGAGCGCCATCCGCTCCCCCATTTGCCTGATCCGGAAGTTGTCGGACTTCAACTCGGGCAGATAGCGACGTCGACCGAACAGGGTCGTGGTGTACCCCTGGTTGCGAGCCTGGGTCACCACCGCGGACATGAACTCCTTGACCTGGACGAATTGTGAGAAGTAGGCGTCGATCTGATCCCGAGCCTCTTCGCGGGAGATCCCGAGCCGGTCAGCCAACCCGAACGCCTCCATCCCATACAACAGCCCGAAATTGATCATCTTCGCCCTGCGTCGCTGCTCGACGGTCACCTCGTCCTCCGTCAGCCCCCACACTCGGGACGCAGTCGCGGTGTGGATGTCCGAGCCCACCCGAAACGCCTCCAACAGGAAAGGGTCACCACTCATATGGGCCAGGACGCGAAGTTCGATCTGGGAGTAGTCGGCGACGAGAAACTCGGCGCCCTCGCCGGCGATGAAGGCCCTTCGGATGGTGCGCCCGGACTCCGAACGAACCGGGATGTTCTGCAGGTTGGGCCGGTCAGACGAAAGCCGGCCGGTGGTGGCGGCCATCTGGTTGAAGCGGGTGTGGATCCTGCCGTCGGCATCGACCAGCGGGAGATAACCGTCCACATAAGTGCTGCGCAGCTTCTCCAACTCCCGATACTCGAGAAGGGCATCGACCAGAGGATGATCCATCTTCTTGAGCACGGATGCATCGGTGGAAGGCTTGCCCGTCGATGTCTTCTTGATCACAGGCAGCCCCAGCTTGTCGAACAGAATCAACCGGAGCTGATCGGTCGAGTTCACGTTGAAAGGCTCCCCGGCCAATTCCTGGACCTGGGCGTCGAGCCGATTGAGACGCTCCCGGAGATCGGCGCCCATCTCCTCGAGGTAGGCACGGTCAACCCCGATTCCTACGTGCTCCATCCGGGCCAGGACCGGGACCAGCGGAAGCTCGAACTCGTCGAACAACTCGAGCTCGTCGCGATCGTCGAGCTCGGCGCGCATCATCTCGGCCAGCCTGCGGACCGCTTCGATGCGCCGGCCCTCGGAATCGAGGTCAGGGCCGGTGTCGAAGGGAAGGGTCCCGGCGGCGGCCTCATGGTCGGGTGACGCCAGCTCGATGTCGAGCCACCGCTCGACCAGCGCTTCGAGGTCATAGGTCCGCTGCGACGGGTTGATGATGTAGGCGGCCAGCGCCGTGTCCATCTCGAGACGGGCCACGTCATGATCGAGATCGAGCAGGGCTCGCACCAACTCCTTGAGATCGTGCCCCACCAAGGAAGACGAGCCCGACTCGAGGACCGAGAGCAGGGGCCCGGCATCGGAAAAGGGGACGACCACCGATTGTCCGGGACCGGTGGCGACGGCCAAGCCGAAAGGCTCGCCGGCGCTGGTCACCAGAGCGGCCACCAGTGTGGATGAGGTGGCGATCTCGGCTATCTCGGCCGGCGATGTGACCAGACGTGATTCGACCTCGAGCACCTCGGCCACCCCTGCTGCCGAGGGAAGAGCCTCCTCCAAGTCGGCCCACATCGAGTGGAACTCGAGGCTGTCGAAGAGGTCCTTGACCGCCAACCGATCCCATTCCCGGGTGTGTAGGTCCTCGATGGCCACGCCTATGTCGAGATCGTCGACCAGGGTCATCAGATCCTTGTTGAGAAAGACCTGCTCCCGATGCGCAGCCAGGCTCTCGCGGAGCTTTGGGGTCTGGTCAGCGATGGCCGTGTAGATCGCGTCGAGGCCCCCGTGATCGGCTACCAGGCGGGAGGCGGTCTTCTCTCCCACCCCGGGGACGCCGGGGAGGTTGTCGGAGGTGTCTCCCCTGAGAGCGGCGTATTCCACGTACTGGTCGGGCCGGATCCCATACCGCTCCTCGACATAGGCCTCGTCGGCGATGATCGTGTCGCTGATACCTCGACGCGTGTAGACGACACGGACCGGTCCGCCGACCAATTGGAAGGCGTCACGGTCCCCGGTGACGATCAGCACCTCCCAACCACCCTCCACCGCGTTCTTGGTGAGGGTGGCGATCAGGTCGTCCGCCTCGTATCCCTCCATCCGGAGCTGGGTGATCTGCAAAGACTCGAGGACCTTGTCCATCAAAGGGAGCTGACTCCGGAAGTGGTCAGGCGCCTTCTCCCTTTGGGCCTTGTACTCGGGATAGGTCTCGGTGCGGAAGGTCTTTCGTGACACATCCCACGCCACCGCGATCCCGTCGGGGTGAAAGTCCTTGAGGAGCCGAATCAACATCCGGGTGAATCCGAACACCGCGTTGGTCACCTGTCCGCTCTTGGTGGCCAGGTCTTCGGGGAGTGCGTAGAAGGCCCGGTAAGCGATCGAATTGCCGTCGATCAGGGCGAGGGTGGGCACGGGCTCGACGGTAGCGGCGACCGAAGTCAGTCGGGCAGGCGTACGAGCAACTGGTCGCGTTTGACCGCGAGTCGACGGCGCTTGTCTGCGAGGCGGGCCAGGGCCCGCTCGAAGCGACGCACGTCACCGGAGGTCAGCCCCGCCTCCTCACGATCGATGTAGTTCCCCACCGCCGCGTCCCGTTGCGCGTCATCGTTGATCGCCCGGTGGTGACCGAGCTCGGCCGCCACCAGTCGAGCCTCACCATCTATCGCCTCGATGCGATCGTTGAGTCTGAAGATGCGGTGATGGAGACGATTCAAACCGTGGGTAAGGATATCGGCGAGAGATCGCCTATTTCATCGAGGGCCCATACACTCCGCCTCCAAGCCGGAGTGGCGAAATTGGTATACGCGATGGACTCAAAATCCATTGCCCGCAAGGGTGTGCGGGTTCGAGTCCCGCCTCCGGCACACTGGTCCACGATCGGCCGCACTTCGCTTTCCTGAGCACCGGCAGACGGGATATGGAATCTGTCGGCCTTGATTGAACGAGGCACAGACTTCGGGCGAGGTAGTCAGGAAATCCCTAATTGAGCAAGAGCCTCAACCAGTCGAAGATGGTCGGCCATGAACCAGGAATCAGGCACTGTTCGTCGACATTCACTCGCTGCGACCGCCCTGTTGTTGGGCGGCTTGTTGCTCGTGGGAAGCTGCGGGGACGGGACATATCTTCCCGCCCTCAAGGACGATCCCATGGCCACCTATGAACCGACGGGAACCGAATTGGTGAACGCCGAGTATCGACCAGAGTCACACTGGGTCATGACCGGATCACTCGCAAGTGTCACAAGAACCTTTCGTGTCGTCGATCCAGAGGCCACAGATTCGGTGTTCGAAGCGGCCGTTACTGAGGCGAAGTCCGGCGGTTGGCTCTTCGAGAGCGAGGGCGGAGCCTGCAAGTGGTTGGGTCCCGGTGTCGCCCTACTCAGTATTCATCTTGATGATGATCGCAGCTCTGCCGATCCGCATACGGTGCAATTGAGAATTCAGCTGGGGTATGACCGCAGGTCTCTGTTCTCAGACAACGAGGGAAGCAGGTTCATAGAACCCGATTGCCCAAGGTTAGAGCCCTGAGAGTTCACTGATCTGCCGTCCGATATCGGCTGCACCGCCACGTGTTTTTCAGATAGGCGACAGGGGTATGGAATCTGTCGGAGCCCGGTTGTAGTGTCGAACATATGTTCGAGGGCGAGGGAATTCCCAAAGGATTAGCCGAGATGGCGCCTGGCCCAAGGCTGGCCGCGATCCTGGCTTCGATCGATCGAGACCGTATCTCGGGTTACGACCGAGTGGTCCTTTTGCAGGCCCGGGGCCGTCAGATCGCACACGATCAGGCCGAGTTCTACGCCGACATCAACTCGATCCACGAGGCCGAGGGCAAGGTCATACCCGGAGAGTGGACCTCAGATGTCGAAGAAATCGTCGCCTCCGAGATTCGGGCAGCGTTGACTCTGACCCGTCGGTCAGCGGACTACCACCTCGGTCTGGCATCGGATCTGGTGAGACGCCTCCCCGAGGTGGGTCAGGCCCTGCTCGAAGGTCGGATCGACCTGGCCAAGG
This sequence comes from Acidimicrobiia bacterium, assembly GCA_040905925.1. GTDB lineage: Bacteria > Actinomycetota > Acidimicrobiia > Spongiisociales > ZC4RG35 > JALYNX01. The sequence continues at coordinate 865 of JBBDQO010000116.1, read as the reverse complement.
CCCGGGTGATCATCGAAGAAACCGCTCATCTCGACCAGGACAGCGCCCAACGTGTTGCGGAAGTCGCCTTGGAACGCGCCCCCGACCAGACGACAGGTCAGTTGGGAGCCCGAATTCGAAAACTGGTGATCCTCGTCGACCCCGATGCTGCCAAGACCCGCTATCAAGGAGCGGTCGAGGAACGTCGGATTAGCAGCTCTGCCAACCCCGACGGAACCGCCAACCTCCACGGGCTCAACCTGCCGGCCCACCGCACCGGCGCCGCGATGAGGCGGATCAATCGGCTGGCACGAGCCGCCAGGTCAGCGAACGATCCCCGAACCATGGACCAGATTCGAGCCGACGTCCTCTTGGACCTCCTCCAGGGCAAGCAATCAGGCCACACCCGAGGAACTCGGGGCACCGTCGACATCCAAGTCGATCTCACGACTCTGGCCGGGTTGGCGGAGAAGCCAGGAGAGCTCAGGGGCTTTGGACTAGTCATCGCCGACATTGCCCGCCAGGTTGCCGAAGAGCAACCCGATTCCGAATGGCGATACACGATCACCGACGATCAAGGGCAAGTCGTTCACAACGGGACGACTCGAAGACGTCCCACTGCGGATCAGGCGAGACAGGTGGAAGCAGAAAACCCGACTTGCGTCTTCCCCGGGTGCCGGAACCCGGCATCGGAGTGCGACATCGACCACAACCAGGCGTGGTCAGAAGGCGGACCGACCGAGGTGGAGAATCTTGCACCACTCTGCCGCCATGATCACGTCATCCGACATCGGGGCTGGACGATCAAGCAGATCCGACCCGGTGCCTACCAATGGATCAGCCCGCTCGGCCACAAATACACCGTGGGGCCAGGACCGCCTTAGTG
>JBBDQO010000115.1:15063-18713 GCA_040905925.1 Acidimicrobiia bacterium | reverse complement strand
CGTGCCACCGCGATTCGCCGATGCCAGATCGGCCAGTGGAGGGTTCCTCCGGGTTGACTGGCTGGTCAGCCAGTCATTACAGTCACCGCCCGATCGACGGTTGCCTCGCTGGGGCCACCGAGTAAGAATGCCGTGAGGAGGCCAGCGTCGGTGAACGGAAAGAGATCTGCTCGAGGTGCCACTCCAAGCCGGTTGAACCACGGTCCAGGTTTGCCGAGGGACCTCCATAGTGCCTTGCCGGATCTCGGACTGCGACCCGAGGACCGGGTCATGATGATCCTGGACGACACACCGGCCTTTCCAGCCAGCTTTCCGCGCCGGCCACAGGTCATGAGTCGATCCCTTAAGTTGAACACATGCATCCGCAGAGATGTCCATGTGCGCAAAGGCTGTGAAGAGACGGTAAGAGAAGAGAAGCCACTCATGGTGTCATCGTGACCGGGCGCGCCCGGTGTGGCGGCCGTCCCCGGCACGACCTATCGCATCCGCCGCTTGATGAAGACGGGGGAACTTAGGAATAGTGGCCGGCCATACCTCGTCGAATATCAGCACTCTCGTCGACGACAACCTCGTGGCGGGGCGCGCATCCAAGACAGCCCTGATAACCGCCGACCACCGGTCTCTCAGCTACGGAGAGCTCTACGCTGCGATGAACCGGGTCGCGGGCCGACTCCAGGACCTGGGCATCCGCCGCGAGGAGCGGATCCTCCTCGTCCTCGACGACACACCGACCTTCCCGGCGGTGTTCCTGGGAGCGATGCGGATCGGCGCGGTGCCCATCCCGGTCAACTTCCTGGCACGTCCCCAAGACTTCGGCTATTTCCTCGACGATTCGTATGCGGTGGCGGCCGTCGTCGATTCCGTGTTCATGGACAAGGTCGGACCCGAGGTCGCCAAAAGAGGCGGGGTGAAGCTGATCGTCGCCAACGGAGATGCCGGGGGGGCGGAGTCGGTCGATGACTGGCTCGCCGGCGGCGACTTCAAGGTCGACCCGGTCTCCACACACCCCGACGACATGGCCTTCTGGCTGTACAGCTCGGGCTCGACCGGAGCGCCGAAGGGTGTGGTTCATCGGCACGCCAACGTACGTGTCACCTGTGAAAACTATGCCGTTCCCACGCTGGGCATCAACGAAGACGACGTCGTCTTCTCCAGCACCAAGATGTACCACGCCTACGGGCTCGGCAACAACCTCACCTTCCCGCTGTCGGTAGGCGCCACCTCGGTCTACTCCACCGGCCCACCGACTCCGGACAAGCTCTTGGAGCGAGTGGCCACGAATTCACCATCGCTCTACTTTTCGGTGCCGGCCCTGTACAACGCCATCCTGGCCCATCCTGAGTTCGACTCCACGGATTGGTCGTCGGTGAGGCTCGGGATCTCCGCCGCCGAGCCGCTCCCTCCGGGAACCTGGCGCCGGTTCCATGACCGCACCGGCATCGAGATCCTGGACGGGCTGGGCTCGACTGAGATGCTCCATATCTACTGCACCAATCGCGCCGGCGCGGTGAGGCCGGGGAGTTCGGGGACGGCTGTGGATGGATATGAGATCGAGCTTCGGGATGAAGAGGGCTCGACGGTGCCCGAAGGGGAGCCCGGTGAGCTATGGGTGAGGGGGCCCAGTGCCCTGTCCTACTACTGGCACCAAGCGGAGCGCACCAGGGACAAGCTCGCACACGGGTGGTTTGCCTCCGGTGACCGGTATCACCGGGACGCAGACGGTCACTTCGCGTATGAAGGCCGGGTTGACGACATGATGAAAATCGGGGGCCTCTGGGTGAGCCCCATCGAGATCGAGAATCGCCTCATGGAACATGGAGCGGTCCACGAGGCGGCGGTCGTCGGCATTGTGGCCGACGAGGTCTCCCGCATCAAGGCCGCCGTGATTCTCACCAAAGGGAGCGAGGGCTCCGATGATCTGGTCGCAGACCTCCAGGACTGGTGCAAGGAGGCACTTCTCAGGTATCAGTACCCCCACATCGTGGAGTTCGTCGAGGACTTCCCGCGCACCGCGACCGGCAAGATCCAGCGATTCAAGTTGCGTGCAGATTGAGATTCGCACGCATCGCGCGCCTCTCTCCCGATACCAGTTGCTGCGCGATCGCGCTGCGACGTAGACTCGCCACCTGTCCGCCAAACGCACATTTGTCCGCTTGGCGTACAAGAAGAGGAGGTTATGGAGGCGTCTGATCTGTCCCCCAAACCGAGCACCCGTGCGTGCCGACCGACACCCCTTGACCCTGATAACGAATCTGGAGGAGAGAACATGAGGAAACGTCCGAGATCCGTGCTACTGCCCCTGTTGGCAGTCCTGGCGCTGGTGGTGGCAGCCTGTGGCGACGGGGAAACGACCGACACCACCGCGGCTGCCCCGGACACCACTGCGGCCGCTCCCGATACGACCACAGCGGCGCCCACGACCACTGTGCCCCAGGAGCCGATCAAGATCGGCATGCTCACCGATCTCAGCGCCAACTTCACACCATGGGGAGTGCAGGTGCGAGATGGGATGCATTTGGCAGCCGATGAGATCAACGCCGCCGGCGGGGTGGGCGGGCGCATGATCGAGATCGTCGAGGCCGACTCCCAGAACGATGCCGATGCCTCGACAGAGGCTTTCGAGCGGTTGATCGAGGAGGGGGTGGTGGCTGTTGGCGGTGTCATCTCCAGCGGTGTCGCCGTGCCCATCGCCGCGCTGGCCGAAGAGCTGCAGATGCCCCTGTTCATAGTCAAGGGAGGGTCGGACGCCGTGCTCACCGCCGACAGTCGGTTCACGTTCCGCACCTGTCTCCCCGCCGCCCCGATGGATGCCGGTCCAGTCCTCCAGTATGCGGAGGAGCAAGGCCTGAGCAGTGTCGGTGCGATCATCGCCGACTACGCATGGGGCCAGGCGATCGGCGGCGCCCTCGAAGCAACATTCGGGGGTTCGGACGTGGCGATTCAGATCGAGACCGCCCCGGTCCCGGAGACCGACTTCACCACCTATCTCCGCTCACTGCAGGGCTTCGGTGCTGAGATGATCGTGGCCACCGGGCATCCACCAGGGTCAGGGCCGATCACCGCGCAGTCGTCCGATTTCTTCGACGTGCCGGTGACAGGGGCTTGGACACCGTTCTCATTGGTGGTCGGGAACCTGGCAGAGGCGGCGATCGGTCGTTATGCCGACTTCGCCTGCGCTGACTACGTCAGCCCGGAGTACGAGGCGATGGCCACCCGGTACCTGGCCTTCTCCGAGAACACGTTCATGTCTGACGACGCGGTGGCCTCGCATGGGATCGTGACAATGGTGGCCGATGCGGTCGCCAACGCCGGCGACGATCCGGTGGCCATCGCCGAGTACCTACATGGCCAAACCTTCGACCTCGAGGGTTACGCCCACGAGATGAGTTGGACCGAGTGGGGCGAGCTGGCCGCGGCCCAGCCCAAGCTCTACATAGTCACCGCCGGGCCGGCACCCGAAGGGGTCAGCGAGGCAGGCGACTGGTGGGTCGAAGAGCTGGTGCACTCCGAGCCTCTAGAGCCCTACGTGCCGGGGTCATAGGCGCCGAGTGGCCCTTCTCGAACTGGATAAGGTCGAGAAGCACTTTGGTGGCCTGCCTGCTGTCGACGGAGTGACCGTGACGGCCGACGATGGCGAGATCCTCGCCATC
>JBBDQO010000115.1:0-15053 GCA_040905925.1 Acidimicrobiia bacterium | reverse complement strand
CATCGTCGGCCCGAACGGCGCCGGGAAGAGCACCCTGCTCAAGCTGATCGTCGGTTTGGAGACACCCTCTGCAGGGACGGTGACTCTGGACGGCGACGACATCACCCACGATCCTCCTCACCGGGTTCGACAGATGGGGATCGCCATGGTGCAGCAGACCCCACGCGCCTTTCCAACGATGACCGTCCTGGAGAATGTTGCTCTGGGCGCCATGTTCGGCCGGGCAGGGGGTCACCGCGACGAGGAAGGAGCGCTCGAGGTCGCCCGCGAGCTGTTGTCTTTCGTCGGTCTCGAGGATCGCAGCCATGACCACGTCGGCAGTCTCAATCTCCATCAGCAACGATTTCTCGAGCTGGCCCGGGCGATATCGGGACGTCCCCGGCTCCTGCTCCTCGACGAGGTGATGGCCGGCCTCAACGACGCTGAGCTCGATGCCTCCGTCGAGATGGTGCGGACGGCTCGTGACCAGTTCGGCATCACGGTGATCTGGGTCGAGCACGTGATGAAGGCGGTCATGAAGCTGGCGGAGCGAATCGTGGTGCTCGACTTCGGCAAGGTCCTCACCGAGGGTCAGCCCGAGGAAGTGATGCGCGATCCCGCGGTGGTCGAGGCCTATCTGGGCGAGGCGATCGATCATGCTTGAGGTCAGGGCCTTCTCGGCGGGGTACAAGGGCAACGACGTGGTTCGCGAAGTGTCATTCCATGTCGAGCTTGGCGAAGCGGTGATGATCATCGGCTCCAACGGCGCCGGGAAGACGACCTTGTTCCGCGCCATGTGCGGTCTCCTCGAGTCGTCGGCCGGGGAGGTCATCTTCGAGGGAGAGGCGGTCGCCGGGATGCCAGCGCAGCGACTGGTGCGCCGTGGGATCGGGTTCGTTCCCGCCGAGCGCCATTTGTTTCCTCGCATGACGGTCCAGGAGCACCTCACCCTTGGCGCTTACCCGAAGCGCCCCGACCCGGAGACGATATCCATCGTCTTCGATCTCTTTCCTCGTCTCGCGGAGCGACGCCGCCAGCACGCTGCCACGATGAGCGGGGGAGAGCAGCAAATGCTGGCCATGGGCCGTGCCCTGATGTCGAAACCGAGCCTGCTCGTCTTGGACGAGCCAACGACCGGGCTCGCTCCCAAGCTCGCGCACGAGGCCTACGAGGCTCTGGGTGTTCTTCGTCGTCAGGGGCTGACTCTGTTGGTCGCCGAACAGCAGGTTCCCTTGGCAATGGCCTTCTGTGACCGCGGCTATGTCCTCGAGAACGGCGTCATTGAGCTCGAGGGAACCTCAGAAGAGCTGGCGAGTGATCCGCGCGTGCGTCAGGCGTACCTGGGTGTGACGTGACCGCAACGATCCTCGACGGCATCGTGCTCGGGCTCCAGTTCGGGATCCTGGCAGTTGGTCTCACCCTGGTCTACGGTCTCGGTGGGGTCCTCAACCTCGCTTTCGGTCAGATGGCCGTCGTGGCCGCCCTCGTGGTCTCTCTGGCGATGGGCGCCGGCATCCCTACCATCGCATCAATCGGCCTCGGGTTGCTCGCCGGCGGGGTGTTCGGCCTTTTGCTCGACACCACGCTGCTTCGCCCCGTCTACCGGCGACGCGGGGAGGCACGTGTACTCCTCAGCCTGCTGTTGACACTCGGAGTGGCGTTCGTCGTGGACGGGCTGCTCCTCTGGCGGTTTCCAACAGAGGGGCTTTCCCTTCATATTGGAGGCGACGCGGTTGAGATCCTGGGAGTTCGGATGCGCACCGGGAGTCTGCTCGCCTCGGGCATCGCCTTGGCCGCCTTCGTAGCTCTCTTTCTCTTCTTTCGCGGCACCACCCTCGGGAAGGCGGTGCGCTCCATCATCCAGGACGAGGAGGGAGCTCGCCTGGTCGGGATCGACCCCAACCGGATGCGAACTCTCATTCTCATCCTCAGCGGCGCCTTGGCAGGGCTGGTGGCGGTGACCCGCTCCATGACTTCACCGGTGACCGTCACGCAGGGAGTCAGCTTTACGATCTTCGCCCTGATCGTGACCGTGGTCGGGGGGCTGGGCAGCGTGGCTGGGGCCTTCCTGGCCGGGATCATCCTGGGAATCGTCAACACCGTGAGCTCGTTCTACATCGGCACCTTCCTCACATACATCATCCTGCTCGGCGCCGCCGCCCTGACCATCCTCCTCCGGCCATCCGGGCTCCTCGGGGTGCCGGAATGACCACCCGACTCACCAGGGGGACCGGCACCTCGTTCGTCGGTGGCGCCGAGCGGCACGCCTCGCGCTCTCTTGCCGCTCTCTTCGTCCCCGTGGCCGCGGTCGGCGCGGTCCTGGCTGTGGTGCCCATCTGGCTGGGCGATTCCCGGCTGATGATGGGGCTGGCCGTCGGGGGCCTCGTGTTCGCCTGTTATGCCATCGCCTTCAACATCATCTTCGGAAGCACGGGGCAGTTGTTCCTCAGCGTGGGAGCCCTGGCCGGGATCGGTGGATACGGTGCGGCTCTCCTCGGTGATCGTGCCGGATTGCCTCTCATGGTCAGCGTCCTCCTGGCGACGGTGTTCGCCGGACTTGTTGGCGGTGTTCTCAGTTGGATCGCGGTGCGGCGCTCACTCGACGTCATCTTCACCGGCATCGTCACCCTGATCTTCGCTCTCGCCTTCGAGAACCTATTGCTGGGCTTGGGCACTCTCACTGGTGGGGAGTCCGGAATCTCGGTCGACACCGGCTCCGGCACATTCCTGAGAGAGCAGATACCTCCGTACTACGTGTTCCTCGGGTTGGTCCTGTTGTTCCTCATCGTCCACGGTCTGATGCGGCGCTCCCACATCGGTTGGGCTTTCCGGGCACTTCGCGACGACGAAGTCGCCGCCGAGCTGGCGGGGGTCAACGTCGCCCGCTACCGGATCTACGGAGGGCTCATCGGCGCCGGGATGCTGGGACTGGCCGGAGCGACTTATGCCCTCAGCGAGGGGCGGATCAGCCCGACCACCTTCGGCTTCGGAGAGGTCGATGTCGTGGTGATCGTGATGCTGGCCTTCGGCGGTATCGGCACCTTATTCGGCCCTGTCCTCGGCGCAGTGGTGTTCACCGTCCTCGACGAGTTGTTGATCGAGTTCGGTCAGCTGCGTGTCGTGGCACATGGGTCGTTCATCATCGTCCTCTTCCTTTGGATTCCCCGGGGAGTCATCCCCACCGTCGGCTCCTTTTGGCACCGACTGGCGGGTCGGTGGGGCGCCGCATCCCCCGACCCAACCTCTGACCCGGCCCCCGACACCAACCGACAACGGGAAAGGGAGCACAGCTAACACGCGGCACCTACCGGGTCGGCCAGCCGATTGCTGAGGGTCCACCCGGTTAATCACGATCCGATCAAAGCCCACGGCGCGTTCGCTAACCCCGGAGGCAAACCAGACCGGATCAACGCCGCCTCCTAACCCGCGGGGAAGTGTCGTGTAGGTACCGGAGCCAAACTGTCGTGCGGGTACCGAGACTTGACACGGTGCCTCTGAAATGCTGTGCCGTCTCGGTTCATGATGGACACGATGATCGTGGCCACCACCAGCAAAGACTCCCGGACCACATAGATCCGGGAGTCTTTGGCTGTTCGTGCCTTTTTACTGAGGGACCGACATACCGAGTTGTATGGCATCGTCCCGCGCGGGCTGAGGCGCTTCCGGGGGAAGGAAGTCGTCTTGGACCTCGAGAAACGCCCTTTGCCCGGGCTGGGCCCACGTTCCCTCCTGACTGTCCGGCCGGTTGACGAAGAGAGCGGATTCGTAGCCCCATCTAGCTCGTTTCAACGAGACGTCGAAGCCAAGATCATCGAGGCGCGCCGTCTCCTCAACCGCCGAGGGATCGACATTCCTATCGACGTCGATGGTGAATTGGATCCCGAGACCATCACCAGGACAAGAGAGGCGGGCGCAGATGTTTTCGTTTCTGGGTCGTGGATCCTGAAACATCCTGCTGGGCTATGAGTCGAGGTCGAGGGCGTCACTGATTCCTGGAACCTGCACGTCTCCGTCGCAGTCGGCGAGCGACCACCACTCCAAGCAGGGGTCCGCCGACGAGCATGGCGACGGTGATCACGCCTACGATCACATTCTGACGAAACACATCGGGGATGGTCGCCTCGTAGCCGCCCTCGATTCCCATGTAGATGACAAGGTTCACGGCGACGATGGCACCGATGACTCCACCGATCACTCCTCCTATGGCGATGTCCGCCAACCATGCGCGCTTATGCCTGTTCACTACCGCATCAACGCTTCGGTTCCACGAGCTCTGAAGTTCGACGTCCAGGAAGGATCCGGGGTCTGATCGATCGACATCCTCTTGCACACTATCTGGGTTCCCGTTGCTGGTGACCGCCGCCCCCGGCTGGGTTTGTGGTGTCGTCCTGCTGAGCGGGCACGGGTAGGCGTCCCCTGGTCGACTTCATCGAATCCCGCTACATCATGCTGCCCGGCTGGAATCCCACCTCGGCCATCAAATGGGTGTACCTGCCCCGAATCCTCACCCGTGCTTTAGAGCGGGGCTCATCCGGGGTGGGGTCCTCGGACGATCGCCTATCACCCTGGAGCGGGAGGGTGTGGTTCCGGTTCCGTCGAGGTCCTCGATCTATCGGACCCTGATCCGTCACAACTTGGTGGATCCCCAGCAGCGGCGAAAGGCGTTTGCCAGAAGCTACGCAGTTTGTGCATCGCTTGTGTCGAGAATTACGTGCGGACAGATTCGTTGCCACGATCGTCGAGTGTTGGTGTAGGTTCGACAGGGCGGGATGAGCTGGGATGCAGTGCCGACCAAGGAGGACCGTAATGGTACGAAAACGATGGACGACCCTGTTTGGCGTGTTCATCGCCCTCAGTCTCCTCGCCCCAGCGGCGGGGGCCGATCATCTGGATGGTGACGATCATTTGGATCGCCCTGATCCCAATGCCGAGTTGGAAGCCCTGGATGCGGCAACGGCTGGAGATGTCGTGAGTGAGGGACCCTTCGGAAAGGTGAACAAGAATCTCCAACTGCGGGGTCGCGGCGAGAGGTTGGTGTCGGGCGCCACCACCGACGTATGGGCGTACGACGGTTTCGCCTATACCGGGACGTTCAATAGCCCTTGCCCACCAGACCCCGAGGCCGGTGTCTGGGTCTGGGATGTCCATAACAAGAACAAGCCCAGTTTCGTGACGGTGATCGAGTCGGAACCTGGCGATCGGACGAACGACGTCAAAGTCGCCACGATGAACTCGGGTGACATTCTGGTGATGACCAACGAGCCGTGTACCGATGGTGACGGCGGCATTGAGATCTATGACGTGGACGACCCCACCAATCCGGTGAAGCTGGCTTCGATCACCATCGACGAGCTGAACCCGATCTCCGATGCAGTGTTCGGCGGTATTCAGGACGTTGGTGTCCATAATCAGTGGCTGTTCACTCAGGGCAGCAACGACTACGTGGCGGTGGTTGCAGAGACGGCGTTTGACACGTTCATGGTGTTCGACATAACCGATCCCACCAACCCAACGCTGGCTGCGGCCTGGGGTGCGGAGGAGATCTTCGATCCCGGTGTAGGGGACCTCACCGATATCGCGGATCCAGACCAATTCAACCGCGTCTTGGATGCAGCGCTGTGGCTCATCGATGGGTTCGGTGCCAGCGCCAACCGTTTCCTTCATGACATCACGATTACTGCGGATGGGACCCATGCCTATCTGTCCAACTGGGACGCCGGGCTGGTTCTCCTCGATATCAGTGATCTGTCCTCGTTGTCCTCGGTCAGCTTGCCCAATGACAGGCTGATTTCGGTGGCGTTGGATCCGGTCAATGGGTCCCGCGACGGTGAGGTGAACAGCCACGCCGCATGGCCGAGTGAGGACGGGTCGATCGTGGTGGAGACCGAGGAGGACTTCGCCGCCTGGGTATCGGTGCAGCCTCCGGGCAATCTCACCTTCGGGGATGGCGATCCGGCCGCTCCGCTTCCCGGGACCGCGGTCTCGACTAGCGCCGGCGACGACTTCGAAGCCAGCCAGACCGGCAACACGGTCACGGTCGAGGCTTCAAGTGTTGAGGTCACCGCGGGTCCGCTGGCAGGAAGCGTCTATCCAGCCTCCGAACTGGCTGGCGATCAGCCCAAGTTCGCCGATACCGGACCGCTGTCCGGTGAGGCGGTGTGGATCGGGCAGGCTTGTAATGGCGATCCGATCCTCAATGCTGGGGATATCGACCCCGGGGACATTGCGATTGTGAGACGTGGCGTCTGTACCTTCCGTGAGAAGAACTTCAACGCCGCAGCCGCCGGAGCGGCGGCGATCGTGATCGCCAACAACGTGACCGGCGACACCCCTTGGGGTGGCCTCCGGATCTGGGACTACTCGGATCCGGAGAACCCGGTGCTGGCGTCGCTGTTTGACACGACGTGCAGCGCGTCTCCGGCACCTCTCCCCGAATGCGATCCGCTGGGCACCTATTCGGTGCACAACGTGGTCGTTGAGACCAGAGGGAACAAGGTGAAAGCCTACGTCTCCTGGTACTGGGACGGGATGCTGGTGTTGGATGTGACCGACCCGTACAACCCGGTCGAGGTAGCGAGGTATTTCGACAATTCGGAGAGCTTCCTCGCTTCGAATGGGGGCAACCCTCACGACTTCTGGGGTGTGTACAAGCAACCGAACTCGCCGTGGATCTATGGATCCGACCGCAACGGCGGCCTGTACATCTTCAGAGAGCAAGGATCGGGTTCCGGCTGACCTACACGTGTCGAGATGGCCGCGGGCGCAAGCCCGCGGCCATTCGACGTCGCTGTCGGCGATCACGATTGCACGGACAAGCCTGTGAGTCCTCATCGCCCACATCCGACGCAAGCTCGAACCCACTCAGCCACCCCAACCACTTCATCAGCGAACCCGGAATGGGTTATCGGTTCTTGGACTCCAAAGCCAGCGGGATATTGACTTCTCGGACTCCATAACACAGTCTCCGGTCATACGGCGTCAGAAGGTGCTAAGGCCGTCGCCGGCGGATCGGAATCCGCGCCGTGGCACCAGAGACGGGTTCCTCCGTCCCACCAAGGCAGACGCGCTCTCCGGGATGAGCCTGCACAAGGAGGCTTGCGTCATGCTCCGCCCCACGTAGGGTCGCGTGCATGAGCGACTATCTCCCCCACGTCTACATCGACTTTCGCGACCGGTTCCCAACCGTGGCCACCGCGCTCGACCAACTCGGGCGCGCCACCGAAGCGGCCGGTCCGCTCGACCCGCGAACCCAGCGACTCGTCAAGCTCGGCATCGCAATCGGCGCCCTCGCCGAAGGGGCCGTACGTTCCAATGTCCGCAAGGCACTCGACGAAGGCGCCAGCAGCGACGACATCGAACACGTCGTCACGCTGGCGATAACCACAGTCGGCTTCCCCGCGGCCGTTGCTGCCCTGGGGTGGATCGACGAGGTGTTGGACACGACGTCGGGTACATAACCTCCCCGGACACATCCGGCCAGCGCTCCGCGCACATCTCTGACCAAGGTTTCTACGTCTCAGGCGGAGGACCTATCCGCCATGAGCGGCCCAGTTCAACACTCGCAGGGCACGCAGTGTGTTCCAGCGACTGGGTTTGTCCGCTCCCTCATCCATTTCGAAATGAACCTGACCGGGATGCGGGTTCTGCAACGGCCAACGGTCGTCCTCACCCCGATTCTTCTCCACCAACTCGATGGCCTCAGCGATCCGATCGTCGGGTTCGACACCTGCACTTCTCAGATAATCCAGCCCGCGCAGCACGTCGTAGTGCCACCGGGTCGGGAACGAGAACAGGGTCCAGTTGCGGTCGATCACCTGACCGGATGACAGCGACCGGAACATGCGACGCTCCAAGAGATACTCCTCTCCCCGAGCCCGGGCTTCGGACACCCCGGCAACGTCGCCCCGCGCCCGCTCGTACTCCAAGAGCCCTTCAAGCACACAGATCGTGGTGTCAAACGAGGATCGTCTACTCGGCGGAGCCTCACAGTTCCAACCCCCGTCGTCGAGCTGCTCATCGAGGAGCCGATCGAGCAACTCCTCGCTCGCCTCGCCGAAGTAGGCACCCACTGCCAGAACCATGCCATTGATACAGGGCTCGGTTTCACCGAGGAAAAAGGATTGGCCACTCTCGTCGAGGGTGGTGGCAGCGTTGTCCCGAACGAGGGTCACAGCTCTACGGGCTTCGTCACTGGTCGGATCCAGGCCAAGGTCCCGCAACAGCAGCAGGGCGTACGTGGTGGAGGTCCAGTACGGGTGGTAGCTGCCACCACCCCACTGACCATCAGGCGCCTGGAGATCGAGCAGACGGGCGCCCCAGCCTTCGGAGGCGACACGCGAGCGCTCGGCGGCTGTCACGTCGTCGGGCTCGTCGGTGAGATCACGCATCACCTGCCAACGTATCGAGGGGTCGGAATCCAACAGCCAATCGAGAACGGCCATGTCCGCTGCCTCACTCACTTGTAGCGGATGGGCACCCTACTGGCGTGTAGCGGTCTTGATGACCTCGGGTAGTGCGGCTTTCTGTGGCAATTCAACATACGGTTACGTCGGTCTTGGGACGAGCGCGGGTGACCCATTTCATGAAGTGGTGTCCTTTCTGGCGGGGAGGGGGATGGTGCGGAACCAACCCCACAGGGCGAGGTCGTAGATGCTCTTGAGGAGCCCGGCGATGAGGAATGGCGCCCCGGCGGAGAGGGCGAGAGTGGCTCCGGCGAGCACCGGCCCGAGGGGTCGGGCGAGATAGCGGGCGGTGTTGGTGTAGGCGGTGGCGGCGGTTCGTTCCTCCGGGTCAACCAGGGTCATGACGTAGGCCTGACGGGTGGGGACGTCCATTTGGGACAGGGTCGCCCTGGCGAGGAGAAGCCCGGCGGCGACAGGAAAGTCGGGGGCGAAGGCGACGCTGGCGAGAAGCATGTTGGAGGGGAGATGAGTGAAGACCATGGTGTTGAGCAGTCCCCAGCGCCGAGCGATCACCGGTGCCGCCAGGAATGACAGGGTCTGGATGACGCCGATGGCGGCGAAGAGGGCACCGACGGTGGCCGTCGTGGCGCGGAGACGGTCGATCAGCCAGAAGGCGATGAAGGTCTGAACCACGAAGCTGCCGGCGAAAGCGTCCAGGGCAAACAGACTGGCCAGCCGGATGACAGCCGGCCGCGACGGGCCGAGTGGGGCGGCCTTGCCAAGCCCTCCCATCAACTCGACCGAAGGACTCAACCGGCGGGCGATGATCACCCCGGTGGCGGCGACGGCAAGCAACATCAGGAACCACACCCGATCCGCCGGAGCACCGGCCCACAAGTTGCGGGTGAGTTGGGGGAGAGCAGCAGAAAGTGCTCCCAACGATCCGGCGGCGGCGGCGATGGCGTTGTACCAGCCGAACCCGGCGGCGAGGGCGTCGGCATCGATCCGTCCTGAGAGCATCGACAACTCCAGGGTGGTGAAGGGGCCGGACTCGATCACCTCGGCGGAGAGGGCGCCGGTCAACGCCACCAATACCAGCACCCACACCGGGGCGGTGCTGGCAAACACCAGCCCGGCAAGACCAAGGAACAGATACAAGGTCAGATAGCTGCGGCGTCGGCCCCAACCGTCAGCCCAATGGGCCACGGCCAGTTGGGCGATCACAGTGCCCGCCACCAGCCCTCCCAACACCATCCCGACGTTGAGCGCGGTGAGGCCACGTTCGGCCAGCGTCGAGGCCAACAACACCGACCCGAATCCATAACCAAAGGCACGAACCGCCTGGGAGGCCAACACCAGCCGGACATCACGCTCGATCGACACCCTCACCCTCACTCGGTCGGGGCAATCGGAGCGGGGGTGCGGGCTCCCTCGAGGATGAAGCGCACGGATGCCAGGATCAGGACGACGGCACCGGCAGCGACCATGACTCCACCGGCTACTCGCAGGGGAGCCCAAGCCCACCATGGCACAGGCTGTCGTAATCGCCAGCCGTTGAGTAGCCAGGGGAGTAGGCCGGCGACAACACCGGGGCCTATCAGGAACGCTGCGGCGCCAGCTGCGGCTAGGGGCTTGCGCACGTTGTCATGCTTCTGTCTGGGTGGCGTGTCCCTAAACGGACCAGCCTCACTCCACCTGGAGGGATAGGTAGAGCTCCTCTTCTTGGTCGAAGTGGAGTCGCAGGATGGCATGGAGCCCATAGAGGGTACGGCGGAAGTCGCGGAAGTCGACCGGCTCAGGACCGTCAGATGGGAGATCGGCGATCTGGCGTTGGAAGGTGTCGACGAGATGGAAGATCTCACGATGGGTCCGGCTCATGGTCGCCATTGGGTCTTCCCCAGGGAGAATTGCCGACATCTGGGGGTAGATCAGGTCCTCGTCCGCGGCCTCGTGGGGCAGGATCTCATCAACCAAGAACGAGTGGATCCTCTGCAGGGCATTCATTGCCTCTGCGGGCGAGACGGTGTCGAGGCTGTCAGCCGTATCGCGAATCGCGTCGAGCCGGGGGATGAGTTGATCGTGTTCCGAGCGCAGCTGCTTTGTCAGCTCGGGTGGGAGTTTGGGGCCGGCTTGCGTCGGCGTTTTTCCACCTAATGCCCGCAGCGCGTTGAGGATGGCGATCACGTCGATCCCCTCCTGGATCAGGGCTCCCGCGAGCGGGGAGAGGAGACCGAAGGACGCAAAGGACATGGCCACGAGCGACAGCCCCATCCCGATCACCACGCTCTCGACTGCGATACGACGGGATCGTTGGGCGATACCGATGGCGTCGACCAGTCGTTGCAGGCGATCGACCACCAACACCACATCCGCCGCCTCGGAGGAGGCGGTCGCCCCCCGGGCACCCATCGCCACGCCAACATCGGCAGCAGCCAGGGCGGGAGCATCGTTGATCCCATCACCGACCATCGTGGTGATGCCTTGGGCTTGAAGCTCTCCCAGCGCCTCCACCTTCTCACGGGGAGTGGCCTCGGCGAGGATGTCATCGACTCCGATCGCCATACCCACCGAGCGGGCCACCACCGGGTGGTCCCCCGTGGCCATGACGATCTTGCTCACACCGGTGCGCCGCAGGGCGCGGATGGTGTGGGCGGCGTCAGGTCTGATCTGGTCGTCGAAGACGATTGCCGCGGTGACCTCCCCGTCGATGGCGACGTAGACCGCCGTGGGCGCCACACGGGTGATTCGTCTTCGGAAAGCGGCGACCTCGGCGGGTTCTGGCCGACCGTCGAGGAGCCACTGCAGCTTCCCCACCGCAACGTTGCGACCTTCGACCCTGGCCAAGACACCGGCTCCGACCACCTCGGTGACGTCCTTCGGCATCTTCAGCTCGAGATCACGTTGGTGAGCCGCATCCACGATCGCCCTGGCCAGGATGTGGGCGGAGGTCTGATCCAGCGAGGCGGCGAGGTGGAGTATCTCGTTCTCGGGTGTTTTCCGGTCGAAGACGACGATGGAGCGAAGAGTCGGCTGGCCCACGGTCACCGTTCCCGTCTTGTCGATCAGCACATTGCGGGTCTGGGCCAAAGTCTCCAGTGGGCCTCCTCCGCGGAACACGATGCCCCGCTGTGCGGCACGGGAGATGCCAGACACGAGGGCGATGGGGACCGCGAGAAGCAGAGGGCAGGGTGTGGCCACCACCAGCACGGCGAGGGCACGCACCGGGTCGCCCGACACCCCCCAGGCGATCGCCGCAACGGCGAGGGTCAGCGGCACGAACCAGGCAGCCCAGCGATCGGCGAGCCGGGCGGACGGGGCCCGGGACATGCGGGCATCCTGCACGAGGCGGATGATCCCAGCGTAAGTGCTCTGCTCGGCGTCGGCCGTGGCATGGATCTCAAACACATCCGCCGCGTTCACCGAGCCGCTGCTGGCCAGGTCACCGCCACGCTTTTCCACGGGCAACGGCTCTCCAGTCAAGGCGGATTCGTCTATCAGGGCGTTATGGCTCAGAACTACACCGTCGACCGGAACCACCTCACCCGCCTTGACCATGAGCCGGTCGCCACGTGCCACTTCTGCGATGTCGACCGTTTCGATCTCTCCGTTGCGCACTCGATGTGCCACTCTCGGTGCCCTGGCAACGAGGGAGGTCAACTCACGTTCGGCTCTCCCGGCCGCATACTCCTCGAGGAACCGGCCGGTAGCCAGCATCACGCCGATGATCGCGGCGGTAAGGAACTCTCCAAGGACAAGGGCCGCACTGACCGCAAGAAGAGCTATGACATCGACCCCCGGCTGTCGCCGTCGGAGCTTGGCGATCATCTCGCGAACCTGAGGCACGACGGGGACGACGGCAACGGCGGCGAACACGATCCGTGCGGCTGTCTCGTAGCCGAGCAGGAAGAGGAATCCGCCGAGGGCCACGCCCACGACGGTCATGAACAGGATCCAACGCGTGGTGCGTTCAGAGCTCATCGATGTCAATCAACCAATGGGCCGTTCTCTACAGGCCAGCCGGGTCAATCGTCGTCGTCCTCCTCGCCCCCATGTTCCCCACCCTCTCGACCTTCGTCGCCGAGGGTGGCGGTCAGCCCGTCGGCGAGTGCAGTCAGTTCGGTATCGGTGAGCCGACCGTCGGGGTGGGTGAACAGATACGGCCCGGGCGGCATAGAGCCCTCCCGTACCGTCTCGGCCGCCTCCTCTCCTTCCTGAGGACGATTCCATTCCGAGAAGTTGAGTGTCTCGCGGCCTTCCTCCACGTCTCGCTGGAGAAGCCACGACATCGGAGCCACGTTCGAATACCAGGGCCACACCGTTTCATTGCTATGGCAGTCGAAGCAGGCTCTGACCGCAAGGTCACGCGTCTGGGTCGAATCCCACACCGGCTCCGCGACCACTAGCGGATTTGCGTGATCGCGTCCGTAGGGGATGACCTGGACAACGACCAGGGCGGTCATCAAAGATATGAGACCCCACCTCAACCAACGCACAATCAGCCTCCCCTACATTCGGCGATGCGCACTCCACCTATCCACGACATGTTTCAATCTCCTCTGTCCCGATCCTGGCTTGGAGCCGTTTCTCCTTGGAAGGGCCAAAAGGCCTGACTTGGACTGGGAGACTGGCACCGTGCCGATCGATGCGACTTCCGATACCTTTTCTATCATCGTCTGCAGCGCGTCGCGGTCATCCAGGTGACTCGACAGCCACCTCCGTTAGAGGTCGAACTCCTTCACCGGCAATGGGATCTCACGATCGGAGAGCCTGCTAGGGGACCCGAGCATCAGGCCGGCCGGAAGAGCGGGCGATCCCAAAAACCTCGTGGTAAAGACCAAAAGCCATGGTCTCGTGTGTCTGGACTGAGCGTCAGAGGTCTCTGGAGAATGGGTTGGTGATACCTGTCATTCGACTTTCTCGAGGAGTTCCAGGAGAGCGACGACGGGGTCGGCGAAGCGGGTGACTCGGTACAGGTCGTGGCGGCTGGCGAGATGGTTGCGGATGAATCGAGCGATGTCCCCGAGGTGGACGGTCGTCCCCGTGCCGATGCGTCCGTGGCCAGCGAAGACGACCAGCCTGATGCGGGCGGTGGGGGTCATGGCGCCACCCTCAGCGGATAGCTCGTCGACGACCTGGTCGAGTGGCGTGGTGTAGAGGTCGCCGGTGCGCCGAAGTGCGGCGTGGAGGGCGCCGGATGTACGCAGGGCCGGGTTGAGGGTGGCCTCGCCGGTCTTGACTTCGCCGATGATGATGTCGAAACGGGTGGTGTCGATTTCGAGGTCGGGGTCGCTGTCGGTGACGATGAGGCATTCCTCAACGGATGGGCCCAAGTGGTGATGTGCCGGACCTGGTGCGGTCGGCGGGCGGAGAGCGATGATGTCGAAGGGCCGAAGGTCCCAAACACCCTTTGTTGGTGGTGAGGCTGCCGGGGACCCGGGTTTGTCCCACGCGGCCAAGCAATTGCTTGGTCCGGTTCGACGGTCCGGCCCGTCGACTTATGGGCTCTTCGACTGGCTGCGAAGCCGGTCGATGAGCCGGGCGGTCTCCCGGCTCGCGCGTGAATCCATCCAGAAGGCGGCGATACAAACGACCAGGCACACCAAGACCAGGGTGCCGACGGCGTATCCGGCGATGCGGGGGTCGAGGCGGAGTAGGGCGACCAGGGCCAGAAGAAAGAAGGTGATGCCGATCGTCCCCCACATCACGGAACCGAACCGGTGGTGATGCGATCCGGGGGTCATGACACTTCCACCTTGCCTCGTAGCATGCCCATCTGGCAGGCGAACTCGTAGCTGCCCGCCTTGGTTGGGGTGAACTCGATTGGGACGTTGGAGCCTTGGGGCAGGTTGGCGGAGACACCGAAGGCGTCGAGGACCACCCGCTCCGAGCAGGGGTCGGACTCCTGGCGGTTGAACACCAGTCGCACCGGGCGCCCGGCCGCGACGCGGATCGTGTCCGGGCTGTATCCGCCCTTGACCACAATGAACGCCTCCTGCACCCCGTCGCCGGTCACCCCTGCGAGCGTGCCGGTCGGCTTGGACAGCCAGAAGTACCAGATGATGAGGGTGATCAGGCCGAGACCGGCCAGGTTGACCAATATGACGTCCATCAGGTCACCTCCTCAGGGTGGGTTGGTTTGAAGCGACGGAGCCGGTTGGCGTTGGTGACCACGGTGACCGAGGAGAACGCCATGGCCGCCCCGGCGATGAGCGGGGAGAGCAGAATTCCGAAGGCGGGGTAGAGAAGCCCGGCGGCGATGGGGATGCCGAGGGTGTTGTAGGCGAAGGCGCCGACCAGGTTCTGGTGGATGTTGCGCATGGTGGCCTTGGACAGCTCGATGGCGGTGGCCACTCCGGTTAGGGATCCTTTGACCAGGGTTATGTCCCCTGACTCCATGGCTACGTCGGTGCCGGTGCCCATGGCCAGACCAACGTCGGCCTGGGCGAGGGCGGGGGCGTCGTTGATCCCGTCGCCGACCATGGCCACCACCTTTCCTTCGGCCTGGAGCAGCTTGATCTGGGTGGCCTTCTCGTCCGGCAGGACTTCGGCCAGCACCCGGTCGATCCCCACCATTCCAGCGATGGCCTGGGCGGTGCGGTGGTTGTCTCCGGTGAGCATCACCACCTCGAGGCCGAGTCGGTGGAGTCGGGCGATCGCCTCGGTCGAATCCTC
>JBBDQO010000114.1:0-18906 GCA_040905925.1 Acidimicrobiia bacterium | reverse complement strand
TCGAGGGAACATCGAGCGTTTGGCCAAGGTGAAGGCCAGCTACGACCCGACGAATCTGTTCAGAGTAAACCGCAACATCGCGCCAATCTCAGGCGAGGGCTGAGGCATCCTGACCAGGTACGAGGCTCGCTCAATCACGCCTGGTAAAACTCAGTTCGCACCTAACGTCCCCGACGCCGGGAAACCCAATGTTGATCGCACGCGACCTTCGTATCGAAGTCGGACCCCGAACTCTCATCGAGGGGGTCTCCTTCAGCGTGCAATCAGGCGACCGAATCGGTCTCGTCGGTCGCAACGGAGCCGGCAAGACCACGCTGATGCGAACCTTGACCGGTGAGGTGAACCCGGCCGAGGGCTCCGTCCTCCGCTCCGGGGCCATCGGCTACTTCTCCCAGGAGGCGGCGCTTCCCGAGTTGGAGCATCCCGACGCCACCGCCCTGGAGCGAATCCTGATGGCTCGTGAGATCGGGGCCATGCAGCGCAAGATCGAAGAGGCAAGGCGTCGGCTCCACGATCTGACCGGTGACGACCGTGACCGGGGGATACTGCGTTTCGGAAGGCTTCACGACGAGTTCGAGGCCAAGGGCGGGTTCGTAGCCGAGGCCGAGGCGAAGCGAATGGCGGCCGCGTTGGGAATCGGGAACCCCGAGCTGAGTCAGCCGGTGGTCACGATGTCCGGTGGTCAGCGGAGACGGGTCGAGCTGGCCCGGATCCTCTTCGCCGAGACCGACATCCTGCTTCTCGACGAGCCCACCAACCACCTCGACCTCGACGCCAAGGCCTGGCTCATCGATTGGCTGACCACCTATCGGGGAGGGATGCTGGTGGTGTCACACGATCTGCCCCTGCTCGACGAGGCGATCACCTCGGTGCTCGCCCTCGAGCACGGCGGGTTGGAGGCCTACCGGGGCAACTACTCCCATTACCTTTTGGAGCGGGATCGCCGCCGCGAGCGCAAGGAGCGCGAGCGGAAGCACCAGGACGAGGCGATTGCCCGTCTCGAGGAGAACATTCGTCGCTTCAAGGGCACCACCGAGAAGATGGCGAAGGTGGCCCGCGCCTGGGAGACCCGTGTCGATCGAATGAAGCGGGACCTGGTCGAGGTGCAGAAGGGCGGCAAGAACGTCCGGGTCGCCTTCCCCCAGCCGCCCAAGTCGGGCCGGGTGCCGCTGTCGGCTCTGGGGCTGGCCAAGGCCTACGGAGACAACCTGGTGTTCGTCGACCTCGAGTTCGCCGTCGAGCGTGGGGAGCGGATGCTGCTGATCGGGCTCAACGGGGCGGGCAAGACCACTCTCCTTCGCATCCTGGCAGGTGTTGAGACATCCGACCTCGGCGAGGTCAATCTCGGTCACAACGCCACCCTCGGTTACTACGCCCAGGAGCACGAACAGGTCCTCTCCGGGGTGTCGGTCCTGGACCACATGAGATCGATCGGGGGTCTTCCCGACCAGACCGTGCGCTCGTTGCTCGGCCACTTTCTGCTGGCCGACAAGGTGGATCAGGATGCGGCAACCCTCTCCGGTGGCGAGAAGACCAAGCTCGCCCTTGCGATGTTGGTCGCGGCCAGGCCCAACGTCCTCCTTCTCGACGAGCCGACCAACAACCTGGATCCCCAGGCCAAGGAGGCTCTCCTGGATGCGTTGAGCATCTATGAGGGAACCATCGTCCTCGTCAGCCACGACACCGATTTCGTGGCTCAGCTTTTCCCCGACCGTGCGGTACTCATGCCCGAAGGCGAGATGCGTTTCTTCGACGAGGCGCTGCTCGACCTGGTCGCCCTTGCCTGAGGAACCGTTTGGCGCGTCGCCCGCCACGTAATTGGGACGCAGAGGGGGTCACATACGGCCCTGTGGCTCCCAATTACAGGGCGGTAGGTTCTCCTTACGAACGAACGTTCGTTTGTGATAGGCTCACACGCCATGAGCCCTGAAGAACGGTTCCAGTCCATCGTCGACGCCGAGGACAAGATCGAGCCCACCGACTGGATGCCGGACGCCTATCGCAAGACCCTGATCCGTCAGATCGCCCAACACGCCCATTCCGAGGTCATCGGGATGCAGCCGGAGGGCACCTGGATAAGCCGGGCTCCCACTTTGCATCGCAAGGCGATCCTGATGGCAAAGGTGCAGGACGAGGCCGGGCACGGTCTCTACCTCTACTCGGCCGCCGAGACCCTGGGAGTGACGAGGAACGAGCTCCAGGAGCTGCTGCATCAGGGAAAGCACAAGTACTCCTCGATTTTCAACTATCCGACATTGAATTGGGCGGACATCGGCACCGTCGGGTGGCTTGTCGACGGGGCCGCCATCACCAATCAGGTCATGCTCACCCGTTGCTCGTACGGCCCGTATGCCCGGGGGATGGTTCGCATCTGCAAGGAGGAGTCGTTTCATCAACGGCAGGGCTACGAGCTGTTGATCAAGCTCTGCCAGGGGAGCGACGAGCAGAAGGCACTGGCCCAGGACGCCCTCGACCGATGGTGGTGGCCTTCGCTGATGATGTTCGGCCCTCACGACACCGAGTCCACGCATACCGAGCAGTCGATGGCATGGAAGATCAAGAGGGTTTCCAACGACGATCTTCGCCAGCAGTTCGTCGACATGACCGTTCCCCAGGCGGACTACCTCGGGCTCCGCATACCCGATCCAGGGCTGCGATGGAACGAAGCACGAGGTCACTACGACTTCGGTGAGATCGATTGGGACGAGTTCTGGGCTGTGGTCCGAGGTGACGGGCCGATGAACCGGGAGCGACTTGCCCACAAGGTGGACGCCTGGCAGGAGGGAGCCTGGGTCAGGGAGGCTGCCCTCGCCTACGCCGAGAAGCGGGCTGGCCGCAGCGCCGCCTGAGAGGAGCGACATGACCTACGAAGTCCCGGTTGCCCCCGGAGAGAGCGCCGATATCGAAACCAGCACCGAGATCAGTGGTGGCGTCTGGCCGATGTGGGAGGTGTTCGTTCGGGCCCGGCGCGGGGTCTCCCACGTCCACATCGGCAGTCTTCATGCTCCTGACTCCGAAACCGCGCTCCAGAACGCCCGGGACGTCTACACCCGAAGGGGAGAGGGCGTCAGCGTTTGGGTGGTGCCGAGCCGCGAGGTCCGCGCCTTCGAGCCCGACGATGCCGTCGATTACGTCGAGGCCAACGAGAAGGTCTACCGGATGGCGACCACCTATGAGATCCCCGAGGAAGTGGGGCAGATGTGATCGAGTCTCAAGTCTCGAGTCTCGACTCTCAGGCCTTCTCTTGGTTGCTTGGGCATGCGGACGACAACATGGTCCTCGCCCAGCGGCTTGGGGACTGGATCTCGCGAGCTCCCGAGCTCGAAGAGGACATTGCCCTCGGAAACATCGCCCTCGACCATCTTGGAGTAGCCCGTGCCTTGTACACGTTGGCGGGGGCCGTCGAGGGGCGGGGCCGCGACGAAGACGACCTGGTGATGCTTCGCAGCGAGCCTGAGTATCGGAATCTCTTGCTGGTCGAGCAGCCCAACGGGGATTTTGCCCACACCACGGTCCGCCAATTCCTCTTCGACTGCTACCAGCTGCAACTGTGGGACGACCTGTCGACGGCCGACGATGTGGAGCTGGCCGGGATCGCAAGCCGCGCCCTAAAGGAGGCCCGTTATCACTTCAGGCACTCTTCGGGATGGGTCATCCGCCTCGGGGACGGGACGGAGGAATCCTCGCGGCGTGCTCAGGCCGGCGTGGATGCCCTGTGGCGATACACCGACGAGATGTTCCAAGGTGACCCCGCCGGCTACCGGGTCGCCTGGGAGCGAACAGTGATGGCAGTCCTTGCTGAGGCCGGGCTCACCATTCCCGAAGACCCCTATCAGCGCACTGGAGGTCGGCAGGGCCTGCACAGCGAGCATTTGGGCTTCCTCCTCGCCGAGATGCAGTGGATGCAACGCTCCTACCCGGGGCTGAAATGGTGACGGGAGCCGCGCTCATCGACGTGGACCGAGCCCGCGAGATCGTGGGCATGGTGGTCGACCCGGAGATCCCCGTGCTCACCATCGCCGAGCTCGGGATCCTGCGCGATGTGGTCGTGGAGGAGGGACGGGTGGTGGTGACGATCACCCCGACCTATTCCGGTTGCCCGGCTATGCGCCAGATCGAAGACGACATCCGGTCTCATCTCGTCGAGGCCGGGTTCGAGCGGGTCACGGTGACGACCACCCATAGCCCGCCGTGGACCACCGACTGGATCGGGCCCGAGGCAAACGCCAAGCTGGCGACCTTCGGGATCGCCCCACCCACATCACCGACCGCCGTGCTCTGTCCCCGGTGTGCTGCATCCGGGCCGCGGATGGTGTCGAGATTCGGCTCAACGGCCTGCAAGGCGCTGATGGTGTGTGCCGCATGTGGTGAGCCCTTCGATTGGTTCAAGGAGTTCTGAGGCTCCCATGAGCTCCGTCGAGTTTCACCTCCTCCGCGTGGTGGAGGTGACACCCCTGACTGATGAGTCCGTCGCGGTGACCTTCGACGTGCCCCCGCATTTGCTCCAGGCCTTCACCTACCTCCCCGGCCAGCACGTGACACTGCGGGCGGAGGTGGATGGCGAGGATCTGCGCCGCTCCTACTCCATCTGCGCCAACGCCAACGGGGGCAAGCTCCGCGTCGGGATCAAACGTCTTGCTGGTGGCGCCTTCTCCACGTGGGCGACCACCCGGTTGCGGGCGGGTGACACCGTGGGTGTGATGCCCCCGGTGGGCGAATTCACCATCGAGCCCGACCCGGGTGTGGCCCGGCATCGGGTTGCGATCGTCGCCGGTTCGGGAATCACTCCGGGCCTGTCGTTGGGCGCGACGACGTTGGAGTCGGAGCCGGGCTCGTCGTGGACGGTCCTGTTTGGCAACCGCACCGTCAACAGCGTGATGTTCCTCGAGGAGTTGGAAGCCCTCAAGGACCGATATCCCGCCCGGCTGCAACTCTTTCATATGCTCAGCCGCGAGGGATCCGACCTGCCGATGCTGTCAGGCCGGATCGACGCCGGCAAGATCGAGGTTGTCCACGACAAGCTTCTCGGTGGGCGCGAGGTGAGTGGCTGGTATCTGTGCGGGCCCTACGACATGGTGACGATGGCCCGGGACACCCTCAGCAGGCTGGGCGTGGGTGAGGACCGGATCCATGACGAGTTGTTCTTCGCCGGGCCGGTCGATCTCTCCACACTCCCACCCGAACCGCCATCCGGCGAGGGCTCGGTCCATTTGACAGTCATTCTCGACGGGCGTGCCGTCGACACTCTGATGACCCCGGAAACCTCGATCCTCGACGCAGCCCTTCGGGTTCGATCCGAGCTGCCTTTCTCCTGCAAGGGAGGTATGTGCGCCACCTGCAAGGGACGGATCGAGGAGGGTGAGGTGACCATGGACAAGAACTACGCCTTGGTCGATTCGGAGATCGAAGCCGGTTTTGTGCTCACCTGTCAGTCGCATCCGATCGGGGAACGAATCGTCGTCCGTTACGACCACCGCTGATGGTGAGCGTCCGCAACACCCGCCAGGATGTCGTGGAGGCTGCTGGGCGTCTCTTTGCCGAGAAGGGCTATCACGGGACCTCGATGCGGGACCTGGGCCGGGAGCTGGGCCTTCTCGGGTCCTCACTCTATGCCCATGTCGAGTCCAAACAGGACCTGTTGGTTCACGTCGTCGAGGAGGGCGCCCGTTTGTTCCAGGCCTCGGCCGCCGCTGCGCTTGCAACTGTTGGTGCACCAGGCGGACAATTGCGTCAGCTGATCGCGGGCCACATCGGTGTGGTGTTGGACAATCGAGATGTGGTCCGCACCTATCTCAACGAGGCACGAATGCTCGATGCCGAGCATCGGAGCCGTGTGATCGCAGCGAGAGACGCCTATGAGCAGGCTTTCCGCCAGGTGATCGCGGCCGGCGTGTCGGACGGTTCATTCCGCTCCGATGTGGATCCGAAGCTGCACTCGATATTCACCCTCTCGATCCTCAATGCCATCGAGAGGTGGTATCGGCCGGAAGGCCGGGTGGGCCGGGATCGCCTGGTAGACGAGGTGAGCGATTTCGCGTTGGCCGCGCTCAAACGCTGACCTCGAACCGGTCGTGTAGGTTGTCGATCCGACCTCAGGGAAAGGAGAGAGGATGTCTCATCAAGCGGGTGGCCGATACGACGGCCCTCCAGCCATGGCAATCGGCGCAATCATGTTCGCCGGGATCATGATGGCCGTGAACGGGATCTTCTCGGCAATTGCTGGGCTTGTTGCCCTGGCCAAAGACGAGTTCTATGTGGTGCTTCCGAACTACCTGCTCGAGCTGGATGCCACTACCTGGGGATACATCCACTTGATCGTGGGAATCGTGGTGGCGCTTGCCGGGTTCTCGGTCCTCACGGGGAAGACCTGGGCCCGGGTCGTGGGGATCCTGGTGGCGTCGTTGAGCGCGATCGCCAACTTCGCCTTCATCCCCTACTACCCCGTCTGGTCACTCCTGATCATCGCCATCGACGTGGTCGTGATCTGGGCACTGGCCGCTCACGGCCGTCAGATGTCGTCGAGTTAGCTCATCCGCCGTTCTTGCTCGGGTCCTTGACGGTCCAGGTGCCATGGCTGGCGATCAGCTTGGACAGGTCACCCTCGCCCAACTTCTCCCTGGCGGTCTCGATCTGGGCTGTCATCTGGGACTCGTAGGTCGGCCGCCTCACACTGCGGAAGATGCCGAGTGGAGTAGGCCCATAGGGGCCATGAGAGAGACGGCTCAGTGCGAAAGCGATCGAGGGATCGGGTCGTGTCGGGTCATGGACCAGAATCGCCGCGGGGTCCACCGAAGAGCTGTCGACGACGGTCGCCTGCCCATTGCGCAACACAACTGCCTTGGCGCCCTCGTCGAACACGATCGGTTTGTCGGTCTCGAGGTCGATGCGGTTGTGGACCCTCTCCTCCTTGCCCGTCAACTGGATGAACGCCTTGTCGTTGAACACGTTGCAGTTCTGATAGATCTCGATGAAGGCCGAGCCCTCGTGCTCATAGGCAGCGCGAAGGATCCCTTCCGTGTGGGTGCGATCCATGTCGAGGGTGCGAGCCACGAAGGAGGCTTCGGCGCCAAGCGCCAGCGATACCGGGTTGAAGGGGTAGTCGATGGAACCGTACGGGGTCGACTTGGTCTGCTTGCCCAATTCGGAGGTTGGCGAGTACTGACCCTTGGTCAGACCGTAGATCTGGTTGTTGAACAACAGGATCTTCAGGTTGATGTTGCGCCGCAGGGCATGGATCAAATGGTTGCCACCGATCGAGAGACCGTCACCGTCGCCGGTGATGACCCAGACCGAAAGCTCGGGGCGAGTGGTGGCTATGCCAGAGGCGATGGCCGGTGCCCGACCATGGATCGAGTGCATCCCGTAGGTGTTCATGTAGTAGGGGAACCGGGATGCGCACCCGATGCCCGAGACGAACACGAACTCCTCACGGGGACGGCCCAACCCGGCGAGAAACTGCTGGACCGAAGCCAGGATGGTGTAGTCCCCGCAACCGGGGCACCACCGGACCTCCTGATCGGTCTGGAAGTCGGCACGGGTGTATGTCGGGGCGGTCATTTGATCATCTCCAGGATCTTCTCTTCGATCTCCGCGACCTTGAACGGCTCTCCGGCCACCTTGTTCAGGCCTTTGACATCGAGCAGGAACTCGGACCGGATCACCCTTCGCAGCTGACCGGTGTTCAGCTCGGGGATCAGGATCTGTTTGTAGGAATTGAGAACCTCGCCGAGGTTCGTCGGCAGCGGGTTCAGGTAACGCAAGTGGGTGGTCGCCACCTTCCTCCCACCCAGGCGAACCCGACGGGCGGCGGCCCGGATCGAGCCATAGGTCGACCCCCAACCCAGAACCAGGATCTCCGCATCGATGTCGTCGTTGACCTCGATCCGAGGTATGTCGTTGGCGATGTTTGCCACCTTCCAGGCCCGGGTATCGGTCATCAACTGGTGGTTGGCCGGCTCGTAGGACACGTTCCCCGTGATGGCCTCCTTCTCCAGGCCTCCGATCCGATGCTCCAGCCCGGGTGTGCCCGGAATCGCCCAGGGGCGGGCGAAGGTGTCAACGTCACGCATGTAGGGGAGGAAGACGCCGTCGGGCCCGTTGGGGTACTTGGCGAACTCGACCGGGATCGGCTCCAGGCTCGTCACGTCGGGGAGCTTCCAAGGCTCGGAGCCGTTGGCGATCTGGTTGTCACTGAGCAGCAGTACCGGTGTCATGTACTTGAGGGCAAGTCGGGCGGCCTCGATCGCCATCCCGAAGGCATCGCTCGGGGAGGCGGCTGCGATCACCGGGATCGGTGACTCGCCGTGACGCCCGTAGAGCGAGAACAGGAGATCGGACTGCTCTGGCTTGGTGGGCAGGCCGGTCGAGGGGCCACCACGCTGGACGTTGATCACGATCAGCGGGAGCTCCATCATGAACGCCAGCGAGATCGACTCGCTCTTCAGGGCGATTCCGGGCCCGGAGGATCCGGTAACCGCGAGATTCCCGGCGAAGGCGGCGCCGATGGCGGAGCCCACCCCCGCGATCTCGTCCTCCGCCTGGAAGGTGCGCACGCCGAAGTTCTTGTGACGAGCCAACTCGTGGAGGATGTCGGAGGCCGGGGTGATCGGGTAGGACCCATAGAAAAGAGGCAGTCCCGACAGCCTGGACGCTGTGATCAGACCCCAGGCCAGCGCCGAGTTCCCGTTGATGTTGGTGTAGGTCCCGGGCTCCAGGGCAGCGGGCTTGACCACGAAGGTCGTTCTGGCCGCTTCGGTTGCCTCACCCAAGGTGTACCCAGCCTGGAAGGCGGCGATGTTGGCTGCCGCTACCTCAGGCGTTTTGGCGAACTTCTTCCGAGCCCAGTCGATGGTCGGCTCGGTGGGGCGGTGGAATAGCCAGGCCAAGAGGCCGAGGGCGAGGAAGTTTTTCGAGCGAAGGACACTCCGCCCGCTCACACCGGAGTCCTTCACGGCCTCCTTGGTGAGCTCGTCCATCGGGACTGCGATCACCCGGTAGCCATCGAGGGTCCCGTCCTCGATTGGGTTGGTCTTGTAACCGGCCTTGGCCAGGTTTCGCTCATCGAAGGCGTCGGTGTTGACGATCAGGGTGCCGCCCTGACGAAGGTCCATCAGGTTTTTCCTGAGAGCCGCGGGGTTCATTGCCACCAGGCAATCGGGTTGGTCTCCGGCGGTCAGGATATCGAAATCGGCTATTTGGACCTGGAAACTCGATACCCCGGGCAGGGTTCCGGCTGGGGCCCGAATCTCTGCTGGGAACGATGGCAGGGTTGCCAGGTCGTTCCCGAACAAGGCACTGGCGTCGGTGAATCTCGATCCGGCCACCTGCATCCCGTCACCGGAGTCTCCGGCGAATCGGATGACGACCTTGTCGAAAGCCTCGGTATTGGCGGTTACGGGTTTTGCCGTGGCGATCTGCTCAGCCACTTTCGGTTCACTTCCTTATTGGTTTGTCTTGCTTGTCGGTTTGTCTTGGCGCGCGTGCGCCCTAGCTATTGAACACCTGGTTCTGGCGAAAGGCGCGGAATCTCGGTGGCTCGCTCGACCTATTTTATCGACCCCAAGGGCTACCCAGCTTTATCGATTGCTGGTCGGAACCCGACCATGGTGCTGGATTCCAGTTCTCGCCCGAATCGCAGGAGCGCCGGCTCCGAGCCCATCGGGCCGATCGCCTGGAGCGAGACCGGTGGAGTTCCCCGGTCCAGCAGGGGCATGGCCAGCGCGGGGTGGAGAGTGTGGTTGACCAACGCCGTGAACCAGGAGAGAACCACCCGGTAGTGCAGGTCTCCGATGGTGTCGACACCGATCACCTTGCGCATTGCGGGCACGGTTGGCGTGATGAGCAAGTCGACCGTGTTGAAGGCGTCGGCGAAGCTACTGCGGATCATCTGCTGCCAGGCATGACCGGTCTGTGACTCCTCATCGGTGACACTCGCACAGTCCTCGAGTCTCGCCGCCACATCGTCTCCGTAGGGGAGGCCCTTCGCCCGAAACTCGCGGTGCACGTCGGTGACCTCGCCGGCGATGGAGAGGGTGATCTCGCGGCCCGGCAACACATCGGGAAGGCGGAGGTGCTGCACGTCATGTCCAAGGTCTCTGAGCTGCTGGATGACTGTGGTGAAGGCCGAATCGACCTGGTCGTCCATCGGCGCCTCGTCGAGCCAGGGCTGTGGGATCCCGATTCGCAGCCGGCTGGGGCCCGACTCAGTCGTGTTGTCGCCCGACATCACCCGGTAGGCGATAGCGAGGTTCTCGATGGAATCCGCCAGGGGGCCCACAGTGTCGATGGAGGCAACCAGCGGAAACACTCCGTCCAGCGGGATCCTGTGGTAGGTGACCTTGAGGCCGAAGCAGCCGCAGAGGGCGGCCGGGACCCGGACCGAGCCTCCGGTGTCAGTGCCGATGGCGATGGGCGTGATGGCCGCTGCCACCGCCGCCGCGGACCCACCGGAGGACCCGCCAGGAGAGGTGGCTGGATCCCAGGGGTTGCGGACGGGGCCGAAATGGGGGTTCTCGCTGGAGAACCCGAAGGCGAACTCGTGAAGCCCGGTGCGGCCGACGATCACCGCCCCGGCCTGCTCCAATCGCTCCACGACAGGTGCGCTCCTGATTGCGTCATGGCGGTAGAAGACCGAACCGCAGGTCGTCACCCGGCCCTGGTGATCGATCAGATCCTTGAGGGCGACCGGGACCCCGGCCAGGGGCGCGGTGTACCCCCCGCTCTCGACGGTGACATCGATCTCGCTGGCCCGGGCCAAGGCCCGCTCGTCATCGAGGTGGGTGAATGCGTTGAGAGCGGCCTGGGTGGCGTGCGCTGCATCGAGCGCCTCTTGCACTCGGTCAACAGCAGAGACACCAAACACGTAGGCGACGCTAGCGAGGCCACGGCCGACCTCACTCGATTACGAGCCCGGTACTGTCCGGCACGAGCGAGATCCACACCTGGCCAGGCGGGACCTGGATCGTGTTGCCATTCATGTCTATGAGTCTGAACCATTGGGTTATGTCGTCGCGCTGCCAGGTACCTTCGACCACTTTGCCCTCTGCGAAGACATAGGCCAGTCCGGTTCCCGCAGTCCGGCTGGCGGGCAGGTTCCCGACCGAGTACTGCTCCATGAACAGGGCGACAAGGACCGGGAAGCCGATCTGGCCCTCCTGGCCATCCTCGGTGCGCCAGGTGGATGCGTTCCCGTCGAGTGTGCGCAGCCATGTTGCGCTTGCCGCATCCCATGTCCACTCCACGGGGTTGCCCAGGAAGTCGATCGCAACCCGGCTCGCGGCTCGTGCGTCGGCGCGCATGGGGCCGAACTCCCACATCGCGCCGTCGATCGGCAAATCCGGGTAGCCGCGTGAGTTGGCGTATTCGCGCAGCAAGACTGTGTTGGTGAAGAGGTTGTGGGGAGCACGCCGACCCGAGACGCGGAAGGTGGCCGGCTCGACCTCCCCGATGAGATGGATGCCAACCGAGCTGATCATGCTCTGCACCCAGCTTTGGGCACCGGAGATGGCCAGCGTTGGCTCATTGAAGAAGGCGAGAAGAGTCTGGTCGGTGGGGCGGCCAGACCGCATCGGCCCTAGAAACACGGAGTCACTCTGCTGCCACATCGAGATGAATCGGGTCACGCCTTCCACCATGAGCTCGATGACCGCGTCGGCATCCTCGATGCCTGAATGGGGCCTGGCGTTGGGATGGTTGTCGATCTTCACAGCAATGAGTCTGCGGTTGAGCAGGGCCGGGTCGTCGACTGCTAGCCCGTTGATCTGAGAGGTCGTTCCAAATGTGGTCGTCGTTTCGGCCACGGTCGTGGTGGTAGCAAGGGTCGTGGTGGTCGAGGTGGTTGACGTCGTCTCTGGGACCTCCGGGTCCGCGTTTGCCGCCATGAAGATCGCCGCGCCGACGCCCAGGAGGACCAGTACCAGCGCTACGGACAGGAAGACCCTGGAGCGCAGGAGCTGAGAGATTCTCGACCACATCGGCGGCAGGGTATCGGTCTTGACTGCCTATACCGTCAATACCCCTCCGGTGATCGGAAGCTGAGGCAGAGCCGTCTCCGGCTCATCGATGGAGACCGCGAGCTCGATCCCGTCGGCGTTGGAGCGAAGAACATAGAGGGCGTCGATGTTGATCCCGGCATCGGCGATGAGACGGGTGAGGCGGGCCAGCTCACCGGGACGGTGGGGAAGTTGGGCGGTCAGTACCATGTGCTCTTCGTTGTGAAGTGCAGCCTCCCTCAAGACCCGGCGGGTGGTGGCGGCGTCGTCGACGATCAGCCGCACTGTGCCCTCCCCGTTGGTCCCGTAAGCGGCCAGGGCCTCGATGTTGACCCCGAATGCGGCCAGGGCTTCGGTGAGCGAGGCGAGTGTGCCCGGACGGTTCTCCATCTGGACGACGAACTCGGTCATGCATTCGACTCTACGCCTACCTGGTGGGCATGTGCCCGAAGAGCGGGTCGGGCGGCTCAACTCTTCCCCGGCTCGCCAGGTAGCGGTGCCAGATCAGCCGGGCGGCCACGGCCCGCACCGGGCGCCATGGCGCGGAGAGGATCTCCAGCTCCTCAGGGCTGGGGATCGCCCCGAGGCCGAGCGCCTCCATCACACCGACCTGAAGGGCCCGGTCCCCGACGGGGAAGACGTCGGGCAGCCGAAGGGCCGAAAGGAGATAGGCGTCGGCGGTCCAGGGCCCGATCCCCTTGATCGCCACCAACATCGATCGAGCCTCCGTCTCGGCAATCTCTCGAAGCTCAGCCAGTTCCAGCTCGCCGGTGAGCACCGCATCGGCGAGCCCCAGCAGGTACCGCGATTTCTGACGGGTGAGCCCGATCGATCGCAGCCCATCGTCGCCCGCCCCGAGGATCGTCTCGGGCATCACCGTGCCCAGCAGATCCCTGAGGCGGCGGAACATGGCGGCACCCGACTCCAGCGAGACTTGTTGTTCCAGGATCAGGAGCACGAGCGTGGAGAATCCCGGCTCCCGCTGCCAGAACGGTGGCAGTCCTCGCTCGTGCAGAATGAGCCCCAAGGCCGGGTCCTCGTCGCCGAGCAGAGCGGCCGCCTCCTCGAAGGTGTGCCCGTCGAGGTGGGTGACTCGTGGCCACAACATGTCCCGAGGAATCGGTCCCAGCGTCCTCGAGTCGGCGCGGGTCACGCTGGAGTTGTCCGAAATGACCCATGCTTCGTTGTCACCGAGGACACGATCTCCGACCACTTCCCCCGGCCCCGCCGTCATTCGCTTGACCAACCAGAAGCCATCGCGGTCGGGGTGGGGGAACACGACGACCTCGCCGTTCACCGGCGAGCGCGAGTCGGTGGCCACGAATTCCTGGCCCGGCACGAGGCTGGGGAGCATCGACTCTTCGGCCACCCGAAACCTGCGCATTGACATCGTCAGGGGAGGGTATGGTCGGAAGGACATGTCGACCAACAAGGAGTGTCAATGCGCCAGTTAACCGTCGCCCACGCCCACTGCGACCTCTACTGCGGGGTCTATGACCCGGCCCAGGCCAAGATCGAGGCGATGTCGGTGCTGAAGATCGCCGAGAAGTACGCGACTTCAGACGACGAGGTCTTCAAGGCGAGGGCGATCGCCCTCAAAGAAGAACGGGCTGAAGATGTCAAGCACCACCTGATGGTGCTGTGGGCCGACTTCTTCACCGCAGAGCATCGGGAGCAGTTCCCCAACCTCGACGACCTCTTCTGGCGGGCCATCCACCAGGCTGGCGACGCCAAGAAGTCGGTCGACCCCGAGGATGGGCACAAGTTGATCGCCCTCATCGACGAGATCGGTGACATCTTCTGGCAGACGGAGAAGGCGAAGGAGATGGGGGTCTACCCGCCGGCCTAGCCCGAAGGCTCTGACGGCCGATTCAGCACGGCCGTGACCTTGGACTTGACTCCGTCGACGATCCGTTGCGCCCAGGCGAACTCCTGGCCTATGAGTGCGAGGCCACCCAGGATGGTCAGCACCCCGGGGCCGGGCGTGACGAGCATGACCATACCGGCCAGGATGAGGATGAAGCCACCCACTACTCGTGCAATCCGGATCATGAGAGGGAAGGTAGCCGCGGCTGGAGAATGAGCGAATGAGGGTTCACCCTGATTCGACCCCGGCCACCGGCGCGGAGTTTCAGTCGAGGGCGTCGCTCTCCAACTTCAGGAACAATGGCTCGACCGTCCCCAGAGCGGTCCCCGCTTCGACGGCGGGCCGTTCCCAGGTTTCGACCTCGCCCGACAGGCCGAGCATCTCGCCGACTCGGGGCGTGGTGAACGGGAGATAAGGCGACAGGGCGACTCTGATCCCCGAGATCGCCTGAATAGCGGTCCATAGGATCGTCTCGGCACGTTTTGGGTCGTCCTTGACCACCTTCCAGGGGGCGTTGGCATTGAGATAGACGTTGACCTCAGTGGCTGCGTCCATGGCGGCGCGGAGACCGGCTCGCAGCTCCACAGCCTCGATGTGCGAGGCCACCGCCGTCAGCGCCTGGTCGACGCCCGCCAGCAGCGCCTGGTCCTCACCGGTCAGCTCGTCCGGTTTGGGCACCTTCCCGTCGAAGCTGTTGGTCGTGAGAGAGAGGACCCGATTGACCAGGTTGCCCCAGGTGGCGACCAGCTCGTCGTTGATCCGGCGGATGATCTCCTCGTCGCTGAGATCGGTGTCATTCTGCTCGGGGAGCACCGAGGCGATGGCGTAACGCAGCGCATCGGGTTGAAGCCGCTCTGCATACCAGCCGATGGACCGACCCACTCCCTTCGATTTCGAGGCTTTGGCCCCTTTGAAAGTGATGTATTGGTTGGCCGGGACGTCGGTGGGCAGGTTGAGCCCCCCGTACCCGAGCAGCATTGCGGGCCAGATCACCGTGTGGAACGGGATGTTGTCCTTGCCGACGAAGTAGTACGACTCGGCTTCGGGGTCTTCCCACCATCTGCGCCATGCCTCAGGATCACCACTGCGTTGCGCCCATTCCTTGGCGGCTGAGAGGTACCCGATGACGGCGTCGAACCAGACGTAGATCCGTTTGCCGGGCCCGAGGTCGTCGACGGGCACCTCCACGCCCCACTCGATATCGCGGGTGATCGCGCGCTCCGGCATCCCCTCCTCGATCATCCCCAGGGCCCAGTTCCTCACGTGACGCCGCCAGGTGGTCTTGGATTCCAACCAGGCCTTGAGCGCCTCGGCGAACGCCGGGAGTTGGAAGAAGTAGTGCTCGGTCTCCCGCAACACCGGGGTGGCGCCGCTGAGCCGGGAACGGGGCTCGATCAGATCAGTGGCATCGAGGGTGCGGCCGCAGTTCTCACACTGGTCGCCACGGGCTTCGGTGTACCCGCAATGGGGGCAGGTTCCTTCGACATATCGATCAGGCAGGAAGCGATCGGCTTCGGGGTCGTAGAACTGGGTCGATGTGCCTTTGACCAGATGTCCCTTCTCCAACAGCCTGAGGAACATGTCCTGGGTCACCGAATGGTGGTTGGCGGTCATGGTGGTGGTGAACAGGTCGAACGAGATCCCCACCGCCTCCCAGTATCCGAGGATCTCGGCGTGGTATTTGTCGACCACCTCCCGGGGGGTCATGCCTTCCTCGTCGGCGCGGACCGTGATCGGCGTGCCGTGGGCATCCGATCCCGAGACCATGAGCACGTCGTTTCCGGCGATGCGGTGATAGCGGGCGAAGATGTCGGAGGGGAGATAGGCGCCGCCGAGATGCCCGAGATGAAGGGAGCCCGATGCGTATGGCCAGGCCACTGCGACGAGGATGCGACGACTCATTGGAGGTGAGGGTAAACCAGGGGGTGGGCACCGACTGTCGCTATTGAGCTGTCGAGAATCCCGGCTCGGGCACGTGCGGGGTGGCCCGTTCCGCCATCACCACCCCGCCGATGATGAACACTGCTCCGACCAGGATGGCGAGGCTGAGGGTCTCGCTGAGGAAGATGACGGCGAGTGCCACCGCAACCACCGGGACCAGATAGCCAGAGACAGCCAGTCTGCTGGCCGGGCTCATCTCGGCTGCGACCAGGAAAGCCGTGAACGGGATGGCCGTGCCCAGGGTGCCGAGGGCGAGGATGAGGATCCAATCGCTGGGTCCAATCGCGGCCGGCGAGGACCCCAACACCGGGAGCAATAGGAAGAGAACAACGGTGGCCACCGTGAACTGAGGGACCACCAGCCCGTCTCCGCCCACCTCCAGGGCGTATCGCCTGCTCAGAGCACCCCCGACACCGGCAAGGATCACCCCGGCCAGGGAGAACGTCACCCCTCGCCACAGGTTGCCGACCCCGGCCACGGTGTCTCCGCCGATCCCGACCAGGATGGCGGTCCCGACCAGGGACACGATCAGACCGGGAAGGGAGCGAGGGTTGAACCTCTCTCCGGGCACGATGAAATGAGCGGCGGCGATCGTGAACATCGGGACCAGGGCGATGAGCAGGCCACCCAGACTCACCGGAAGGTCCTCGAGGGCGATCGTGAGCAGGGTCATTGGGGTCGCCATGGCAAATGCGCCCAGGACCGCACCCCGTCCCCAGGCCCTACCATCGGTGCTGCGGAACCGCTTCCAGAACACGACCACGACGAGCAGGACCAAGATGGCGCTCCCAAGGCGGAACGGGAGCATCGTGAACGTGTCCACTCCGCTCCCGACCAGGGCTCTGGTGACAACGGCGCTCGAGCCCCAGCCCAGGATGGCGGCGATCAGTGGGACCCAGGGATTCATGAATCCGGCACGCTAACTGTGACCCTGGGTAGTCCTAAAAGAAAAGCTCCGGGATACCGATAACCTCACCAGTATGACCAAGCGTTCCCTATCCCTCGTCGCCGCCCTGGCCCTCGTGCTGGCCGCCTGCGGGGGGACAACCGAGACCACGACCACCGCCGGCGCCGACAGCACGACTACCTCGCCCCCGCCTTCCGCTGAGGCCGTTCTGCTCAGCTACTCGCTGGCCGCCGGCGATGAGTTCCAATACGAGGTCGGGATCGACCAGCACATCGATCTCGAGGCCTTCGGGGACGCCTCTGCCATGGGTGGGGAGGAGATGCCAGGTGAGGCATCCGTGGACATCTCGGGAACCGCAGACTTCACTCACACCGTCGCCGACGGACCCGAGGAGGGAACCTACGAGATCCACATCACCGGTAACTTCCAAGACGTCTCTGTGACCGGCACCATTGACGGCGAGCCGGTCGACTCGAGCGAAGTGCCCGACTTTGCCTCCTTGGAGCCCGTTGACGTGACGGTGGTGGTGGATGAGCAAGGCAATGTCATCAGGCCCGGGGGCGAGGACATCGAAGACCCCCTCGGCGGAATGTTCGGCGATCTCGGGTCCATGGGCGGCAGCGCTCCGGCGCCCGGTCTCGACCCCGGTCAGTTCTTCGGGCCCCTCTTCTCCGATGATGAGGTAGCCGTGGGCGACATCTGGTCCGACGAGATCGAGACCCCTGGGTTCGGAGAGGAGCCGTTGGTGACCAGTGTCACCAACACCATCACGGGCGTTGAGCAGTTCGAGGGCGCAGATGTCTTTGTGATCGAGACCACCTCGACCACGTCCCCGGTCGAGTTCGATCTCGCAGAGTTCTTCCGTGGCCTGTTCGGTGCCTTCATCCCAGAGGAGGCCACTGCCGAGGAGACCGCAGAGTTCGAAGAGCTGATGGGCCAGCTCCGGTTCCTGATCAACATCGACGACACGACGGCCAATGGCACCTCGCGTTTCGATGCGGAGGCCGGTGTCGCCCGTCAATCGGAGGTGACTGCGGCGACCCACATCGCGATGGACATGATGATCCCCGATGAGACGACCGGTGAGATGATCGGCTTCCAGATGGAGATGACGATCGACCAGGACATCACCTACCACCTGATCTCAGGCCCTCAGGCATAGACACCTGCGCGTCGGATAGCCCCCTCCGGCCCTTCGGGCCACCTCCCCCAACGTCGCTCCGCTCCTGGGGGAGGAAACGTGCGCCTCATTTCTCCCCCCAGCGAACGAAGTGAGCGTTGGGGGGAGTACCGGCGGAGCCGGGGAGGGGGGCGCCGCAGGCGAAGGGGGAGTGCCGGCGGAGCCGGTGAGGGGGGCGGCCCGGGGCCAGCCCGGTGGCGTCTGTACCATTGACCCGGCTGTGACCCTCGCCCCCGCCCGCACCTCGATCCTGCCCGACCGGATCACGACACCCACCCTGCGCTCCTTCTTGCGCTCGGTGCCCTCGGTGGATGAGGTCGGGGCCAACGAGCGAGTGGCCGCCCTCTCGACACGGTCGATCAAGAAGGAGTCGAAGCGGGCCGCGCTCGATCTGATCACCCGAATGATCGACCTGACCACTCTGGAGGGGAAGGACACCCCGGGCAAGGTCGCCCAGATGTCGGCGAAGGCGATTCGCCCCGATCCCCTGGACCCCAGCGTCCCCTCCGTTGCCGCGGTGTGTGTCTATCCCAACATGGTCAGGTACGCAGTCGAGGCCACCGAGGGCAGCAGTGTCAAGGTGGCCAGCGTCGCCACCTATTTCCCGTCGGGCCTGGTGGAGACCGATCTCAAGGTCGAAGAGGTGTCCCGGGTGGTGCGGCTGGGCGCCGACGAGGTGGACATGGTGATCGACCGGGGCGCCTTCCTCGGCGGCGAGTATTTCAAGGTCTTCGACGAGATCCGTCGGGTCAAAGACGCCTGCGGCGACGCCCATCTCAAGGTGATCCTCGAGACCGGGGAACTGGTCACTCTCGACAACGTGCGCCAGGCCTCCTTGCTGGCCATGGCCGCCGGCGCGGACTTCATCAAGACCTCGACCGGGAAGGTCCAGCCGGCGGCGACGCTGCCGGTGACTCTGGTGATGCTGGAGGCGATTCGGGATTTCATGGATGCCACCGGGGTCATGGTGGGCATGAAGCCGGCCGGTGGGATCCGCACCGCCAAGGACGCGATCCGCTAC
>JBBDQO010000113.1:0-3212 GCA_040905925.1 Acidimicrobiia bacterium | reverse complement strand
CGGGACCAGATCGGGTGGTTGATAGAACCCGCAAACCCGAAGACCGGCTTCGATGTTGAG
The DNA here is from genome assembly GCA_040905925.1 of Acidimicrobiia bacterium. Lineage (GTDB taxonomy): Bacteria > Actinomycetota > Acidimicrobiia > Spongiisociales > ZC4RG35 > JALYNX01. The sequence continues at coordinate 3,152 of JBBDQO010000113.1, read as the reverse complement.
GAATCCCATCCCGTTTCTGCCACAGATCGGGATCTCCGCATCGGCTGCGATCTCGAAGAGCCGAGCCCGAAGTGGGGTCCCATCGGAGGATTCCCCATGACAACTGGCGAAGATTGCCGCCGAACCGGCTCCGATCTTCGCTGCATCGCTGAGCCCACCTTCCAGGTGGGCGTTGGCCACCGCCAGCACCACCAGATCGATCTGCTCCCCCACGCTCTCCAGATCGGGAGCGCAACGGAGACCATGGAGTGTCTCGTATCTCGGGTTCACCGGATAGATGGGACCGTCGAAACCGCCCGAGATGAGCTGGCGCACAACCTTGCCCCCTACCGATCCTCGCCGTTCGCTGGCCCCGACGACCGCCACCGAACGGGCGAGGAGCATCGGATCCAGTGACATCATGGGTGGCGCATCCTGAACGGCAATTCAGCGTACCGGGGGGGGTGACTCTGGTGGCAACGGGTCTCATCATTGTGGCAATATCGTGGCCGTGAGCCCCAGACCGTCCCTGACCGAAAGTCGACGCCAGGACATACTCGCTGCGGCCAGCGCCGCAATCGCCGAACGCGGCCTCTGCGAGACGAGGATCGCCGACATCGCCGACAACATCGGGGCCAGCCCGGCGCTGATCCTCTACTACTTCCCATCCAAGGCCGTGCTGCTCACCGAGGCGCTCATCTACCAGGATCGGCTGTTCGCCGAGTCGGTGAAGGAGGCACTCGAAGGGGCCACCACCGCGGTGGAGAAGTTCTCCATCCTGATCGAGGCCAGTTGCCCACGGCCATCACGAAGCGGGGGGGCGACCGATGGCTGGACGCTGTGGCCCGCGGCGTGGGAGATGTCGAGGCATGACCCGACGCTGGCCTCGGCTCGGGCCCGTCTCGACGAGGCGTGGCGAGCCCAGATCGCCGACATCGTCGACGAGGGCATCGCCAGTGGCGAGTTCCGCCCGCTGAACTCGACCGACTTCGCGATCCAACTGGCCGCCATGCTCGACGGTCTGGCCATCGAGGTCATGCTCGGCGATCCAACCGTGGATGCAGATCGGATGCGCGGGCTAGCCAACGCATTCCTCGATCTGGCTCTCAAAACCCCGGTTTCGGGCACGACTTGACTGAACGACGGTTTAGGATCGGCCCCCGGCTGAACGAGGGATCGTCATGGTGTATCACCCACGTGAGGACTGGAACCCACGGACCCGGAAGCGCGCGTTCGGCAGAAGTGAGAAAGGTCGACACGGCTTCGGACGGTAGCAGCGGAACCCTGAACGGCGGTTCAGAAAACCCCGCCTTTCCCGGCCGGAGGTCGCTGACGACAGGTTAATCTGCCTCCACCGACCCGAGGTAGCCATTGATCCGTGAGACGCCGTTTCACCCGCGGACCAGCGCCGCCAACCAGACCGGTTTGTGGAGTCAATGGTCGGGGTACCTGGCCACCGACAAGTATCAGAGCTCTGAGAAGTTCGAGTATTTCGCCATTCGCAATGCGGCGGCGATGATCGACACCTCTCCCCTCTACAAATACCGGATCATCGGTCGTGACGCCGAGCACTACCTCTCCGGAGTCCTGGCCCGGGACATCCACAGGTGTCGTCCCGGTCAGGCCCACTACACCATCTGGTGTGACAACGCCGGCTACGTTGTCGAGGACGGGGTGATCCTCCGTCTCTCTGAAGACGAGTTCCTGCTCACCGCCGCCGAGCCCAACCTTGCCTATTTCCGGGACCTGATCGGTCACGAGTCGGTTGAGATCACCGATGTCTCCGACGACTACGGCGCCCTGGCCCTCCAGGGCCCTTACGCCCGGGAAGTCCTCAAAACCCTGGCCCCCGAGATGGAGGGCATCGGCTATTTCCATCTCACCCCGGCCAAGATCAGTAACGCCTCTGTCACCGTCTCCCGGACCGGTTACACCGGCGACCTCGGGTACGAGGTCTGGGTGGAGAGCGCTGACGCCGTCGACATCTGGGACGCGGTGGAAGAGGTCGGCGCTCCTATGGGCGTGATCCCCGCAGGCCAAACCGCCCTGCTCATCAGCCGGATCGAGGCCGGCCTGGTCCTCATCGACGTCGACTTCCACTCCTCGCGCTATGCCTGGAATGACGACCAGCGAACCACTCCCATCGAGTTGGGGATGTCGTGGATGCTGCGCGACCTCGAAACCGACGACCGGGCCTTCATCGGGCGCCGCGCCATCGAGAAGGAAATGGCCGAGGGAACCTCTCGGTGGCGGACGGTGGGGATAATGGTGGACTGGGAGGACTGGAACCGGGTCTATAACGGACGTGGATTGGTCCCACCCAAGGACCACACCCCCGAACATGGCGGGATGATGCTCTACGACGAGAAGGTCAAGCGGATCGGCTACACCCCGAGCTTCGTGTACTCCCCGATGATGCAGCGACACATCGGGATCGCCCGGATTCGACCGGACCACGCCAAGCTGGGCACCAAGGTCAGCCTCGAGGTCACCATCGACCACCGCTACGACATGGTGGACGCTGAAGTGACCCGGGTTCCCTTCTACAACCCGCCGAGAAAGACTGCGTGAGGTAGCGATGGCCGAGAAGCCCAAGTACGACGCGATTGTCATAGGCGGCGGTCACAACGGGTTGGTCAACGGCGCCTATCTCGCCAAGGCCGGTCTGAGCACCCTGATCCTGGAACGACGTCATCTGGTGGGAGGAGCAGCGATCACCGAGGAGCTCCATCCGGGTTTCAGCTTCACCACGTTCTCCTACGCGCTGAGCCTGCTCCGCCCGGAGATCATCCACGAGCTGGAGCTGACCAAGCACGGGTTCATGCCCCTGTTGATGCCGTCGACCTTCGCCCCGATGGAGAACGGCGACTACCTGCTCCTGGGAGCCGACAAGAACGAGAACCACCATGAGATTGCCAGGCACTCACCGCACGACGCCGATGCCTACGACGCCTACGGGCACATGATGGAGCAAGCGGTCCACGCCATCCGACCCCTGATGGACTCCATTCCGCCTGACATCACCTCCAAGGACCCCGAAGAGCGGGCCCGGTTGGCGGCCATCGGCTCCTATCTCGCAGATCTGCCTCCGAATGTGCTCCACGACCTGATCCGGCTCTTGACCGGCAGCGCCGCCGACATCCTCGAGGACTACTTCGAGTCGGACATCATGC
>JBBDQO010000112.1:0-19608 GCA_040905925.1 Acidimicrobiia bacterium | reverse complement strand
CGTGAACAAATCCGAGATGGCGGACAAGCTTGCCGACAAGGCAGACGTCTCGAAAGCGAAAGCCGCCGAGATCATTGATGTCATCTTCTCCACCAAGGATGGCGAAGGCATAATCGCCGTGGAGCTCGATGCCGGCCGCAAGGTGAATATCACTGGGTTCGGCAACTTCAGCCTCAAGTCCCGTTCGGCACGCATGGGCCGCAACCCCGCAACCGGGCAAACCATCACCATTCCGGCGAAGAAATATGCGCACTTCGCCGCATCGAAAGGTCTCAAGGATCGCGTGGCCCTCTGAGAGCCTTCTTTCCGGGAGTTTGTTGGGCCCCGCCTCTGGCGGGGCCCATTAATTTGGGACACAGATGATTTCCGAGCACTGGACTCCGCCACTGGCCATCGCTCATCGGGGAAGCCGACACCTGTGGCCGGAGAACACGATGGAAGCGTTTTCCCAGGCGGTGGCGCTGGGTTTCAGGTTCCTGGAGACCGATCTGCAGGTGACTGCCGACGGTGTCCTGGTCTGCATTCACGATGACACAGTGGATCGGACCACCGATGGCACCGGCGCTGTCAATAGCTTCGGCTTCGACCAGTTGGCGGCCCTCGACGCCGGATTCCGCCACAACACCGAGGGGGGGCATCCGTTTCGAGGACGGGGTCTGAGTATCCCCAGTTTCGAGGAAACGGTCACCGCCCTGCCCGAGGTCTCCTTTGTCGTGGATATGAAAGGGGAGGGCCAGGTGCAGTTGCTCGCCGACCTGATCGAGAGACACTCGCTTCACGATCGTTTGATCGTGGGCTCCTTCTCCGATCAGCGGCTGGTGGAGTTCCGCAAGGCCACCGGGGGCCGGGTTGCCACCTCCACCGGGCCCATGCTGAGCCGGATGTGGTTGTTGACCTCGAGGGTGGGGAGGGGAGCCGGGGGCGAAGCCAGCGCCCTGCAATTGCCGACCCAAGTGAGAGGTGTCAAGGTGGTCGACGAGAAGCTGGTGGACACCGCCCACGCCCACGGTCTCCACGTTCACATCTGGACCGTGAACGATCCGGTGGAGATGGAAGGCTATCTCGAACTGGGCGTTGATGGAATCATCACCGATCGACCCGATCTGCTCCGGGATGTGCTGATCTCCAGAGGGCAGTGGACGTCCTGAGCCCGACTCATGGGGCGAAACTGACCCGGCGTCGTACCATCAGGCGAGATGCTCCGGATCGCCGCCTTCGTCCTCTTGGCAGCCGTCGACATAGGTGGGGGTTTCGGCAACGCCAGCGCTGAGGTCATCTCCCTCACGGACGAGTCGATGGAGGTCGAGATCCAGGTCGAAGTCCAGGGCACGGTCGATGCAGTTGTCGTTCATTTCGCACTTTCCGGGGAGGATCCAGTGACTCTTCCCCTGGTCTCGAGGGGAGGTGGGGTGTTCGGCATCACGACAGAGCTGAAGCCCGCCAACTACCAGGTCGTATTCGAGACCCTCGGTGCCGTCTCGATCCAGTCCCTGCCGGTGGCCATCGCTGACCTTGGAGCCGAGGTCACGAGCACGTCCGGCCCTGCCACCAGCAGCACCGAAGGGGGTTTGAGCAATGTGACGCAAGGATGGGGCTGGCTGGCGTTGGCTTTCGGAGCGGCGTCACTCGCCGCTCTCGCTTTTTGGGCTCTGGGAGGCGGCAAAGACGATCAGGATGGGGAACCCGGGCCCGACGCCGATGTGGCGGAGACGGAGACGGACCCAGTGGGCACTGATCAGTCTTCGACCGACTCGACTCCCGATCTCTGAGCCTTGGCCATGGCGCGGGCTTCGTCGATGCGTCGGCTGTTCAAGTTGGGTATCGCATAGAAGAGAAGGGCAACATCGATCACGGCCGCGAAGAGGAAAGGGGCACGTAGCGCCCATTCCCGCCCGGCGATCGGCTCGGTGACGCCTACGATCGCACCGCCGAGGACCGATCCGATCGGCATCATCCCCCAACCGAAGAACCGGTACACGGAGTTGACCCTTCCCAAGAGGTGGTCGGGGATCAGGGCCTGACGCAGCGAGACCGTGATCACGTTCCACAAGGTCCCGGTGAGAGTGATCAACGCGAACATCGCCCACATCACGATTGCGGATGAGGTGAGCCCCAGGACAAGGAAGGTGACCCCGCCGCCGATGAGTGTGAGGAACAGCGAAGGTCCTTGGCCGATCCGCTTCGAGACCGAAGCCGCAACCATCGACCCGATCACGCCGCCTGCAGCGCCGGCGGTCATCAGCGCCCCGAAGCCGGCGGCGTCCAGTTCGAGGATCTCCTGTACGAAGAGCACGAACGTGGAAACCGCCAGGGTGCCCATGGCGTTGAGCACTCCGAGGGAGATCGCCATCGGTCGGAACAGTGGATGGCGCCATAACCACCCGAAACCCTCCTTCATCTCGGTCAGGAACGAGGCCTTTGTCACCGGCTGGGTCGCGGCATGCTTTGCCCTGAATTCGCCGCCAACCATGAACATGAGGGCGGCCGCGATCGCGAAGGTCCCGGCGTCGACGAAGAAGGGGAGTGCGAACGCGATCGCGAGCAGGAAACCGCCGACGGGCGGGCCCACGAACGAGTTCATGACCACCTCGGCTCCCCACAGTCGCCCGTTGGCTCGTTCCAGGTTCTCTTCGACCACGAGGGCGGGCATCAGGGTTTGTGCCGAGTTGTCGCGCAGGACCTCGGCCGTCCCGAGAAGGAGGGATGCGACGTAGATCATCACCAAAAGCAAGGTCGAGCTTTCGGGGAGGGCCGCGGTCCCCGCGGCGATCGCCTCCGGGGTGCCCAGTTGGTCCTGGACGGCCAGCACGGTCAGGGCGACACCCATGGTGATCAGGAACCGAACCACGTCCATCCAGGCCACGAGTCTGCGCCTGTCGACCCGGTCGGTGATTACTCCCGCCGGGAGGGTGAACACGAGCCAGGGGAGACGGGTGGCGACCGCCACCAGGGCGATCTGCACCGGGTCTCGTGTGATCGAGGACGCCAGCCAGGGATAGGCGATGAACGCCACCCCGTCTCCGAGGTTGGAGACGACCGATGCGGTCCACAGCTTCCAGTAGTTGCGGCCCAGGGGCGTGCTCATTTCCCTTCCTTGGGATCGGGAAGATGGGGTCGATCGGTGGGGTAGAGAGCGACCAGAAGGCCGAAGGTAGTGTCCCCGCCTCTCTCCTCGCCGACGAATTCCTGAGACAGCTCGCCGAGTCGCAACGCCCATTCCCTGGCCCGCTCATTGGGGATCCGCGCGTAGCGAAGGGTGCTGATCATCGTGTTATGGATCAGTTCCTCCTCACCTTGGGCCGCCTTGGCGTATTCGGATGCGGCCGAAGTGAGGAAGTAGTCCGGGGAAACCACCAGGTCCACGTCCACCTTCGGCGTGAGCAGATAGGTGCGAGCGGTTCGGCCGTAGTACTTGGCTTCGATCGCCCTGACTTTCTTGGTTCGCACCACCCGGATGAGTCCTGCTTGCTCGAGGACAGCGACGTGGTGCCCGACGGTCCCTTTTGGCTTCTCCAATACGACCGCCAGCTCGGTGATCGTGGCTGCCCGCTCCAGGAGGAGATCGACGATGCGGAGACGGGTTTCCTCGAAAAGGGCCCGGAATTGCTCAGGGCTTTGGAATGCCAGCGTCTCCTCCAGCTCATAACCCGGTGCTGAATGTTTGGTCATTCCCGTATGGTCGAATATTCCCGACCATCTGTCAAACGCTTAGTTTGAGGTCATGGTGAGAATTGCCGCTCTGGCCGATGCCGGTGGGATCGCCAGGGTCCACATCGCTTCCTGGCAGGTGGCCTACGAGGGTGTCTTCAGCCACGACTTCCTCGGCTCTCTCGATCTCGACGTCCGCACCGGGTGGTGGGAAGCGCTCCTGCTTCGTGGCCAGAGGATCACTTTCGTAGCCGATACCGAGGCCGGCGTGGCCGGCTTCTGTCTGATCGGCCCTTCCGACGATGCCGGCTGGGGCGAGATCTTCGCCATCTACGTCGATCCCGCTCATTGGGGCCAGGGGCTGGGTCGGGCCCTGTTGGCCGCAGGAGAGCGACAGCTTGCCGAAGACGGCTTCGAAAAGGCCTTGCTCTGGGTGCTGGAGAGCAACCCTCGTGCCCGTGATTTCTACGAGCGTCAGGGTTGGGTCAAGGGACGGCCGATCCGGCTGGAGGCGATCGGGGGAACCGAGATCACCGAGGTTCGCTACGAGAGGGGTCTAGAGCCGCCCTGACCGTGTCGAGGTCGGACTGGTAGGTGACCTTGATGTTGACCGCCTCCCCGTCTACGGCCGCAATCCTGAGATCACTGAACGCCCGGACCACGTCCGCGGTGTCGTGACCCTCGAAGCCACTGGCGGCCGCCGCCCGGTAGGCCAACCGCAGCTCCGGGCCCCGGAACACCTGAGGCGTTTGCGCTACCGCGGCGTGGGGCACCGGGCGAAGATCGGAGCGGCGGACCAGAAGCCGGGAGGGCGGCATCACCGGCACCGCACCGCCTGTTTCGGCTGCGGTGTCGAACAGGAGCCCGATCAACTGGGGAGAGATCAGGGGTCGGGCACCGTCGTGGATCCCGATCAGCTGGACGTTGTCGGGCAAGGCGCCGAGGCCGGCCAGCTCGCTCTGGGTCCGGGTTGGCCCTCCCCGCACCACAGTCACCCCGGGAAGGACCACCTGGAGAGCATCGGTCTGGTCGTCACGGCAGACGAGGACGCAGACCTCCACCATTCCGGCGACCGCGGCGACGGTGTGAGCAACCAACGGCAGGCCTGCAATCGGTTCCATCAGCTTGTCGCTACCGAATCGGGAACTGGCTCCCCCGGCCACGACGATCATCGCCCGTCCCGACATCGACGACGAGGGTACTTTGGTCACGTGATCGACATCCTGGCGTTGCGCAAGCTGGTCGAGACAGGGAAACCACGTGTCGTCGTCGAAGCCGGCGGCAGGGTCGTCGACCGGGAGGATCTACCCGAGGTCGGTTCGGCTGCCCTGATCACCGGGCCTCTGACCGATGCGGTGAAAGCGGTCGAGGGTGGACTCGTCCAGGAATCGCTGGATCGAGACTCATTGTGGTCGATCGAAGGTCTCGTCCTCAGCCGTGAGGTGTTGTTGGCCCTTGATGAGGGTGTGACCACAGCCGAGGAGTTGATAAGCGCCGTCACCCGGGCCGGGTTCGAATGGCAGTTGATCAGCTCTTCTTCTTCCTCGTCCTGATCGCCCAGTAGGTGAGGGCGGCCACCCCGCCGGCGACGGCTACCCCGGGCGCCGTCTTGCCTGCCATGCGGTCCCGGATGGTCACCGCCGACTCGAAATGCCGGAGCTCCCAGCCCCGCTCGATTGCGATTTTTTCCAACTCGCTGTCCGGATTCACCACGACTGCATGGCCCACCGCCTCCAGCATCGGGATGTCCGTCATCGAATCGGAGTAGGCGTATGACTCACTCAGGTCTATGCCCTCGGACCTCGCCATTTCGATCATGGCCTCCGCTTTGGCAGGACCGTAGGCATAGAGCTCGATCGTGCCCGTGTAGCGATCATCATCCCCGACCTGGGTCCTGGTGGCGATCACATCCTCGATGCCCAGATAGCGGCAGAGGGGCCGGACGATCTCTTCGGGGCTGGCCGAGATCACAACGACTCTTCGCCCCGCCCGGCGATGGCTGTCGATCAGGGCGAGAGCCTCGGCGTAGGCCAGAGGAGCCACCACCCCGTCGACCGTCTCCTCCACCAGCGACACAACCTCCTGGCGCGACCAACCTTTGGTCATGGCGGCCAACTCGTCCTTGACCCTGTCCAGCTGGTCGTGGTCGGCCCCGAATGACTGGTAGTAGGCCTGGGCGATGGCCGCTTTGGCGAGGGCCCGTCGGCTGAGAAACCCGGCCTTGTACAGAGGTTTGGTGAAGGCGAGCGTCGACGATTTGGCAATGATCGTCTTGTCGAGATCGAAGAATGCGGCCGCGCTCACTGCGGGTCAAGTTAGTTGGTGCCCCATTGTGTTCCGGGCGACAGGGGTCTTGTGACAGAGAAACGAGACCTATAGGTTCGGCCCGATGGAGGGGGTGGGGAGACGGGGTGTCATCGGGGTCGAGTCGCCCGATCCGGTGCTTTCCTTGTTCGGTGCACTGGGGCTTGGCGCTTCGGCCGGCACTGCGCTGGTGGTCGACATGGCCAAAGGGTTGGTCTTGGGCACCGATCGCACCCTCGCCGATCTTCTCGAGGATGGGCCGGCTTTGCATGAGCTCAGCCCGGCCCGATCCGGGGTGGCCGTCATCTCCGCCGGGCCCGTCGATGTAGTCGCAGGATTGCCAATGATCGAACGGCTCGCCGCCAACTGGCCGGCGGTGGTGGTGAGATGCTCCGAGGACGCCTGGCCGGGCCCGACGGTCCCGGTACGCCCGCTGTTGCCCGGGCTGTTGGCACCGACCGCGGTTATCCCGGCGGTGTGGCAGACCGTTGTCGGTGGCGTCCGTCCACCCGGGCCAGGGCCGGTGTTGCCCAGGATCGGGCCGCGGAGCGCCCGCAATCTCCTCTCAGGTCGCCTGCCCACGCACGGGCGATGGCTACGGGTTTGGGGGAGGGTTTGGGAGATGCCGTGGGCGTGATCGAGCGGGTAGCCAGCCAAATCGCATCCGGTTCCGTTCCAATGCGTCGCGCCGATGTCGCCGCGGAGGCTGAACGCCGGCTTCGTCTCGCCGCTCCCTATCGTGCCGGCCAACTAACCGGAGCCGTCGTCGATCGGGTCCTTGGCCTGGGCCCGCTCGAACCGCTGTTGCGGGACCCCGAGGTCACGGATGTCCTGGTCAATGGCCCAAAGGAGGTGTGGGTCGATCGACGAGGTGAGCTGAGTCGTGCCGATGCCTCCTTTGCGAGCAACGAGGAGCTCTTGGCGGCGGTCGAGCGTGTGATCGCCCCTCTCGGTCTTCGCATCGATCGATCGTGTCCGATGGTCGATGCCAGGCTTCCCGATGGGAGTCGTCTCCACGCTGTGACGCCCCCTGCTTCAGTCGACCACCCGATCGTGGCGATTCGGCGCTTCTCCCAAGCGGTGATTTCGTTGGAGGCCCTCGTCTCTCTCGGAACGGCCTCCGAAAGCCAAGCTATGACACTCGCCGCGGCAGTCCGTTCGCGGAAGACGATCATCGTTTCGGGTGGGACAGGGGCAGGAAAGACCACTTTGCTCAATCTCCTGGGGAGCCTCATCCCGGACACCGAGCGGGTGGTGACCATCGAGGATGCTGCCGAGCTGAGACTTCCCGGCCATGTTGTCCGGCTGGAGGCCCACCCTCCCAATGCCGAGGGGGCCGGGGAGATCACGATTCGGTCGCTGTTGAGGTCGGCCTTGCGGTTGCGACCCGATCGGATAATCGTCGGCGAGGTGAGGGGCCCCGAGGCGCTGGACCTGGTGTGGGCGCTCAACACCGGGCATCGCGGATCGCTCTCCACGGTGCACGCCAACTCGCCCGAAGAAGCGTTGTGGCGTCTCGAGACGCTGGCGCTGTCCGCCGGCGACACCTCGGAAACCACGGTTCGCCGCCAACTTCATGCTGCGGTGGATTACATCGTGCAGATCGAACGCACCGGGCCGGAGCGTCGAATTCGGGCCCTCGCCACGGTGGGATCCAACGGTGAGATCGGAGACGACCTGTGATCGGGGCCCTGCTGGTGGGGTGGGGCGTCCTTTCCGGAGTCGATCACCGCCGAACCGCGCTGCTGCTCTCGGTGCTCCTGGTCCCGGTGCCGGTCGCCGGTCTGATCGCGGTCCATGTCTGGCGAGCTCGTCCTCGGACTTCGACCCGAGCTGCGGTTTTCTGCGAGGCGGTGGCCGGTGAGCTGCGATCGGGAGCGTCGCTGAGGTATGCACTGGAACGAGCGGCGTCCTCGGTGGGAGCACCGGCTCTGGAACAGATGAGTCGTGAGGGGGCATCGCTTCCCGATCTCGCTGACGCCGCCAAGCAGGAATTCGAGGAGATCGGGGTCGAGGTCGCCGCTGTCATCGAGCGACTCTCCTGGCTGGGCTCACCTGCTGCCTCGCTCTTCGACGAGTTGGCGGTCCTGGCGCTGGCTCAGGTCGAAGTGGCCCATGAGGTCGCCTCCGCCACCGCCCCCGCCCGGGCGACCGGAGCGGTCCTCCTGCTGGTGCCTCTGATTGCCATCGGTTCGGTCACCATGAACGGGCGGGTAGGTGGTTACCTCTCGACCTCGCCCCAGCGAGTTTCTGCGGTCATCGGGTTGGCTCTGGTCCTCCTGGGGATCGCGGTTGCCGGGTCGATTGCGAGGAGGGCGCGGTGATCCTCATCGTCCTGGGCTCCGTTGGCTTGATCTTGGGAGGCCCCGGGCTCGCCCTTGGTGTTGTGGCGGTGTCGATTCTGGGCTCGGTCCGGAGACACAAACGCCCGACTCCTCCGATCAGACCGGTGTTGTTGGTGTTGCTGGTCGAACTACGGGCCGGGCGATCGACTCTCGCTGGTCTGCAACAAGCCGCCGCGGTATTCCCACAGCACCGCGAGCTGACGCGGGCGGCGCGCCTGGCCACCGTCAAAGGCCTCACGGCTGCCGTTGAAGAGTGTCAAGGAGACATCCGCGCCCTGGTAGCCCAGCTGGCCCGGGCGCAGAGATCGGGATCGGCGGTGGCCGACACTGTCCGCTCGCTACTCGACGCCGATATCGCTGCTGAGCGCACCCGGCGCCTGGAACGAGCGAGGTCCCTTCCGGTCAGGCTGATCATCCCCATCACTCTTTTGGTGCTCCCGGGCATGGTGATGCTCCTCTATGCCCCATCTCTACTCCGGCTGTTCTCCGAACTGTCGGGGCCACTGTCATGAGCTCCGCACTTCTCCCCGTACCGGTCGGTCACCGGATTGGAAGGAGAGCCAATGGCTCGTTTTTGGGCATGGATGGTCGCCAAGGGAAACGACCGAGGTCAGGGCACTGTCGAGTACTTCCTGGTGATCCTGGCCGCAACCGCTCTGGCGATCGTGGCGTTGAAGTGGCTTCAGTCGGGAAGCGGGGGTGGTCTTCTTGGTGGCCTGTTCGGCAAGGTCATCGATTGGGTCGCCGGCAAGTTCTGATCGAGCAGGGGTCGGCAACCGTGGAGTTCTTCCTGGTGCTGCCGTTGGTGGTGCTGGTTGCGGTCGCTTCGATCCAGGTGATCGGCATCGCCCAGGCACGGCTCGATCTGCAGGCAGCCGCACGTGACGGGGCGAGAGTGGCCGCGACCACACCCGACCCCTCGCGAGCCGTTGACTCGGTGATGGCCGCCCTGCCGCCAGAGGTTCGGGAGAGAGCCAGGATCTCGGTGGAGCGCCCCGATCGGGTCGGTGTTCCGGCCCGGGTCACGGTCCGGCTGCACCACCTGTTAGGGGTGCCCTTTCCTGCGGGCATGGGGGTGGATCTCACGGCCACGGCATCGATGCGCACCGAGCGGTGAGATCGGAGCGGGGAGGGATGACGATTCTCGTCATCGGGTGGGTGGCGATCATTGCCACGGTTGGTGTGGCCGCCACCTCGGTCGGGTCCCTGTTCGCGGCCAGAGAGCAGGCCTACACGGCGGCGGAGGCGGCAGCGCTGGCCGCCGCGGTGGCCACCTACCCACCGGCCGGGCCCGGATTGCCCGTTGCCCTTGCCGCCGAGTACGCGGCGCGCAATGGGTCGTGGTTGGTCTCGTGCCGGTGCCAGGTCGATCTGTCGATTCGACCGAGGACGGTCATGGTGACAGCGGCAAGGGAAGTAGATGTCCCGATCTTCGGCCGGGTGACAGTGCAAGCGTCGGCACGTTCCGAGTTCGATCCCGGTCTGTGGCTTGGCGAGTGATGCGACAATTGCCGGATGCCGGCGAGGACCACCCGGGCGACAGCCGCCCTTGACCGCCTCGGCGTTCCGTATGTCCTTCATCGGTACGTGGTGGCCGAGAAGGTCGGGGATGGGTATGGGGAGGCGGTGGCGGCCGCAATCGGCCTCCCTGGAGCCCGGGTCTTGAAGACCTTGGTGGTCGAGGTCGACGGGACCCCCATGGTGGCGGTGGTCCCGGTGACCGCTCGTCTCTCGACCCGGCTACTGGCGCGCGCCGCTGGAGGCAAGCGAGCCGAGATGGTGGCGCCCTCCGTTGCCGAGAGACTGACCGGATACGTGACCGGTGGGATCAGCCCGTTCGGTCAAAAGCGCCGGTTGGACCTCTACGTCGACTCGTCGGTCCTCGGCCATGACACGATCGCCGTCTCCGGTGGGGCGCGTGGGATCCAATTGGAGGTTTCGCCTCAGGATCTGATCCGGGCCACCAGGGCCACCGTCGCCGCACTCGTCGACGACATCAACCGCCGATAGGCTCCCCGGCGATGGCAAGTCGTCTCGACCATCTCCGGATGCTTGCCGAGCTGGCGAAGCTGACCGCACTCGATGAGGGGAGCCCTCAGGCCTTCCGGGTCCGCGCCTACGAGAACGCCATGCACGGGCTGGAGGGTTACTCGGGCGAGATATCGGGTCTGGACAAGGGAAAGCTCACCGAGATCAACGGGGTCGGCCCTTCGACCGCCGACAAGATCCTCGAGTTCGAGAGCACCGGGCGGGTTGCCAAGCTCGACGCCCTGAGAGAAAAGTACCCGCCGGCCTTTGTCGAACTGACCAAGATCCCCGGTCTCGGCCCGAAGACCCTCAAACTCCTCCGCAGCGAATTGGGTGTCGAAGACATCGATGGCCTGCGAACCGCCATCGACGAGGAACGTCTGCGTGACCTCCCGGGGATGGGGAAGACCTCTGAGGAGAAGATCGGGCGGGCCATCGAACGTCTCGGCCTCCACGGCAAGGATCGGCGCACCCCTCTGGTCGAGGCTCTGCCCCTGGCCTGGGCCCTCGCCGCTCGGCTCGGCGGCCTCGCTTCGGTCGCTTCCGCCGTGCCCTGCGGCTCGGTGCGTCGCTTCGCCGAGTCAGTGGGCGACATCGACATCGTTGTCGTGACCGATGACCCGGTTTCGATCGCAAGCTTCGTGCTGGAGATGCCCGAGGCGGCCGAGGTGATCGGGTCGGGGGAGACCAAGATCTCGTTCCTGACCCGTGAAGGGATGCAGGTCGACGTCCGATTGGTGACCCAGGAGCAGATGGGCTCGGCTCTCCTCTATTTCACCGGGTCAAAGGCCCACAACATTGCCCTTCGCCAGCGAGCCATCGAGCGAGGTTGGCTGCTCAGCGAGTACGGGCTGTTCGAAGAGGAGCGCCTCGTCGCTTCGACCACCGAGGAGGAGATCTATGAGGCATTGGGCATGGAGTACGTTCCGCCACCGCTCCGTGAGGGGACCGGTGAGGTGGAAGCGGCCGCCGGCTCCGGTCTGCCCGCTCTGATCGCACGCGAGCAGATAAAGGGCGATCTTCACTATCACTCGACCCGATCGGGCGACGGGCGGTCCTCATTGGAAGAGATGATCGAAGCCGCGGTTGCCGGCGGTTACCAGTACGTGGCATTCACCGACCACGGCGAGGACCTGGCGATCAATGGCTCCACCCGGGAGGAGATGCTGGCGCATCGAGACCGGATGCGAGCCCTTCAGGAGCACCATCCTGAACTTCGGATCCTCTTTGGCTGCGAGCTCAACATAGGACCCAACGGGGAGCTCGACTATGACCCCGATTTCCGACTCGAGTTCGACTATTGCGTGGCGTCGATCCACTCCCACTTCGACCTTTCACAGTCGGCGCAGACCACCCGCATCCTCACTGCACTGGCCGACCCGGCGGTCAACGCCATCGGTCATCTCTCGGGCCGCTACATCGGGAGACGGCCCGGAGTCGAGTTGGACATCGACGCGGTGCTCGAGGGGCTTGTGGTCACCGGGGTCGCCCTCGAGATCAACGGGGCGCTCGACCGTCTCGATGCCTCGGCGGAGGTTGCGAGGCTGGCCATGGCGCGTGATGTGGACTTCGTGATCGACACCGACTCCCATCATGTCTCGGATCTGGTGCGGATGAATTACGGGGTGGAGTACGCCCGGAGGGGGTGGGTCACCACCGATCGGGTCATCAACGCCCTCCCCGTCGACGAGTTCATGGCCTGGGTGGGGCGACGCCGGGGCTGAGCTTTCACCTCCTCCGTAATTGGGACGCTCAGGGGTCATATGCGGACCTGTAGATCCCAATTACGGATGGGGAGCATCGGTCCTTGTAATTGCCGTGTGGGGACGGAAAGCTATGCCCCCTGGCGACGACCCTGAAGGAGACCCACGAGGTGGCCGACACCTTTGTCCTCGACACCTGTGTCCTGCTCGCCGACCCCCAGTCCCCGCTCCGATTCGATGAACACGATGTGGTGCTGCCGCTCGTGGTCATCGAGGAGTTGGATCGGAAGAAGACCCGATTGGACGAGGTCGGCGCCAACGCTCGAGCCGCGATCAGGCTCATCGAGGAGCTCGGAGCGTCTCGAAATGGTGGGATGCGCGAACCGGTCGCGCTGCCCGGCGGCGGCACGCTGCGTATCGAGCTCAACGGGATCACCTCGGAACGTCTGCCTGCGGCCCTCGATCCGCAGACTCCTGACCACCGCATCCTTGCCACCTGTCTCAACCTCGTGGAGAGGACTCCGGCCGTCCTGGTCACCAAGGATGCGGCTCTTCGGATCAAGGGAGCCCAACTCGGGGTGGCAGTTCAGGACTACCGGGCCGACACCGTGCCTGTGGAGCAGCTCCACTCCGGGCTTGTGGAGCACGCCACCGAAGGCGAGGTCATCGACCGTCTCTTCGACGAAGGCAAGATCGAGCTGGAAGGGATCGAGGCCGAGGTCAACCAGTTCCTCATCCTCAAAGCTGGGGCTTCGAGATCAGCCCTGGCGCGGGTGATCCAGTCCGACCCGAGTGTGATCGTGGAGCGGGTCCCGACCCATGTCCGGGCCTTCGGTGTCGAGCCGAAGAATGTCCGTCAGACTGTGGCGCTGCATCAGCTGCTCGACCCCGACATCTCGGCGGTGTCGGTGATGGGCATGGCGGGAACCGGCAAGACATTCCTCGCCCTTGCCGCCGCTCTGGAGCAGGTCCTGGAGCAAGGTCGTTATCGCCGGGTTTCCGTGTACCGGCCATTGGTGGCCGTGGGTCGACAGGAGGTCGGCTTTCTGCCCGGCGACCTCAACGAGAAACTCGCGCCATGGATGGCGGCGGTGCACGACAATCTCTATGCCCTGTTCTCCGACGCCGGGGGGGAGGGGGCTCGCAGCGCCATCGAGGAGCTGATCGACCGGGGCAATTGGAGATGGCGGCGGTCACCTACCTGCGGGGCCGTTCGATCACCGGGGAGTTCGTGATCATCGACGAGGCACAGAACCTGGAGCTGCCCACCCTCAAGGTGATCCTGACCCGCATGTCCCGGGATTCCAAGGTTGTGTTCTGTGGAGACCTGTCCCAGGTCGACAATCCCTACATCTCACCGTTCGGGGGGATGGCCGCTCTCATCGAGAGGTTCAAAGGTTCGCCGCTTTTCGGGCACATAACCCTGGAGCGCTCTGTGCGCTCTCCGCTGGCCGAGATGGCCGCCAATATCCTCTAAGGGGTCGGCTCAGCCAACTCCCTCGGCCCTGGCCGAGACCAGATCGAGAGCGCCTGGACCCGGGGCAGGAATCGTGAATGCGAAGCATGCCCCGCCGAGCAGTTCTGAGGTTCGGTAACCGATGGTCCCGCCGTGAGCGGTGACCAGGTCTTTTGCCACCGAGAGGCCGATGCCGGAGCCCGGCACACTCTTGTTGTCCTTGTGGAATCCCCGCTCGAACCGGCCCCACATCTCCGACTGGAACTTGGCGGGGACACCGTCGCCGTCGTCGTGAACCGCAAACTCGACAACCTGACCGTTCCGGGCGGCTGTCACCAGGATCTCGGAGCCGCCATATCGGACAGCATTGGTGATCAGGTTCACCAGGATCTGGCGGATCCGATCGGGCTCTGCCCAGATCCTGGCCTCGGGATCTGCCTCGATTCTGATTCCGCTCCCACCGCCGGCAGTGGCCACCGCCTCCCTGACGATGTCCGCGGCGCCGTAGTCGACTCGGGTGAGCTTCACCGACTGGAGCCGATCCCGGGCGACGTCGATGAGGTCGGTCACCACATGACCGAGGTGACTGGCCTGAGTGTTGATGGTGTCGAGCATCTCTTCACGTTCCTCGGTGTCGAGGATGGCCCACGATTCGGAGAGGAGCTGGGCGTAGCCCTGGATCCCGGTGAGAGGTGTCCTCAACTCGTGAGACACCGAAGCGATCAGGTCGTCGCGCTGGCGCCCGAGGAGTTCCCTCCTTTCGCGCACGGCCAAGTTCTGGCGAACGACCACAAGGACTGCCACCGCAGTTGTGGCGAGGTTGAGGAGAAGATCGTTGCCGATACTCGTCGTGAAGCGCAACAGGAACAGCGCAGCCACGGCTGAATACGGTGCCACCAGCTGCCAGGTGGTCAGCGAGTGGTAACTGGCCTCTCGGGACGCGAGCGGCTTGGTGACGACCCGCGCCGCCAGGGCGAGGAGGCCATAACTGAACAGCCACATACCGTCGAGTCAGCCCCATGCGACGTAGGTGTCAGCGGCAATCTGAACCGAGAAGATGAGGTCTGCCACCGCGGTCAGCGCGACTCCGCCGGCGAGAAGGATGATGCGCAAATCGAGGCGTTGTTCGGACCTTCGCATCGCCAGGACCATCAACGCCGTGACCAGCAAGACGTCCCCGAGGGGGTACGTCACGTTCAAGAAGGTCTCGACCGGGTTGGTCCCCAATTCGACGACATCGTGGAGATAGGCGACCCACATCACGACGGCCAGGGACAAGGCCCCTGCTGTCGCGTCGATGGCAAGTCGAATCCGCTCGAAACGCCCCGGGCGCAAGTAGGGATGCAAGATCACGCCGAAGAAGATGAGGGGGTACCCAGCCACGTAGAAGAAGTCGGCAACACCCGGGTAGGGGATCTCTCCGACCTGCTCTTGGACTATCCAGACTGCTTCGCCAAAACCCCAGCAGAGGACGCCGGCGCCAATGAGGCTCCAAGCGACTCGTGACCGTCCATGGGAAACCAGGGCTGCCGCCACCAACGCCAGACCGGAACCAACCGCGACGAAGACGTAGACCACGCCGGCCCCGGTCAGATTCTCGAACGATCGGCCGCTGACGAGAGCGAGACCGAACGCAACGGCTACTGCGGCGACGAAGATCGAGGCGGCGCGGGTTACTGCTGCCCAGTCCGAGCGGTTTTCCTGTTCGATTGAAATGCGGTTTAGCTCCTGTAATGACAAGATCGGCCTACTGGGCGGGGAAGTTGAGCGCCCCAGACCCAAGATCCTGCCTTCCAGCCTCAGAAGCCCTCAGCCACCGATTCGCTCCCGGCGGCCGGCGAGCAATTCGGCCGCCCGCTCCAGGGTCATCGTCTCGGCCGAGTCACCCTGTCGCAGCGAGGCGTTGACCTCACCGTCTGTGACGTAGGGCCCAAAACGCCCCGAGCGCACCGATATCGGCTTGCCACTGGCGGGATCGGCGCCGAGCTCCTTCAGAGGGCCGACATTGCGCTGACCCCTTCGCCGGGGGGGCTCGGCGAGGAGCTGGAGCGCCTCGTCGACCGTGAGGGTGAAGAGCTGCTCCTCGGCTTCGAGGCTCCTGCGGTCTTCGGCCCTCTGGATGTAGGGGCCGTAACGGCCATTCAGGGCCACTATCTCCACGCCGGCCTCGTCGGTGCCGACCGTGCGGGGGAGGGAGAGGAGGCGGAGGGCACCGTCGAGTGAAAGCTCATCGAGGGACGTCCCCTTCAGCAGCGAGGCCCGCTTTGGCTTTTCCTTGCTTCCCTCTTCGACTTCTCCGAGCTGGACGTAGGGGCCGAAACGCCCGGTTCTCCCATAAACGGTGAGGCCGGTGTCCGGGTCGGTGCCGAAGATCTTGTCCCCGGCGTTCTGGGTCTCCAGCAGCTCGATGGCACGGGACACGGTGAGCTCGTCGGGGGCCACATCCCCGGGGATCGAAGCCCGCTCCTCTCCCCGCTCCACGTACGGCCCATAGCGGCCGATTCGGGCCAGGATCGGCTGTCCGCTCCCGTCTTCTCCGATCGGTATCGAGCCGACGGCTCTGGGGTCGATCTCGTCGAGACGGGTCGCCACCTTCTCCTTGAGGCCGTCGGCGCCGAAGTAGAAGGCGGTCAGCCAGGGAACGGTCTGTTCCTCGCCGGTGGCGATCCGGTCGAGGTCGTCTTCCATCTCGGCGGTGAAGGCGTAGTCGACGAGGTTGGGGAAGTGGTGCTCCAGCAAGGTCACAACCCCGAATGCGGTGAAGGTGGGGACCAGGGCGGTTCCACGCTTCCAGACATACCCCCGGTCCTGGATCGTCGACATGATCGAGGCGTAGGTCGATGGGCGGCCGACTCCCAACTCCTCCAGTCTCTGGATCAGGGAAGCTTCGGTGTAGCGGGCAGGCGGTCGGGTTTCGTGGCCGACCGGCTCGAGACGTTGCGCCGCCAGCGTGTCGCCTTCGGTCAGCGGTGGGAGGATCTCCTCCCGGTCGTCGAGGTCGGACTCCGGATCGTCGGCCCCTTGGACGTAGGCACGCAGAAATCCAGGAAAAGTGATGGTGCGCCCACTCGTGCTGAACACAGCTTTGGCGCCATCGGAGGTGGTTGCCGCCAGCTTCGCCGAGACGGTGACTCCGACCGCGTCCGCCATCTGGGAAGCCAGGGTCCGTTTCCAGATCAGGTCGTAGAGCCTGGTCTCATCGGGTCCGACTTCGGCACCGATCTGTTCCGGGGTGCGGAAGGTCTCCCCGGCGGGCCGTATCGCTTCGTGGGCCTCCTGCGCCCCTTTCACCTGCGACGCATAGACCCGGGGCTTCGGCGAGAGATACTCCTCACCGTAGAGCTTGGCGATCTGTGACCGTGCCGAAGCGACTGCCGATTCCGACAAAGCAGTCGAGTCGGTCCGCATGTAGGTGATGTAGCCGTTCTCGTAGAGGCGTTGTGCGACCGACATGGTTCGGGACGAGGAGAAACGGAGCTTCCGTCCGGCTTCCTGTTGGAGGGTGGAGGTCCGGAAGGGCGGGTAGGGGGAGCGCTTGTAGGGCCTCTGCTCCACCGACTCAACGGTGAACTCACGGTCGAGGAGGGATTCGGCCAGCGTCGTGGCCCGCTCCTGGTTCAGGGTCAGGACACCTTCCCTGACGTGACCCGAGCTGTCGAAGTCCTTCCCGGTGGCAACCCGCGCCTCGTCGACCTGGAGCAGGGTGGCGTCGAAGGTCCTGTCGAGCTCCGCGGTTGGAGCGAAGACCCCTTCCACGCTCCAGTAGCCGGCAGGGACGAAAGCCATCCGCTCCCTCTCCCGCTCCACCACGATCCGGACGGCCACACTCTGCACCCGCCCTGCGGAGAGACCCTGTTGGATCTTTCGCCACAGCACAGGTGAGACCTCGTAGCCATAGAGACGGTCGAGGATGCGACGGGCCTCCTGGGCCTGGACGAGACGCTGATCGAGGTCCCTGGGATTGGCGAACGCCTCCTCGATGGCGAGTTTGGTGATCTCGTGGAACACCATGCGATGCACCGGGATCTTCGGTTTGAGCACCTCGGTCAGATGCCATGCGATCGACTCCCCCTCGCGGTCCTCGTCGGTGGCGAGATAGAGCTCGTCCACACCGGCGAGCATCGCCTTCAGCTTCTTGACCCGGTCCTTCCGCTCCTTGGGGACCACGTAGAGGGGCTCGAAACCGTTGTCGACGTCGACCCCGAGACGCGCCCAGTCTTCGCCCTTCGCGTTTGCCGGTATCTCGGCGGCGGAGCGTGGAAGGTCCCGGATGTGGCCCATCGAGGACTCCACGGCGACGTCGGCACCGAGGAAGGCAGCGATGGTCCGGGCCTTGGTAGGGGATTCGACGATGACGAGACTCTTGGGCATTCGCGGGTGAGTTGACCTCAAACGGCCGGGCTATGTCAACATATCCGCCTGGCCACCGGCCCGTTACCGTGCGAGATGTGTGCTCATCGATGAGAGATTCATGAGGCGCTATCTGGCTCTCGAAGGGGGCGACGGCTCGGGGAAGACCACTGTGGTTTCCGCCCTTGCCAGCCGTCTGACCGAACGAGGCGATCAGGTGGTGGTGGTGCGCGAGCCGGGTGGCACCGAGCTCGGAGAGAAGGTGCGGTCCATCGTTCTCGACTCGGATCATGTCGATCGGTGGGCGGAAGTCTTCCTTTTCGCCGCTCAGCGCGCACAGTTGGCCCGTGATGTGGTGCTCCCCGCACTGGAACGCGGCGCCTGGGTCATCAGTGACCGCAGCTACTACTCGTCGATCGCCTACCAGGGCCGGGCCCGTGGCCTGGGAGAGGCCAAGGTCCGGGAGATCAACGAGATCGGACTTGAAGGGGTGGAGCCCGATCACGTATTCGTGCTGGTGGTCGACCCTGGAACCGCTCTCGGCCGCCAGAAACGACCAGACCGGATCGGGGCTGAGAGCGTCGAGTTCCAAGAGGACGTTTACAACGCCTACGCCGAGTTTGCCCGGGAGGAGCCACAGCGGGTGTTGTTGTTGCGTGGTGACGAGAACATCGACGCACTGGTCGACCGGATCATGGCGGTGATCGGCGGTGACTGATCCATTCTCGGGCATCATCGGCCATGCCCGCGTGATCGAGTTGCTCCGCCGCGATGCCCCCGAGCCGGCCCATGCCTATCTGTTCGTCGGCCCGGAGTCGGTGGGCAAGGCCCTACTGGCCAGGCAGTTCGCCGCCGCCATTCTCTGTCCAACGCAAGGGGTGCATGGCACGGATTGTCGATCATGCCGTCTCGTCGCATCCGGGGGCCATCCCGATGTCTCGGTGGTCGAGCCCGAAGGCGCCACCAGCCTCGGAGTCGAACAGATCAGATCGGTGGTGGCCCGGGCCGCGCTGAGACCGGTCGAGGGACCGAGGACGGTGTTCCTGCTGCCCGAGGCGGGGACGATGACCGAGCAGGCCGCCAATGCCCTGCTCAAGACTCTGGAGGAGCCTTCGGCGGCAGTTGTCTTCCTTCTTGTCGCCGAATCGGAGGGCGACTTCCCGCCCACCGTCTCCTCTCGATGCCGCACTGTTCACGTGGGCCGGGTCCCACTCGCAGAGTTGGTCTCCGCTCTCGGGGAGCGAGGTTTGGGCCCCGATGAGGCGACGAGTGTGGCGGTGGTGGCCGGTGGCCGCCCCGGGTTGGCCCTGGCCCTCATGAACCGGCCGGAGGTGGCACGGTTCCGCGATCTCTGGCTCTCGATTCCGGGGCGGGTCACCCCACGCCCCGGTGATGGGCAACGTCTGGCGATGCAGGTTCTCGAGGAGATCGGTCCTCTGGCCGAAAGGTCAGTCTCTACCGAGATGTCCAAGGATGCCCAGCAGAGGGCGCGGCGCAGGTCCGAGCAGTCCTTGCTGGTCAACGGTCTCGAGATCCTGGCCTCGTGGTACTCCGATTCGGCCTCGCTCCAGATGGGTGGGCCGGTGAAGAACTCCGATCTCCCCTTGTCGGCTTTCACCGACGTCAACCCCCGCAAGGCGGTGAATTCCGCGGAGCACGTTCTGGATGCGGTGGTCGACATCCAAGGAAGCCTGCGACGGGAACTGGTTCTGGCCACTCTGTTCACCGGTCTCGGCTCTCAGGACTGATTCTGTCCCAGTCTTGATTCTGGCGC
>JBBDQO010000111.1:0-20225 GCA_040905925.1 Acidimicrobiia bacterium | reverse complement strand
CACCGCAGGGGGGATTCAGGCCTTGCGGAACTGGGAGAACGTCGACGAGTTCCTGACCATCGTCTATGCGCATCCCCAATACATCGAGACGCTGGCGACGTCCACACCGATCTCAGACCACATCGACGTCGACTTCGAACTGCGAGGTTGCCCCATCTCCAAGTACCAGCTTCTGGAGGTCATCGACGCCTTCCTCCATCGGCGAAAGCCGAACATCCCCCGGCACAGCGTCTGTGTCGAATGCAAGCTGCGGGGCACCAACTGCGTGATGGTCGCCCAGGGGATTCCGTGCATGGGACCCATAACTCAGGCCGGATGCGGAGCCATCTGCCCTGCCTACGACCGTGGCTGTTATGGATGTTACGGGCCTTCCCAATCGCCGAACATCGACTCTCTGGCGGCGTGGTGGAGAGGGCTCGGGGTACCCGACGTCGATCTGGTTCGGGCGCTGCGCACGTTCAACGCCTACGCCCCCGAGTTCCGGGAGGCGAGCGATGCCTATGAGCGTTGAACGAGAGATCGCCGTCGACTACCTGGCTCGAGTGGAGGGCGAGGGGGCGATGTACCTCAAGCTGAAGGGGGACGAGGTGCTCGACCTCAGATTCAAGATCTTCGAGCCACCTCGTTTCTTCGAGGCTTTCCTCCGTGGACGCCGGTTCTCGGAAGCCCCGGATATCACCGCTCGCATCTGCGGCATATGCCCCATCGCCTATCAGACCAGCGCCTGCAATGCGATGGAGTCCGCCGGCGGTGTCCAGCTGACCGGCGGCCTTCGTACCCTACGCAGGCTGATCTACTGCGGGGAGTGGGTCGAGAGCCATGCCCTCCACGTCTACATCCTCCACGCCCCAGACTTCCTGGGATACGACAATGCCATTGCGATGGCCGCCGATTTTCCGGAGCAGGTGCAGATGGGTCTGCGGCTGAAGAAGATCGGCAATCAGATCATGTCTCTCATTGGGGGACGGGAGATCCATCCGATCAACATCAGGGTCGGTGGCTTCTACCGGGTTCCAACCAAGAAGGAGCTGGAGACGTTGGTGCCAGACCTGGAATGGGCCTTGGAGGCCGCGGTGGCCACGACCCGGTGGGTGTCCGGCCTTCCCTTCCCCGAGTTCGAGCGTGACTATGAGTATGTCGCCCTTCAACACCCCGATGAGTACGCCATCCATGAGGGCCGCATCGTGTCGAACCGAGGGCTGGACATCAGCGTCGACGAATGGGGCGACCATTTCGAGGAGAGTCACGTCTCATGGTCCAACGCCCTCCACGCCCGTCGCAAGGGTGGAGGGGCATATCACCTGGGGCCCATGGCTCGCTACTCGCTCAATTACGAGCAACTCACCCCGGTGGCCAGAAAGGCCGCCGAAGAGGCCGGGCTCGGTTCCAGGTGCAACAACCCTTTCCGGAGCATCGTCGTCAGAGCCGTTGAGATCGCATTCGCTTGTGAGGAGGCATTGCGTTTGATCGACGGATACACCCAGCCCGACGCCCCGTCCATCGAGGTCGAGCCGCGGGATGTGGTAGGTCACGGAGTCTCGGAAGCACCTCGGGGCACCCTTTACCACCGATATGCCCTCGATTCCGGAGGCCTCATCACCGAGGCGCACATCGTCCCTCCGACGTCACAGAATCAGCTGAGCATCGAAGACGACCTCCGCGCCTACGTGGTGGGGCGCACGCAGTTGACGGACGATCAGCTTCAGTGGCAGTTGGAACAGGCGATCCGGTGCTATGACCCATGTATCTCCTGTGCCACCCACTTCCTGGACCTCACTGTGGAGCGGGAATGAGGCGAATCGTGATCGGAGTCGGGAACCCGACACGCGGTGACGATGCCGCGGGTCTCGAGGTCGCCCGCCGAGTTCGCCGCGTCGAGGCTCACCAAGAGGCCAACGGCTCATATGAGTTGATGGATGTCTGGGAGGGAGCCGACGAGGTGATCGTTGTCGACGCGGCACGTTCCGGAGCGCCCCCAGGGACGGTCCACCGCTTCGATGCCCATCATGAGCCCCTTCCCAGCGGGATCCTGGCGACCAGCACCCATTCGGTCGGGGTCATGGAGACCATCGAGATGGCCCGGCGCCTGGGGCGTCTGCCCGAGCGAATCATGGTGTACGGGATCGAGGTCTCGACCCTGGCGCCGGGCGTTGGGCTGTCTGACCAGGTCGAGCGAGCGGTGAAGGAGCTGGTGATGGAGATCGATCGTGCATGAGAGCGGGATAGTGCGCGACCTGATGAACCGGGTCGAGAAAGAGATCGATGGAGCGCAGGATCAGGTCGCCAGCCTGAGATTCAGGGTGGGGGCGTTGTCCGGCATCGGCCCGGAGTCGCTGAGAGAGGGCGTCCACCACTATGCCTTGGAAGAATGGGGCTATGCGCCGGAGGTGGAGGTGGAGCAGTCGGCGGACCCCACCGACTCGAGTGCCCTCGGGGTGCTGCTGGTTTCGATCGGGCTCGAGGGCTAGCGATGTGTGTCGCCATTCCGGGACGGGTCGTGAGCATCGGAGAGCCAACGGCTGCCTCGATCCCGGGAAGGGTTTCGATCATCGACACCGAGAGGGACATCGACCTGGTCATGGTCCCCGACGCAGTCATCGGGGACTACGTGGTGGTCCACTCTGGATATGCCGTCGAGCTCATCCCCCGGGATCGAGCCGTCGAGACCTTGGCGCTACTCGGTTTCAAACGAAGATGATCTGGGCACCCTCGGAGAGTTCGATGAAGTCGGTGGCGCTGATGATTCCCTCGACCCGTTCGTAGAGGTCCTTCTCCTCGATGTGCATCATGTCGGCCGACATGCGACATGCCCAGAGGTGCCCACCGGCGTCGGTGATCATCTCGAGGAACTCCGGAACATCCGGTATGTCGATGCCCTCGATCTGCTTCTTCATCATGTGGGTGGCGAAGGATGTCATCCCGGGCAGCCCCATCAACATCGGCGGCATGTGCGTCGCCGGATTCCCGACCGGGGTGAACTTGAGATGACTCATCGTCGCCTTGTTGATCATGTCGAAGCCCCAGAAGGTGAAGAAGACGTGGGTCTCGATGCCCTCACTCAGAGCGGCATTTGCCAGTACCAGTCCGGGGTACGCCATGTCCAGCGAGCCCTTGGAGCAGATGATCGCCAACTTGCGGCCCGTCGTCTCGTCATCGAAGACCGGTACCGGTGCTTCCAGTGTCATTGTCATGGTGTCTCCTTCAGACGCATCCGACCGGCTTGGGAAGCCCGGCCACATAAGCCATCTTCTTTGCCGGCTTCTTGGGGAACAGGGCAAACATGTCCTTGGTCGCAACGCCGCCGGCGGTTGCCATGCGGCGCAGGGTCGGGGTCTCCCCCTTCGCCGCAAAGTCCGAACGGGCGAATCGGATCGCCGACCAGTGCCCTTCGGTCAAGTGGATGCCGATGTTGGCGGCAAGGGTTTCCGCCAGGCTCTCATCCCATTCCATCGGATCGGTGAGGAAGCCTTCGACATCGACGTGGATGTCGCGCCCTTGAATGGCTGCAACCGTCATATGGTCACGTCCTCTCTTTCTGGTTGGCCGGTTGGAATCTCCTTGCCGGCCATCGACATCGCATTCGGGACCGGAAGTCGGCGTCCTGGCAAGAGCATGTGCCAATAGATGGGCTTGAAGGCGAGCTTGCCGAGGTGGTTGATCCGGGTTTCCTTGAGAAGACTGAGAGGCCCCACCACCGGGAGGGGGTAGGTGCCGGGCAGAGGCTCGGTGTCGTAGTTGAAATCGATGAGGAGAGCCTTGCCGGCGCCCGACTCAACGAAGCAGTTGGCGTGCCCATCGAATGCGCGCTGCATCGGACGCCCGGCGATGTGATCGAGGAAGTTCTCGACGAACACTTCGACCGCGAAATGTGCCACCGAGCCGGCCTTCGAGATGGGGAGTGCGGCAGCGTCACCAAGGGCGAATACGTTCTGGAGACCATCTGCCAAGAACGTGTGCGGGTCCACCTTCACGTGGTTCAACTCGTCGCCGAGCCCAGACCTGGCGACGAACTCGGCCCCCATGTTGACGGGCACGGTCACGAGGAGGTCGAACGGGATGACCCGCTCGTCATATGAGACGAGGGCGCGATCTTCGATGCGCTCCACGTAGAAATCCGGCTCGACGCGGATGCCCCGGGTGTCGAGCATGTTTCCCAACCGCTCGGATGCGATTGGCTTGGTGAAGGCCCCGGACAAAGGAGTCACAAAGGTCATTTCGACGCGATCTCGAATGCCGATTCTCCTGAAGTAGTCGTCTGCCAGGAAGGCGAACTCGAGCGGGGCCACTGGACACTTGATCGGCATTTCGGTGATGTGGACGACGAACCGGCCACCCCCCCAATTCTCCAGTTTTTGGCGCAGCGCCTGAGCACCTGGCAGCGTGTAGAACTCGTGGACTGTCTTCCCCAGGCGGGGGCCGATCATGCCTGGTGTCATGTCGAGACGAGGATGAGTCCCGGTAGCGATCACAAGCTGGTCGTAGTGGATGGTCTGACCACTGGCGAGCTCGACCAGGCTGGCTTCGACATCGATCCGCTCGACCTCTTCGGTGATCAGAGGTACCCCGGCCGGCAGCTGGGGCCGGGTTGGTTTGAGAAGCTCACTTGGCTCGTATCGGCCGAACGGCACAAATACCAAGCCTGCCTGGTACAGATGGAACGGGGACGGCTCGATCACCGTGATGTCCCACTCCTGCGGCGGAAGCAGTGGTCGAAGCTTGTTGACGACCCTCGTTCCAGCGGTGCCGGCGCCCAGAACCAAGAGGCGTTTCATCGGCATCTCGCTCGCATGTCGCCAAACTAAGGCCACTCCCCGTGGTCGAGGTAGAGCCAAATGGCCCAGCCATCTGGGAAAACGACGCGGCGATCCTGGTCAAACGGCCCTGTTGTGTCACCTCGTATGGTCTACCTTCCAAAGAGATATCGGGACCAAAGGTGAGGTTTGACAGGTCGATGCCGCCGGAACACCCCCATCCGACGGAGCTTGTCGCTCTCGAACAGCTGACCGAACAGCTCCACACGGCGATCGAGACCGGGCTCAGCTCTGAAGAAGCAACCGTCCGCCTTGCTGCAGGGCGAAACGAGCTGCCATCCGCTCCCGGTCCATCTCTGGTGGACCGCGTCTGGCGCAACGCAAGGGAGCCGATGTCGCTGCTTCTCATGGCAGCCGCCGCGGTCAGCGTTCTGGCATCGGGTGAGGTGCGGGACGCCATCGCCATCATCGCCATCGTGGTGCTCAACATCGTGGTTGCCGTGGCTCAGGAGGAGCGAGCCTCGACCGCCCTCGAAGCACTCCGCTCAGAAGCGGCGCCTACGGCTTCGGTCCTGCGATCGGACCACGCGGTGGTGATTCCGGCCGGAGAGGTGGTTCCCGGAGACGTCGTTCTCCTCGCGGCCGGGGACCGGGTCCCTGCCGACATGTGGCTCTTCGCTGCCTGGTCGATGGAAGCCAACGAGTCTCTCCTCACAGGCGAGTCCTTGCCCGTGGCCAAGACCCCGGCTGACGAGGGGGACATGTCGCTCCCGATGTCTGACCGATTCTGGATAGCCCACGCAGGCAGTCTGATCACCGCCGGATCAGGGCGAGGCGTGGTCGTCGCCACCGGGTCGTCGACCTCGCTGGGCCGACTTGCCAGCCACCTGACCGCGGAATCCCCGACGACTCCTCTCCAGAGGCAGCTGGGAAGTCTGTCCACTCGATTGGGTCAGGCAGCGCTGGTTATCGCCGTGATTGTCTTCGGCCTGACTGCCGCCCGCCTCGGAGGCTCGGCATCGGCGTTCGAACAAGCGTTTCTGGCAGCGGTAGCTCTGGCAGTGGCAGCTGTTCCCGAAGGGCTGCCTGCCGTGGTGACCCTGAGCCTGGCTCTCGGGGTGGGACGGATGGCCCGTGAAGGCGCAATCGTGCGGAATCTGCCTGCGGTTGAGACCCTGGGCTCGACAACAGTCCTCCTCACCGACAAGACCGGGACGCTGACCCAGAACAGGATGCGGCTCGCGCAAGTGATCGTGGTCGGCGGGCGATCGTTCGCCCCATCCGAGCTTTCGGGGCCGCTCAGAGAGGCTGTTCTCGATGTGGTGGCATTGTGCAACGACGCCACCCTCGATCCGCCTCGAGGTGACCCGGTGGAAATCGCCATGTTGGAGGCTTTCGAGCCAGCGGAGATCGAGCATCTGCGGTCGCAGCGCCCACGCGTCGCCAATGTCCCCTTCGATTCGCAGCGAAAGATGATGAGCACGTTGCATCAGGGGCGAGCCGGGTATGAGCTCTTGACCAAGGGAGCACCCGAGAACGTGCTGGAGATCAGCGAGCTGGCAATGATCGACGATGGGTCAGAGCGCGCGATGACTCCCGACCAGCGGCTCTCGATGCTGTCCACGGTCGACCAACTGGCGGCAACCGGAGCCCGGGTTCTGGCGTTGGCAGTCCGACGTCTCGACTCGGCGCCGGCAGATCTCGATTCCATCGAGCAGCGCCTCGTTCTCGTGGGTCTGGCCGTCCTGCACGACCCGTTGCGGCCCGAGGCATCGGATACGGTTCACAAGTTGACCGAGGCGGGGGTGAGGCTGGTGATGGTGACCGGAGATCATGCCGGCACCGCTTCTGCCGTGGCCCGGGCTGCCGGCTTGAGCCACGGGGCGGATGAGGTGTTGACCGGCACCGAGTTGCGGTCTGGCGGCATTCCCGATGACCTCGACTCCGTGAGTGTTTACGCCCGGGTCGAGCCTGAGCAGAAGCTCGATCTGGTGCAGGCGTTTCAGACAGCAGGTCAGGTGGTCGCCGTCACAGGCGACGGGGTGAACGACGCCCCGGCTCTGCGTCGCGCCGACATCGGGGTGGCCATGGGCCGAGATGGGAGCCAGGTGGCTCGGGAAGCGGCGGACCTGGTCATCACCGATGATGACCTTCGACTGGTGGTAAAGGCGGTATACGCGGGACGGGCGATATTCGACAACATCCGAAAAGTGGTGGATTACTTGGTGGCCGGCAATCTCTCCGAAGTGACCGTGGTCCTCATCGGGCTCGGCTTCTTCCCGGGAATCGGGATCCCTCTCCTGCCCCTCCAGCTGCTGTGGATCAACTTGCTGACCGACGGCCTACCTGCTCTGGCTCTGGCATTCGACCGGCCAAGAGGAGCGGCTTTGGGTGGGTCCCTGAGGGGATCGCAACTCCTCTCCAGGCGACACCTGGGCATGCTTGCCAGCAGAGGGGTGGTTCTGGCCAGTGGCCCGATCGTCGCCTTGGCCATCGTCCGTTCCCAGGATGCGAGCTGGGCCGTGGGCCGCACGGTGCTTCTCACCAGTCTTGTCTTTGCGCATCTTCTCTACGTCTACGTGGTGCGACTCCCCCTCTCCGTGAACCTCTCGAACCACAGGCTCACTGCATCGATAGGGTTGGGTTTGCTGCTCCAGGTGGCCCTGGTGCTCGGTCCTCTCGGAGACGTATTCGGAGTTTTGCCCCTCGACCAGAGCCAATGGCTGGTCGCACTGGTCACTGGGTTGACACCGGTTGCCGTTTTGGGATCGATTGAGGCAATCCGGTTGCGTTTGGCTCCCAAAGCCACGTGACGTTGTGACCTTGGTCACTGGCGCTTCTTCTGCCGACGTCGGATGATCGGCATATGAGTCACGACAAGCGTGCCGTGTTGATCGCGGTGCTCGCACTCGCTGTCGCCTCTTGCGGGACCGGCGAAGGCGCAGAGTCCACAACATCCGAGAGCCCGACTAGCACCGGGCCCGAGACAACGACCACCCACGCCCCCACCACCACAACGTCATCGGCCGGCTCGACCACCACATCTGTGGGCACCATCGGGCGGGTGGTTTACCTGCTACTCGAAGAGGTCGGCGAGGGAACGGGTGGGCCGTTCCTGGTCCCGGTGTATCGCCAGGCTCCCACCTCCGGCGATGCAAACATGCTTGCGGTCGAGCTCTTGTTGCAAGGCCCGACTGCCGATGAGATCGCCGGCCTCCCTGCGATGCACACGGCCATCCCCGAGGGGACCACCCTTCTCGGGTTGAACGTCGACGGCGGAGTCGCCACCGTCGACCTCAGCGGCGAGTTCGACGGCGGCGGGGGCAGTGCCTCGATGTTCGCCCGCATCGCCCAGGTCGTCTACACCGTCACCCGCGCCGCGCAGGTGGACGAGGTCGCCTTCTACCTGGAGGGCGAGCCTGTGACCGTGTTCTCCTCCGAGGGAATCGAGCTCGATCGGCCGCAGACCAGAAGCGACTATTACGACTATCTGCCTGCCATCTTCGTGGAATCTCCGGCGTGGGGTGAGCCGGTGACAAGCCCGATACAGGTGCAGGGCCTGAGCAACGTCTTCGAGGCCGTTTCTCAGATCATGCTCACAGATGACGACGGGCTAGCTCTCTTTGAAGAGACCGTCATGGCTAGCTGTGGCACCGGGTGCTGGGGGGAGTGGGAGGTTTCTATGCCTTACACGGTGGAGCGGGACCAGGTCGGCGCCTTGATCGTCTGGGAATACTCGGCGAAGGACGGAAGCCGCATCAATATCCGCGAGTACCCCATCCTGCTCCGGTAGCTCCAGAGGCCGCTTCCTCCGTCCGGTTTCTCAAGCGAGGGATCGGGCCCGTCATACCGCCGTTCGTTTGACGATCAGCACATCACAGGCGGCAAGATGGATCGCACGGTGACTGGTGCTCCCGAGGATCAGCGCCCCCAACTCGCCGCGCCCCCGTGTGCCTAGCACCAATAAAGACGCCCCTACGTCGTTGGCGTACGACACGAGAGCGTCCGGCGGATAGCCCTCGAGATCGACCCGCCGGATGTCGACCTTCGCTGCGGAGAGCTGCTCCTCGAGCGGGCCCCAGACCGCGTTGCGGTGACCTTCGGCAATCGCAACGAAGTCGACCGGTATGTCGACATAGGTGAAGGGCAGGTGAAAGACGTTGACAACGTGGAGCTCTGTTGCCCTCCACCCTGCCTCCTCGATGGCCTTGCCGAGGACCTCCTTGGCCAGCGGCGACTCGTCAACTCCGACGACGACAACCATGAGAGACCTCCTTAGTAGATCCCAGCTTGACACGCCTGTGAGAACTGCGTCTATGGCCGGAAGTCCCGGTCCTGTAGCCGTACTGCCTTGTTCGTTCCCTGACCCGTCCCTGAGCCCGGACCCAGGTCACCGGGTGAAAACGGGCCATTTGACCCTGGTCAAACTGTCTGCCAAGTCGGAACATCATTGGTGAAACCCATGCTGGACCGGGCCGCCTGCTGCCCAAGGGTCAGGCCCGAGGAAGGAGGTGAACCACCATGGAACTCAAAGTATGGACACCGTTCTTCGACCTCGACAAGGAGTGGCGGTTGTTCGACTTCCCCCGATTCATCGGTGAGCACGAGTTTGCATTTCGACCCTCGATCGATGTCGCCAGACAAGAAGGGGAATTGGTCGTGATCGTCGAGCTGCCCGGCATCGACCCCGATAAGGACGTCGAGATCTCTGTCGATGATGACATCCTCTCGATAAAGGGCGAGAAGTCGGCGGAGACTGAAATCTCCGAGGACGACCGGTACGTCCACGAGAGGGCATACGGGAGGTTCCAGCGTCGAATCCCGCTCCCCGTTGGGGTTGACCCCGACAAGGTGACCGCCGATTACGACAAGGGAGTCCTCACCGTGCGGGTGTCGCTTCCCGAGGAGAAGACCACCGAAGCGCACCACGTCCCGATTGAGGTCAAGACATCCTGATCAACTGACAGGACCGATGAGAGGCGAGCCATCCAATGGCTCGCCTCTCTCGACGCCTCAACAGATCGCGGTCTGCTCATCTCGAGCGAGGGCGCTAGTCGGCGACGCCGATATCGACGTTGAAGGCCTCGAACACCAGGTCTGATCCTCGCTGTCGGTGCAACGTCAGCCGTCCCAGGAGACTGGTCACCGCACGTCGCAGACGAAGCGGGTCGGGTGCTGTGTCGATCTCAACCGCTCGTGAAATCTCTTGTGCCCGAATCAGGGCCGTCACCAGTTGGCGGTGCTCTTGCCGGAGAATCTCCACTTCCGAGGCCAGCCTCGGTGCCGACTCCATGATCTCGGCGAGTAGGCCATCAGGGCCCTCCACCTCCTCGATGTGCTCGTCGAGTGCCTGCCGCAGTTCGGCCAGGCAAGCCTCGACCCCGCTGAGCCATCCCTGCCGACCCGACGGGCCGGCCGCCGCCTCCTCCGAGTCGATCATGGCGCCGCGGAGCCCGCGGCGACGTGCCTTGGCTCTTGCCAGAACAGCACTCGGGTGTTGCTCGACGATCCCCGGCTGGTAATCGGCTTCCTCGGCGGCCATCTGGAACTGAAGTTCGCTCCCAGGAGCCCGATAGAGATCCACCCCCTGCGCCGACTCCTCCAACTCAAGCATGCGGTCTGCTTCGGTTTCGTGCCATATTCGAAGCCTCCTTCCTTCCCGCACCGTCAAGAAAGCCGTATGTCCCGATTCCCGCAGCATCCTCGTGACACGTCAAGCAGTCTTCTTGGACGTCTTCCGCCGTGATGGATGCACAATCGCATCGCTCCCCGGAAAGACCAGAGTCTCTCGCTCGTCGTCAGACCACCGAACCAGGAAGGGTGGCTCTCCACCCTCTCCTTTCACTTCGAGGATCTCACCCTCTTTGTCGGTCTCGCCGACGTGGTGACCCTGGATCACGAGATGGTCGCCGGGCTTGGCATGCATCGAGACTCCCTTCGTATTCACCCCCAGCATCCCCTTCCCCGGTATGGGCTGGTAGGGGCAAAAGGCCCGATGGCGGCGGAGAAACTCAAAACCACCGAGACGACGAGTCAGCCGCTGTGGGAAACCAGATACTCGACCGCGCCATCAATGGTCAGGAATCGCGAGACATCGCGTTGTGGTATCTCGACCCCCGTGGCCTGGTTGATGCCCAGCATCCAATTCAGGTAGTCCATCGAGTCGAGATCGAGCTGCTCAGTGAGGTCTGAGGAGTCGTCCACTGTGGCCGGATCGACTTCGGGTGCGATCTCTCCGAGGACCTCGAAGATGGTCTGGCGTGCCTGTTCCTTGTTCATAGCGCTTCCGGCTCCTGAAGTAGTCGATCCAAGGCGTCGAGGAACAAACCTCCTCGATGGCCGTCGGTCACCCGGTGGTCCCCGGCAAGAGTGGCGTGCACGACGGGATGCACGGCTGGCTGACCGTCGATGGCGACGGGCATGTCCACCACCCTGCCAAAGCCGACGATGGCCACCTGCGGAGGGATGATCACCGGGAAGGCGGTCTCCACACCTCGCTCGCCGAGGTTGGTCACCGTGATTGTCGGGTCTGACATCTCCGAGCTTCTCAACCTCCAGGAGCGGGCTCGATTCACCAGGTCTCGCAGACTCGCCATCATCTCTTCGAGGCTGAGGCGGTCGGCGTCGTGGATCGCCGGTGCGACCAGACCGCCCTCCCTAAGGGAAATCGCCACACCGAGATGGATGGCGTCGCTGGGCCGGAACCCGTCGTCGACCCAGCGACCGTTGAGATCAGGAGTCTCCCGTAGGGCGAGTGCAGTCGCCTTCAACAACAAGGCGGCAGGGAGAATCCGCCCGGATATTGGGCGCTCTTCGTTCTGAGCTGTCAACCATCGGAGAGCGCGATCGAGATCGATGTGGTTGGCGAGGTAGTAGTGGGGGATCTCACGCTTGGAATGGGCCATCGATCGAGCGATCGCACGGCGCATGGTTTCAGATCGCCCCTCGGGCTCGGTTGTCTCGACAGGCAGATCCGGCGGCGCCGGCGTCACCTGCTCCATGGCGCGAACGTCCTTTGCGGTGACGAGCCCCGCGAGCCCGCTTGCAGGCACGATCCCCAGGTCGACTCCGGTCTCGCGGGCGAGCCGGCGTGCCAGCGGTGAGGCCTTCACCCGTTGCTCCAGGCCAATCACCGGTTCTGCGGCACGGCGTACGTCTTCCCTGGTGACCTCCCCAGCCGGGCCGCTTCCCGCCACCCGAGCCGTGTCCACGCCGAGCTGGTGCGCAAGATGACGCACCGGCGGCGACGGCACTTCGTGCCTGGGGGCCCGATGTATGGGCTGCGCTGTGACCGCCTCTGCGACCGCGGGCGCCTTCGGGCTCGGTCGGGGTTGGGCGCCCTCGAGCGGGCGGATGAGGGCAAGCAAGGTACCGACCGGCAGACGGGTCGGGCCGGGGGCGAGAACCAACTCCTCGACAACCCCTTCGTCCCAGCACTCCACCTCGAGCACGGCCTTGTCCGTCTCAACCTCGGCGATGATCTGGCCCTTGTGCACCGTGTCCCCGGGTTTGACCAACCAGCAGTTGAGCTTGGCCAGGTCCATGTCGGCTCCAAGCGAGGGGAGCACAAAGTCGATCATCAGCCGACGATTTCCCGCGCCGCGGCGACTATTGCCGAAACCTGAGGCAGAGCCGCCTCCTCCATGTGCCTGGCATAGGGAATGGGAACCTCTGCGGAGCACACCCGTCGAATCGGTGCATCCAGCTCCCAGACCGCCTGCTCGGCGATGCAGGCTGCGATTTCGGCCGAGATCCCGGCCGTCTTCCAGCCTTCGTCGATGATCACAGCGTGATGGGTGGCACCGACTGAGGCCAGGATCGCCTCGGTGTCGAGCGGGCGAAGCACGCGCAGGTCCAGCACTTCTGCTGAGACACCGACGGTGGCCAAGTCTTCGGCGGCAGCCAGAGCCTTGGGCAAGTTCCCGCCGTAGGTGATCAAGCTGACATCCGACCCGGCCTGGCGGACCCGGGAACTGACAATGTCAACGGGCCCGCCGGGCTCGGGGAGCTCGCCCTCCGAGTTGTACAAACCGGAATGCTCGAAGATGATGACCGGATCGGGATCGGACAGAGCGGTGGGGAGCATCCAGCGAGCATCCTCCACCGTTGCGGGTGTCACCACCCTTATCCCCGGGATGTGGGCGTACCAACCCTCGAGTGAGTGGGAATGCTGGGCACCGACCTGACGTCCGGCGCCGGTCGCCA
The DNA here is from genome assembly GCA_040905925.1 of Acidimicrobiia bacterium. Lineage (GTDB taxonomy): Bacteria > Actinomycetota > Acidimicrobiia > Spongiisociales > ZC4RG35 > JALYNX01. Next base: position 7,269 of record JBBDQO010000111.1, on the reverse strand, counting down.
TGCGGATGACGAGCGGCACGTTGAACTGCCCGCCCGACATGTGCAGATAGAGAGCGGCGTTGTTGACGATCTGGTCGAGCGCGAGCAGCGAGAAGTTTACCGTCATCACCTCGACGATCGGGCGCATCCCACCCAGGGCCGCCCCGATGCCGGCTCCGACGAAGGCGGATTCCGAGAGCGGGGTGTCCCTCACCCGCTCCGGCCCGAATTCCTCGAGCAGCCCCTTGGAAACTGCATAACAGCCGCCGTAGCGGCCCACATCCTCGCCCATGAGGAAGACACGATCGTCCTGCTGCATCGCCTCGCGAATCGCCTCGCGGACCGCCTCGCGGTAGGTGATGGTCCTGGTCTTGGTCATTACATCGGTCATCAGCGGCCAACCTCCGAGTAGACGAACCGTGTCAGCTCCTCGACGGGCTCCCACGTACCCGCCTCCGCAAAGGCCACCGCCGCCTCGACCTCTTCGGCCACCTCGTCCTCCATCGCGGCCCTCTCCTCGCCGGTGAGGATCCCGTCGATTGTCAACCGCTCGTCGAGCAGATCGATCGGATCACGCTCCTTCCACGTCTCGACCTCTTCCTTGGAGCGATAGAGCTCGGGATCGAACATCGAGTGGGCACGGAAGCGGTAAGTGCGGAATTCCAGGAAGTGAGGGCCTCCACCGGACCTGACCGACTCGACAGCCCTTCGGGCGGCCTCCTCGACCGCCACAACATCCATTCCGTCGACCTCCCATGCCGACATCTCATAGCTGGCGGCTTTGAGGGTCATCCGGGTCTGCGATTCGGACCGGCCCAGGGCGGTGCCCATCGCGTAGAGGTTGTTCTCACAGCAGAAAAGGACCGGCAGGTGCCAGAGCGCGGCCAGGTTCATCGACTCGTGAAATTCACCCTCGGCAACGGCGCCCTCCCCGAAGAAAACGGCCGTCACCCGCTTCCGGTCTTCAAGTCGATCGGCGAGGGCGAGGCCGACGGCCAGAGGCAACCCACCGCCGACGATGGCGTTCCCGCCGTAGAACCGAGTCGATGCGTCGAAGAGATGCATCGAGCCGCCCCGGCCCCGGCTGCAGCCCTCGACCTTGCCGTACATCTCGGCCATGACCGACTTTGGGTCCATTCCGCGAGCGAGGGCATGGCCGTGCTCGCGATAGGTGGCGACGACGGCGTCGTCAGGCTGGAGGGCTTCCATCACACCGACGGCCACCGCCTCCTCTCCGATATAGAGATGCAGGAATCCCCGGATCTTCTCGGCCTGATAGAGCTGTGCGCACCTCTCCTCGAATCTGCGGATCCGGAGCATCCCCCGGAGAAGGTCGACCCGATGTCGATCATCGCTCACGTCGTCACCTGCCTTCCAGCGTCGATAGGTCGCCGGTAGGCAACCCCAATTCCCAAGCCTTGAGCAGCCGGCGCATGATCTTGCCCGAGCGAGTGTGAGGCAGATCCTGCTCGTGGTCGATCTCACGGGGGGCCACCGCGGCACCGAGCTTCACCCGGCCCCACGCCAGAAGCTCCTTGTTGAGCGTGTCTGACCAGACGAAACCCGGGTTGAGCGACACGAAGGCCTTGACCACCTCACCGGCGACTTCGTCCGGTTTCCCGATGACGCCCGCCTCCGCCACCGCCGGATGCTCGATGAGCGCAGATTCCACCTCGAAGGGGCCGATCAGGTGCCCGGCCGACTTGATCACGTCATCGCCGCGGCCCACGAACCAGAAATAGCCGTCCTCGTCCCGCTCGGCCAGATCACCGGTGCAGTACCAGCCGCCAACGAAGGCCTTCTCGTATCTCTTGTCCATCCCCAGATAGGCGCGGAACATCGAGGGCCACCCCGGCCGCAGGGCCAACTCGCCCTCGGTCAGCGGTTCACTCTCCTCCTCGGCGCTCCCGTCTGGATTGATGCGGATATGGCCGTCGTCGGTACGACGCAGGATGGTGGCCTCGACACCGGGTAGAGGGCGACCCATCGAACCGGGACGTATCTCTTCGCCGGCATAGTTGGAGATCATGATCCCCCCGGTCTCCGTCTGCCACCAGTTGTCGTGGATCGGGAGGCCAAGTGCCTCAACTCCCCATACGACTGCCTCCGGGTTGAGGGGCTCACCCACGCTGGCCACCAATCGAAGCGAGGAGAGGTCGTACTCCCTGGCCGCGTCTGCCCCCACCTTCATCAGCATTCGAACCGCAGTCGGCGCGGTGTACCAAACGCTGACGCGCTCATCCTGGATGATCCGGTACCAGCGATCTGCGTCGAAGTCGCCCTCGTCGACGATACCGGTGACACCGTGGGTCAGCGGGGCGATGAGCCCGTATGAGGTGCCGGTGACCCATCCCGGGTCCGCGGTGCACCAGTAGATGTCCTCGGGGTGAAGGTCGAGGGCGTACAACGCCGAGACGTAGTGGTGGAGGACGGCCCGATGCACGTGCACGGCCCCCTTCGGAGCTCCCGTGGTGCCGCTGGTGAAATGAAGCAGAGCCATGTCCTCGGGCTCCATGGGCTCGGGGGGGCTCGCCGGATCCCCGGATGCGAGTACGTCGGAGAAAGAGAGAGTGCCCTCGACCGGGTCGCCGACGACGATGACATGCTCGAGGTCTGGCAACCGCTCACGAATGCCGGCTATCCGTTTCCGATAGAGAGGCCCGGTGGTCACGAGGACCTTGCCCTTGCCCATCGAAAGACGGGTCTGAATCGGCTCCGGGCCGAACGCGGAGAAAAGAGGTGCGGCAACGCTGCCGTTTTTCAACGCTCCCAGGGTGGCGATGTAGAGCTCGGGGATCCTCGAGGATAGGGTGAACACCCGGTCACCTTTGCCAACGCCCAACTTGCGCAGACCGGAGGCGAATCTCGAGGTTGCCTCGGCCAGGCTGGAATACGAGATATCCCTGCGCTCACCTTTGCGCCCAAGCCAACGGATAGCGGTGCCGCCTCCGGCCCCGGCCTGCACGTGCCGGTCGACCGCCTCGTGGGCGATGTTCCATTTCCCGCCCGGCAGGAGGCTGAGATGGGATTGAGCCGTCTTCCAACTGAAGTCCACGCGCTCCTTGTCGTAATCAGCGAGGTTTGGGGCCAGGCGGAACGGGCCGGTCTTCTCGATGGGTGCGTACTTGGTCTCCATTGCGCTCTTCGGCTCATCCCAACCGTGCCAGAACGCCCTGCGCAGGCATAGGGGACTATGGACCCTCCCACCGGGACCAAACGTCATCTGGCGGGCTCGATACTGACTTCTGGCCCTGGTCGCAGGGCGTCACATCGGGTTTCAATACGACTGAAGGAGGTTCATATGAGTCGTGAAAGAGACGCGTCGAGTCACCGTTCGGTGTGGCTGATGCTGATCGTGGCGATCGCCACCGGTCTGTTCGCCTTCTGGTTCATTCGCGGTCGCGCCAGTTGATGCACGGGCCGTTTTGGCCGGAGATCCATCGCTCCAAGGAGTTCGAGATGAGCACATCCGCGGATAGCCCTTACATACGTTGGTTTGAGGAGCTGGGAGTCGGCGACGTCGCCGAGGTCGGAGGTAAGAACGCCTCGCTTGGCGAGTTATACCGCGCTTTGGCCCCACTCGGCGTGAACGTGCCCAATGGGTTCGCAGTGACCGCCCAGGCCTACCGGGACACGCTCACCAGTGCGGGAACTTGGCCGAGGCTGAAGGAGATCATCGGTGGGGTGGACAAGTCCGACGTCGATGACCTCGCTAGACGCGCCCGAAAGGCGCGTGAGCTGATCTACGAATCTGCCCTGCCCGAGCCAATCCGCGAGCAGATCATCACCGCATACCAGCGCATGGTCGAGGAGTACGGTCCCGATCTGAGTGTTGCCGTCCGGTCGTCTGCCACCGCTGAGGACTTGCCCACTGCGAGCTTCGCCGGGCAGCACGAGACTTATCTCAACGTCCATGGGGCGGAGCGGGTGGTCGAGGCCTGCCGACGGTGCTTTGCATCGTTGTTCACCGACCGGGCGATCTCCTATCGGATCGACAAGGGGTTCGACCACTTCTCGATAGCCCTGTCTGTGGGTGTCATGAAGATGGTTCGCTCCGACCTGGCGAGCAGCGGGGTCCTGTTCACCATCGACACCGAGACGGGCTTCGAAGATGTCGTATTCATCACCGGCGCCTACGGGTTGGGCGAGACGGTGGTGCAGGGAGTCGTGGACCCCGACGAGTTCTACGTCCACAAGCCCACATTCGAGCTCGGGCACAGGTCTGTCCTGAAGCGCAAGCTCGGGCGCAAGCAAGTCAGAATGGTCTACTCCCAAGGCCGAGGGGGGCAGACCACTTCCATCGTGCCCACCCCCGACACCGATCGAGACAGGTTCTGCCTCACCGACACCGAGGTGCTAACCCTCGCCGGCTACGGGATCGAGGTCGAGCGTCACTACGGCGCCAAGGCAGGCCACCGGATGCCGATGGACATCGAGTGGGCCAAAGACGGCATCGACAATCGCATATACCTCGTGCAGGCCAGACCGGAAACCGTGGCCTCGCAAAAAAGGGGAACGACGCTCACCGAGTATCTGGTCCAGCCCGGGGCAAGGGTCCTTGTCGAGGGCCGGGCAGTGGGCAGAGCGGCTGCATCGGGCCTGGCCCACGTGATCACCTCCACCGCGGGTTTGTCCTCGTTCCGGCCGAACGAGGTCCTGATCGCCGACACCACGACCCCTGATTGGGAGCCGGTCATGAAAAACGCGGCGGCGATCGTCACCAATCGCGGGGGACGGACCTGTCACGCCGCAATCGTCGCCCGCGAGCTCGGGATACCCGCCGTGGTCGGAGCGGGGAACGCGACCGACCAACTTCGTTCAGGACAGATGGTCACCGTGTCCTGCGCCGAAGGCGAGGTGGGGCTTGTCTACGCAGGGGAGGTCCCGGTCGAAGTTCGGAAGATCGACCTCGCCGACCTGGCCAAGACCAGCACCGAGATCATGGTCAACGTCGGAAACCCGGATCTTGCCTTTCAAACGTCGCAACTTCCTGTGGACGGCGTGGGCCTTGCCAGGATGGAGTTCATCATCTCCGAGTCGATCCGAGCTCATCCCATGGCCCTCCTCGATCCCGACCGTGTCGAGGATCCCGCGGCACGTCAGAGCATTCTCGAACTCATAGGCGGGTATCCCGACGGCGCCGCGTACTTCGTCGAGCGTCTTTCCGAGGGAGTCGGGACGATCGCGGCGGCCTTCTACCCCAGGCCGGTCATCGTCCGAATGTCTGACTTCAAGACCAACGAGTACGCCAGCCTCCTCGGTGGACAGGCCTTCGAGCCCGTCGAGTCCAACCCGATGATCGGGTTCCGGGGAGCCTCACGCTATGCGCACCCCGCCTATGCGGCCGGTTTCGCCCTCGAGTGCGCGGCGATGAAACGGGCCCGTGACGATATGGGCCTCACCAACATCAAGCTGATGATCCCCTTCTGCCGGAGGGTGGAGGAAGGTGTACGGGTCCTCGAGGTAATGGCGTCTCATGGGCTGCGGCGCGGCGAGAACGGCCTGGAAGTGTATGTCATGTGTGAGATCCCGAACAATGTGGTTCAGGTGGATGCCTTCGCCGGGATCTTCGATGGCTTCTCCATCGGCTCGAACGACCTGACCCAACTCGTGCTTGGTGTGGATCGGGACTCCGAGTTGGTTGCGTTCGACTTCGATGAGCGCGACGAAGGAGTAATGGAGATGATCCGGCTCGCCGTGGACGGTGCTCATCGCCACGGCCGGCACATCGGGATCTGCGGTCAGGCGCCGTCGGACTTCCCCGATGTCGCTCGCCGCTTGGTCGAGATGGGAATCGACTCGATCAGCCTCAATCCCGACACGGTGGTCCGCACCATTCCGATCATTCTCGAGGCGGAACAGGGTGAGCTCAGACTCGCCGAAACCCTGAGCCAGGTCTCCGCCGGCTCCTAGAGGTGCCGTCAGCCGCCGGTTCGAGCCAGGCCCAACTCCTCTGAGCGTCGCACCCACCGAACGATGTCCTGTGACGTGATGATCCCCAACACCTGACCGGCATCGAGCACCAGAACACGATCCTGTCCCTCTTGGCGCATGCGTTCCATGACTTCGTCCATCGGTGTGTCGGGCCCGACCGTGCATGTTTCCTCGAGATTGGTCGTGGCGGTCCACACCTGACGGATCTCCCACTGGTCACGTGGTATCTGGCGAACCGCCCTGAGAGTGAGCAAACCTGTCTTCTCTTCCTCCACCACCGGGAAGGCTGAGTGGTCGTAACGGAGGAAGTACTCGTCCACCGCCTCCCTGATGGTGGCGTTGGAGGGAATGGTCACCAGATTCGGGGACATCAGGTCACTCGCCCTCACCTCTCTCAGCAGGCGTCGGAGCATCGCATCCTGGTCAGCGGCCGTGGCAGCCTGGAGGAGAAACCAACCGATGGCCGCCAACCACAACCCACCCAGGTCTCCTTGGAACACGGAGAGGAGACCAAAGCCGATCATGATCATGGCGATGATCCTCCCGCCCCAAGCGGCTCCCTGGGTGGCCCTGGTCAGGCTCCCGGTGACCCGCCACAGGATCGATCGCAGCACCCGGCCCCCATCGAGGGGGAAACCAGGGAGAAGGTTGAAGACCCCCAAGAGGAGGTTGAGCCAGCCCAGATACCCCAACGCGTATTGAACCGGCCCGGGAAAGAGGTCTCCGGTCAGGTTCACCACCAACCACAGCAGGCCGGCAAGTGCAAGGCTGGTCACCGGGCCGACCACCGCGATGACGAATTCGTCTCGTGGCTGCCGTGCCTCCATCTTGGTCTTGGTCACCCCGCCGAAGAGAAAGAGAGTGATTCCTTCCACGGGGATGCCCAGGCGCCGAGCCACCACCGAGTGACTGAGCTCGTGCAAGAGGACTGATCCGAAGAAGATCACGACAGATCCGGCCGCCAAAAGGACATTGGCCTCCGATTCCAGCCCGGGGAACTCGAGACCGAATTGGGCGTAGAACGACCAGGCGACCAGGAAGGCGATCACCAGCCAGGAAGGGTCGATGCGCACCTCGATACCGAAGGCACGGCCTAGGCGCATTGCGGTGACCTCATCTCGGCACTCCGATCGCTCAGGAAGAAACCTAGTGCACAGAAGCTCGAATGGAGCCCTACCCCCGCCTGGGATCCCTTCACTGGCGCCACTCCCGACCCTTGCCTCAGCCGGACACCCTCAACACCGCAGCTCCGTTGACCCGATCGTGAGCCAGATCGGTGAGAGCCTCGTCAGCGGCCTCCAGCGGATACGCCGTGGTGGTGGGTCGGATCGGTATCCGGGTGGCAAGATCCAGCAG
>JBBDQO010000110.1:0-20310 GCA_040905925.1 Acidimicrobiia bacterium | reverse complement strand
ACACCCTGCTCCGAGAACCGCTCCGCCGCGGCGTCCAGCATCCGCTGACGCTCGCCGGGACCGGCATTGGAAGGTGCCGAGATGAGGAGCAATCCCATTTGCCAGACCGTAGTCGGGCACGCCGACAGTTAGGCAAGCCTGCCGAACAACCTCGCCAGATCGCAGGCAACGGCGACATCGTGAGCCCTGATGATGTCCGCCCGATGCTCCAGGGCCAGAGCCATGTACGCCGCCACCCGATGAGAATCCCGCTTTCTCGGGATCGGGATCAAGACGGGCTTGCCGAGACGATGCAGCTCGTCGGAGCCGGCAATCACCTCGAGCTGCATCCTGGTATACGCCTCATAGTCACCCCGGTAGTTGAGCGCGATTCCCGGGTCGAGGATCACCTTGTGGATCCCTTCTCTCTCCAGGCCCAATATCAACTCGCCGAACTCTTGGGCCGTGTGCCGAGCCTTGTCGGGTCGTATTTCGACCTCGTCGACCTCGTGGGGGTTGGCTCCCTCTACGTAGACGGCAACTGCGGCTACCCCGGCCTGGGCTACCAGCGATCTCATCTCCGGATCACGCAGGCCTCCGGTGTCGTTGACGATCACAGCACCGGCATCGACCGCGGCACGGGCGACATCCGGCTTCCAGGTGTCGATAGCCACCAGATGCTTCTCGGCGGTGAGCGCTTCGACTACCGGCACGACCCGTGAGATCTCCTCGACCTCGTCAATCGTCGGATTGTCGAAATGTGAGGACTGGCCACCAAGGTCGATCAATGTGGCTCCCCATGTCCGATAGCGGTCGGCCATCAGCAGCGCCTCGTCGACCGAGTGGGCGATTGTGTGGAGGTTCCTCGAGTCAGGTGACATGTTGATGACACCCATCACGTAAGTGACTTGGCCCAGCGGCAGGTCAACTGCTCCCAGCTCGATCGAACGTCTGCCGTCCATGGTCGGAAGTGTCCCATCCCTGGGTCGGCTAGGACAACGGGACCACCACGTCACCGTCCCGATCGGTGCGCTTGACCACCGCCCCCGACTCCTCCAGGGTTTCGATCACCCAATCGGCGGGATGCCCGAAATCGTTCGGCCCTACCGAGATCACCGCGAGCTCGGCTCTCACCTCCCGCAGCCATTCGGCATCGGACGTCGCGGCCCCTTGATGCGGCACCTTGAGCACATCGGCCTGAAGCGGTCCCAGATCGCCCTGAGCGATTGTCTCGATGTCGCCGGTGAGCAACATCGCCATTGATCGGCCGCTGACCATGACGACGATCGATTCGTCGTTGGGTGACGCATACCGGCGGAGGGGACCGAGCACGGTGAGGGTCACCCCGCCCAGGTCCCATCGCTGCCCGGGAGCCGGCTCTTCGACCAGGACTCGACTCTCGCTGAGCCTGGCGAACAACTCAACCGAAGCCGGGGTTTCATGGTGGTCCGTTGCAGCCCAGACCCGGCCTACCGGAACCCGCCCGACGAGACCGATCAGGCCGGTGGCGTGATCGGCGTGGACATGGCTGAGAACCACCAACTCGAACCGGCGCACCCCGTACTCCCCCAGCTTCTCCAAGAGACGCACCTGATCCGGGCCACCGTCGACGAGAGCGAAACGGCCGTTGCCCCCGGAGACCAATATCGAGTCGCCCTGGCCGACGTCGAAAACCACCACCCCGCCCTGCGGCACTTCCGACCTCGGGCCGATCAGGCCGGCAACGAGCACTAACGACGCGGCCAGAGCCAAGGCCCCTCGCTGGGAGCGGAATCGCACGAAGAGGGTGGCGAGTGCTCCGATGACGAGAAGACCGACCCCTCCCACCTGTGGCCACGTGGAAACACCTCTGGCCAGATCGAGGACGATCCCGGCCAGCCACGCCGCCACCGAGACAAGAGGGTCGATCCCGGTGACTCCGACCGCCCCGAGCAAGGTGGCAGCAGCGACGACCGGGGCGGCGATCAGATTGACCAGAGGAGAGAGAAGGGGCACCTTCTGGAAAGTGAGGACCAGAACGGGTGACACTGCAATCTGGGCGCCGAGCGTCACGGCCAAGGCCCGCCGCCAACGCCCCCCTTCAATCGGCCACCGGGCCCCGATCAGGACACCGGCCGTGGCAATTACGGACAACTGAAAGCCGACATCGAAGGCGAGCCCCGGGTCGAGGATCAGAAGCCCGATCACCGCCACCGACAGCAGTTGCCAGGCCTCCAAGGCGAATCCGAGCAGGCGGCCGATCAGCACCACCCCCGCCATGACCGTGGCCCGCATCACCGAAGGCTCGAATCGGGTCGCCGCGGCGTAGATGGGCAACGCGACCAGGCCGATGACTGCCCGCCGTTTGGGCCCCACGCCGAGCGGGCCGGCAGCTACGGCGAGCAGGCCCAGAAACAGGGCCACGTTGGACCCGCTGACGGCCGTGAAATGCGAGAGCCCGGCCTGGCGCATGGCCACGACGTCGATCTCCTCGAGCCCGGCGGTGTCCCCTATCAGAAACCCGGCCAGCAGGGACCTGGAATCGTCGAGTGGTTGGAGGTGATCCATGACCTGGGAACGGAGGGCCTGACCGATGGCCAACACCGGCGAACCGGAGTCTCCAATCACGTCCAGTCGAGAGACCCGCACCGTGCCTCGGTGGCGTTCACCTCTCACGATGCCGGGCTTGCCGTCGGTGGTGCCGACGATCGACACCGTCTGCCCGGTCATGGCCACCGTCCCTTCGGGGAGGTCGAGGAGAACCGGACCGTCTCCGGTGTCGGCGAGCGCCCAGGGCCCATAACGCCCCTCCATGACATCGGTCGTCATGACAACGGGCGCCTGGACTGCGCCGGGCTGGAGGGGAGCAAGTGGCGCGGTCGTCACCAACGAAACGAGCACTGCCACCGTGCTCAATGCTGCAGGCACCGTGCTCCCCCGAATTGTGAGGAACAACACCAGCACGGCGACACCCCCCAACCCCCAAAGACCCAGTCCTGAGGCTCCAACCCCCAACCAGACGCAGATCGCGGCTCCGACCCACGGTCTCGAAACGACCGGGGGCAGGGCCGGATGGTCGAGTTTCACGGCACGGTCACCAGGTCGCGGATGGCGGCCAACTTGGCCTCGCCAATCCCCGGAACGTCGAGAAGGTCCTCTACGGTCTGAAACGGCCCGTTGGCGTCACGGTGGGCAACGATCCGCTCGGCGAGGACAGGTCCGACACCGGGCAGATCCTGAAGCTGGGTGGCGTCGGCCCGGTTCAACGAGAGGAGCCCATCGTTGGCAGCGACCGGCGACCCGCCGGGGGCCGCCCCGTCCGGACCGGGTACGACCACCTGGTCACCCGCCAACACTGGGCCGGCGAGATTGATCGCTTCCAGCCCGGCGCCAGGTCGAGCTCCGCCGGCCGCGGTGATGGCGTCGGCGACGATCGCTCCTTCGGGCACCTCGACCACGCCGGGACGGACCACCCAACCGGACACGTGGACGGACATGGTCTGGCTGGCGATCCGAGCCGTGGTCGAGGCCGAGTCCTGAGCCACGGGAGGCCCGGCCTGGTCATCGTTGACTAGACCCAGCCCCGCTCCGACCAGGATCGCGACCAGACACAGCCCGACACCCCAACTGGTGTTGTTCCCCATCAGGACCCCACCGCCCTATCCGCCCCTCGACCTAACTACCAGGACCCGGAGGGCGGCGGAACCCCCTAGCTAGGGTGCGCCGATGATTGACATCACCCGGTATCGGGTGGCCCCGGGCTCGGAGGCCGACTTGTCCTCACGCGATCCCGATTCCAAGGAGGGATTCGATGGCGAGAGGGGCGAAGGTGAAAACGCCCTCATCGGGCTGACCGCCAGACTCGCCGAGCTTCAACTTCGGCTCTGGGCCGAGTCCAGACAGCGGCTCTTGGTGGTGCTCCAGGCGATGGACACCGGCGGCAAGGACGGGACCATCCGTCACGTCTTCGGAGACGTGAATCCACAGGGCATCGAGGTCAGGAGTTTCGGGCCACCGACAGATCTCGAGCTGGCATATGACTATCTGTGGCGGGTTCACCCCCACGTCCCTCGCAACGGGACCATCACCGTCTTCAACCGGTCCCATTACGAAGACGTGCTGGTGGTTCGGGTCAAGGATCTGGTCCCGGAGGACCGATGGCGCAAGCGCTACCACCACATCAACGATTTCGAACGTCTACTCACCGATGAGGGGACCGTGATCGTCAAGCTCTTTCTCCACATCTCGCCCGAGGAGCAACGAATCCGGTTTCAGGCGCGGCTCGACGACCCGACCAAGCGGTGGAAGTTCCGTCAAGGTGACCTCGAAGATCGGAGGCTCTGGGACCAGTTCCAGATAGCCTACGAGGAGGCGTTGACCCGCACCTCGACCGAGCACGCTCCCTGGTACGTGGTCCCCGCCAACCGCAAGTGGTATCGAAACCTGGTGGTGTCGAGCATCCTCGTCGAGACCCTGGAGCGGATGGATCCCAGGTTCCCCGAGCCGGGCATGGACCTCGACGGGCTGGTCGTCGTCTGATCAGGCGAACCGGGAAGCGATCTCCCTAGCCTCGACCTCCAGGGCGATGTCGCGATAGGCCCCGCGATGTCCCAGCCTCTGACGACGCCCTTTGAAGTAATCCTTGAGATAACTGCCGAGAAACGGCCCGACGCCGCCCTTTCTCCATTGTCGGGCATGGACCAACTCGTGGATGACCAGCAAGCCCAGCTTTCTGCTCGGGCCGGCGAGGACCACCGGGTCGACATAGACGGAGTTGCCCAGGGTCATCGCCTGGATTCCCTTGCCCCACACTCTGCGCATCAGGTACGGCGCCGGGTGGAGCGTGACCTGCTCGGGCTTGACCGGGTGAATGAGGGGCGGTAGCTCGGCGATGTCGATCCCGGAAGCGGCGAGAGCCGCGGCGGCGTTCATTCCACCACGAAGTTGATCACGTTGGGAGGTCGGGCGATCACATTGCGGACCTGGGCACCGTCGATCCAGCCCTGTACCTTTTCCAGCCCGAGTGCGATCCGCTCCGCCTCATCGGCCGCGATGTCGACGGGAACCTCGACCCGGTCTCGAACCTTGCCGTTCACCTGGACGACCATAACCACAGTGTCATGCGTAACGAGATCTGCGTCCCATTCCGGCCACGGTTCGAGCGCCAGCATCGAGTCGTGCCCGGTCCGCTCCCAAAGCTCGTGGGCGATGTGTGGCGCCATTGGGGAAAGCATCAGGAGCATCAGTCGATAAGCCTCTTTGAAGGTCTCGGCCCGCGGCTGGTCGCCCAGGTAATCCTGGAACACGTTTGCCAGCGACATCAGGGAGGACACGGTCGTGTTGAAATGGAATCGATCGACGTCCTCCGTGACCCGCTTTAAAGCTCTGTGCGTCTCGCTCAGGAGTTCGTGGTCTCGGCTATCAGCCACCCGATCTAGGTATGGATGTCCAATCGTGCCCATCCGCCACACTCGATCCAGGAACCGCTTCGTGCCGGCGACCCCAGAGTCGTTCCAAACCGCGTCATCTGTGGGCGGGCCCACGAACAACTCGAACAGGCGAATCGCGTCAGCCCCGTAGGCTCGGTAGTAGTCGTCGGGGGCAACAACGTTGCCCTTCGACTTGGACATCTTTCCGCCCGCCAGGACCAACATCCCCTGGGTGAAGAGCCTGGCGAAAGGCTCCGTCACCGAGCTCAGCCCGATGTCGAAGAGGAACTTGGTGATGAAGCGGGCGTAGAGCAGGTGGAGGATGGCGTGCTCGACACCGCCGATGTATTGGTCGATCGGCATCCAGTAACTCGCCTTCGCCGGGTCGAAGATCGCGTGGTCGTTATGTGCGTCGGTGTAGCGGAAGAAGTACCACGACGAGTCGACAAAGGTGTCCATGGTGTCGGTCTCCCGGCGAGCCGGGCCCTCGCATGATGGGCACACGGTATTGACGAATTCGGGGACCGCAGCCAGCGGTGACCGACCCTCAGGGGCATAGTCCTCGACATCGGGGAGCTCGACCGGAAGCTGCTCTCTCGGAACCGGTACCACCCCGCATTCGTCACACTCGACTATGGGGATCGGGCACCCCCAGTACCGCTGACGCGAGATCAGCCAGTCACGCAACCGGTACTGGATCGCGCCTTCGCCGATTCCCTTCTCCTCGAGCCATTCAATGATGACCTGCTTGGCTGAGGTTTGATCGAGACCGTTCAGAAAACCCGAGTTGATGGTTGTCCCGTCCCCGAGATACGCCTCCCCTTCCCAATCCCGGGGTGCATCCACGGTCCTGATGATCTCCAAGCCATACTTGGTGGCGAAGTCCCAGTCGCGTTGATCCTGACCGGGGACACCCATGATCGCCCCGGTCCCGTAACCCATTAGCACGTACTCGGCCACGTATATCGGAACCAGCTGGTCATTCACCGGGTTCAGCGCATAGGCACCGGTGAACATCCCGGTCTTCTCGCCCTCGGCCATCCGCTCGATATCAGTCGCCCGGCGGGCCGCGGTCACATAATCCTGAACCTCCCTCTCGGTGTCCTTGCCGGATATCAGGGCCTCGACAAGGGGGTGCTCGGGAGCGAGCACACAGAAGGTCATCCCGAAGATGGTGTCGGGTCGCGTGGTGAAGACCTCGAAGCGGTGAGCGCCCCCCTGTACCTCGATCTCGAAACGGGCGCCCTCGGACCGCCCGATCCAGTTGCGCTGCATGGTCCGAACCCGGTCGGGCCATTCGTCGAGTTGGTCGAGGTCATCGAGAAGCCGGTCGGCGTAATCGGTGATCTTAAAGAACCACTGGTTCAGGTCCCGTTTCTCAACCGTCGTCCCGCATCGCTCACAAGCGCCGTCGACAACCTGCTCGTTGGCCAGCACTGTGTTGTCTTTCGGGCACCAATTGACGGGGGCAAACTCCTTGTATGCCAATCCGCGGTCGAACAGTTCGAGGAAGAGCCATTGATCCCAGTGGTAGAAATGGGGATCGTGGCTTGCCAGCTCCCGGTCCCAGTCGAAGGCCGCTCCGAAAAGGCGGAAATGCTCCTTCATCCGAACGATCTGCTCTTCGACACTGATGCGGGGAGAGATGCCGTTTTCGATCGCCCTGTTCTCTGCGGGTAGGCCGAAGCTGTCCCAACCCATCGGCCCGAGGACGTTGTATCCCTGCATGATCTTGTAACGGGTAATCAGATCGATGTATGAGTAATTGCGAAGGTGGCCCATGTGGAGGTCGCCCGACGGGTACGGATACATGGCGACGTTGTAGAACTTGGGCTTCGAGGGGTCTTCGGTCACATTGAAGACGCGGTCTTCGTCCCAACGCTTCTGCCATTTGGCCTCGATCTTCTGATGGTCGTAGTTCATCGAGATGATGAGGGTACCTCCACGTAATTGGGACCAAGACGGGTCATATACGATCCTGTGGGTCCCAATTACGGAGAGCATCTGGTATGAGCCCAGAACGAGTCGGTGTCATCGGTGGCGGATTGATGGGGTCGGGAATCGCCGAGGTCTTCGCCAGGGCCGGCTGCGAAGTCGTGGTTCATGAGATCGATGCGGGCGCCGCCGAGGCGGCGCAAGCCCGAATCGAGTCTTCGCTGGCCAAGGCGGTGGAGCGGGGCAAGCTGGAACCGCCATCGCTCGACCAGGCCCTGGCCAAGATCACCGTCTCGACCGATCTCTCCGACCAGGCAGATCGTGAGTTGGTTATCGAGGCAGCCACCGAGAAAGAGACGCTGAAGCTCCAGATCTTCGCCGACCTCGATGGCATCGTCACCAACCCGGATGCCATCCTCGCCTCCAACACCTCGTCCATCCCCATCACCCGCCTCGCTTCGGTCACGCGTCGCCCCGACCACGTGGTCGGGCTCCATTTCTTCAACCCGGTGCCGGTGATGACGTTGGTCGAGCTAGTCACCACTGTGAAGACTGCGCCGGAGGTGTCAGCGAGAGCTCGCACTTATGCCGAAGGGGTCGGGAAGACCGTGATCGAATCCAGGGACCGAGCCGGGTTCATCGTCAACATGCTCCTTGTCCCCTATCTCCTCGGCGCGATCAAGATGCTCGAAGCCGGGTTCGCCACCCGGGAGGACATCGACGCCGGGATGCGTTTGGGGTTGAACCACCCGATGGGGCCGCTCGAGTTGTCCGACTTCGTCGGCCTCGACACGATGAAGCAGATAGCCGACGTGCTCTTCGACGAGTTCAAGGACCCGATGTACGCCTCTCCGCCACTTCTCACCCGGCTGGTCGAGGCCGGCCTCCTGGGGAGGAAGACGGGCCGCGGCTTCTACGAGTACGGCTGATTCTTCCCCAACCCTGCCCCTAGGTCGTAAGGACTAGCTCGGATGGCACCGGTCAAATGGGCCACACGGCCCATGCCCAACTTGCACGAATTCAGGAATTATCCACAGGGCAAGCCGTGGGAGCTCGAGAAGGAACTGGGAGTCAAGATGTTGCCGTATCAGCTGGGAACTCAGAGGACAACGGCGACCGACAACCTCGAGCCGATTTGCGCGATGCTCGAGACCGATCGTCATCTGCTCGGCACCTGGGACGAGACATCGGCGAGGCTATTCGCCATCGACTGCGCATCGATCATCTATCGCTTCCACGTCCCCGGAATGGACGAGGCTGCCCGGGACCTGGTCCACCGCCTGCTCCACCAAGCCCGAAAGCTCACCATCGGCGAACGCCAGGAAGAGTTGGGATCCGTGGAACGGGCGCTCATGGCGGGGCTGCGTGCGTCCTCGGATATGACCCGGCCGGTCTGGCTGGTGGCTCTCAACTCGCTTCTCCCCGACCCCTTCCGCGCCGCCCTCGTCACCGTCGAGTCGGCCCTTGCCTCATTTGGGCCGCGCCCCAACCCGCGTCGTGACGCAGTCATCGAGTCGATGCGAAGCAGACTGCTTTCGCGTACCGAAGAGGCCGCTCTGCTCGGAGTCCGCCTCGCTTACGCCTGAACCCGAATCGTCAGGATTCGGCGACCCTCTCGTACTGTTGGCTCCCCAGGGAATCGGCGAGGTGGGGGCGAGTCCCGCCTCTCACCACGAGAACCGGAACCGACACCCGCTCCATGACTGCTTCACGAAGCGCAGGGAGGACGCCGTCGAGAACCCCGGCCGGGGCGACCACCATGACCGCGGTGCCCTCGACCGCCTCCAGGGCGTGGGCGACACTTGGCTCCGTCAGAACCATCGATTCGACCTCGACCCCGAGGTCGGGTAGCTCGACAGGAATCGGGGAAATCACCCGCAACGGCCTGGTGAAACCTCGGGCGAGACTTGCCGCCAGATCGAGTGCCGCGAAGTCTGCCGGCTCTCCTCGGTACCAGACCCCAACCGCACCGAAGCCCAGCTCGCGATGAGTGCCGGCACCCACCAAGACCGCAACATCGCACGATGCCTTCTCCAACAGCTCTCCGGCGATCCCTCCGAGGGGGCGGTATCCGAGGTAGGCCTGATGGGAGCCGAGCAGAAGCATCCCCGCCCCCCTCCGTTCGACCAACCGGATCAACTCCAGAGAAGGATCAGGCCCGACTGCGGTGACGATCTCGGTCTCTATTCCCTCGGCCTCCAGCCGAGCCTTGACCGCTCCGAGCTCCTCGGCGACGCTCGCCGCCGCGTCGTCCATGGCTGAGAGATTGGCACGGACCTGCTCGTAGCCTGGAGGCCTGACCACCGACGCCAGGATGATCGTCGCCGGAGATTCGTCGAGCCCACGGAGCCGCTTGGCCAACTCGAGGAGCGGTCCCGCGGTGACCGGGTCGGTCACTCCGACCATCACCCGACGCTCGCGCGCGACGAGCGCCATCATTTCCCTCGTGACGTCTCCGGCGAGATCGCTGTCGATCAAGTCCCGTGGATAGAGCAGGGTGAGGAGCGGCGTCGTCATGAAGGTGGTGATCAGCGCCATCAGGACCATCATCGTGAACAGCGCGGGCGAAACGACTCCAAGACTCTGTCCGATGGTGAGGATCACCACCATCGTGATCCCCCGAGCGTTCATCAGCACACCTATCACCGTCGAAGTGCGAAGACTCTCTCCGGCAGCCAACCCGGCGATGATCGACCCCCCGAGCTTCCCGATGATGGCGATGGCCACGATCAGCCCGGTGAGCCACCACAGCTCCGACCCCGACACCAGGCCGAGCCTTGTCGACAACCCGACCACAGCAAAGAAGACCGGGAGCAAGAACAGCACCGTGACGTCCTCGAGACGCTCCGTGACCTGTGCCGCGATCGAGTGGGACCGGGGTAACACCGCACCGAACATGAAGGCACCGAAGATGGCGTGGATCCCGATTGCTTCTGTCGCCCACGCCGAGAGGAAGAGGGCCACCAGGAGCCCGGACATCACCGTGGCTCCGATTCGCCCCCGGTCGGGCTTGACCGAGGCGATCCTGTCCAGTAGCGGGCGAATCACAAAGATCATGAACCCGACGAAGGCCAGAGCCAACAGAACCGTTGCGATGGCATCGGCGGGGCCGGTGGCATTCACGATGGCGACCACCACCGCAAGGATGCACCAGGCGGTCACATCGTCGACGGCAGCACAGGTGATGGCAAGGGCCCCGATCCGGGTCCGGTGGAGACCGGTGTCGGTGAGGATGCGGGCCAGCACCGGAAACGCGGTGATCGCCATCGCCGCCCCCATGAAGAGGGCGAACCCGGTGAAGCTGTCGCTCCCCACCAAGGGGAAGATCAGAAGGGCAGCGGCCAAGCCCAGGATGAAGGGCAGAACTATCGAATAATGACTGACCAGCAGGGCGGTGTGACCTGATCCCCGGATCATCTTGTGGTCCAGCTCGGCTCCGATGAGGAACATGAAGAAGATGAGCCCGAACTGAGCCAGGATCTGAAGGACGCTGATCACCTCGGATGGGAAGAGAAAGGAGGTGACTTCGGGGTAGAAGAGCCCGAGTAGGCTCGGCCCGAGGAGGATCCCGGCCACGATCTCCCCGATCACTCGGGGTTGGTTGATGATGCGGAAGAACGACCCCAGGGCTCGTGCCGCGACGATCACCACGGCGACAGCCAGGAGCACTCGGGCCAGGACTTCGGCGCCCTCGAGACCTTCTCCAGCCGAGGCATCCCTGGAGATTTCCTCGCCGAGGATCGATACGTCGAGTTCCTGGTCGGCGACCACAACGACGCCCTCGAGACCTTCATCTTCGAGAATCTGGGCTTTGAAGACCGCGGCTTCACCAGCCAGCTCGGCGTCTTCGGCGCAACTCCCACTCAGCTCCCCGCGACCACTTTCGCGATCGATGCGACCACCAACCACCTTCGGCCCCAGATCCTCGGTCTCGTCGCCGTGAGAGCCCGGGACGTGGAGATCGAGGAACACGCCGGACTGCACGGTGGCGACCCGATCTCCAAGACAGGCCACCCCGTCCCCCTCTACCGCGCCGAGGGGCGAGGCTTGGGGAGCCGGCACGATCTGGTTCCCCCTGGGCAGCACCAACACCAGGCCAACCGCGGCGACGACGAAGATGGTGGCGTAGGTGAAGGAGGGGATGAGACGACGTCGCGTCACGGGTGGTGTGGTCATAGGCCGGCTGTCATCACATGGATGACGACAACTTATGAACTTAAACCCACGGCGGACAAGTTCCTGAGGGCTGGAGAGTCTGTGTCGGGAGCATTCCGCTGTTGATCGGGCTTGGCCATGGAGGGCATGTCACTTAGATCCAGCCTCAACCTATCGTCATTGCGATGTCGGATGGCATCAGACCTCGACGGGCGAGCCTGGTCCTCGCATTGGTGATGGCGGCCGTGATCGTCCCCGGGGAGCGCGCGACCGCCCAAACCCCGGCGTGTCCTACCGAAATGCAGCCGGCGTCGATAGCGCCGGCCCCCGAGTTCACCCCGGCGGCGGTGTCCAACAACAGGGCCCGGAACTGGCTGCGAATGCACCCCATGCCGATATCGGGCCTGGTGCCGACCGTGCCCAATCCCCCCAAAACAGTGGTGGATCGATACCTGGAGCCGTTCGGGGCCAACCTGGTCCACTTGTGGATGGATGGCCCCGGTCAGGCCGAGAGTTGGCTCCAGCACCGACGGGGCACCGGTTTTATCACCTGGCTGTCCCCTGACGGAACATCGCTGGCATGGAACGGCTCGCAGTTCGTCGATACCGGCCAACTGATGGGTGGCCTGGCACCGTCAACACCGGGGAGAATCGGATTCCAGGTCGGGGACGAGCCAAACTCAGCTCAGGTCATGACCCAGATCGCCTCCGGAATCGATCGGATCAGGGCGACCGACCCGAACGCTCTTCTCTTCACCAATCTCACGTACTGGCTGCCCAACTTCGCCGAGATGGTGCAGCAGTACGTCTCCTCAGTGAACGCCGACGTGGTCCTCACCGGTGACTTCAACTTCGAGGCCTCCCACTACACCGTTCTCGAGACATTCCGAGATGCAGGCCTGGCCAAGGGTGTGCCGTATTGGCAGTATCTCAACGCCTATGTAGGCCAAGAGACCGACTGCCAGCTCACCCACACCCGCTCGGACCTCTTGTGGCAGGCGATGGCCGGGCTCACCTACGGATACACAGGTCACTTCTGGTTCATCTACCAGGCGGCGGCGGTCGGTCACGAGTCGGCCACCAACTGGGGTGGCTCGATCCTGCTCCAGCCCACCGGGACCTGGGACGCCTCCCCCACCGGCTATCACGGAATTCTCGGCGACATCAACCAGCGCCTAGCCAACCTGGGCAAGGCGGTGACCAGGTTGACCTCGACCGACGTCCGTTTCATCCCTGCCAATCATCCTCTGAGCGAACAGCCGATCGATACCCAGCCCTGGTCGCCTGGCGCTGGGGGCTTTCCCTATCTCGTCGGAGTGGCGCCCGCCCCCGGCCAGGACCCCTTGGAGATCCTGCTCGGGTTCTTCATCGATGAGCACGGCGAGCGCTACATCGTGGTCCAGAATGCGCGACACACCCACTCGACACGTCGACCCAACCCACCCTTACCGGGCTCAGACTCGGTAGGGACGATCAATCTGACATTCGACTTCGGAACCGCCCCCGCCGGGCTGCCAACTGACCGGATCCGGGTGCTGCGCTCGGTCGACGGAGTCCGGGGCGATCTCCCCCTCACCGACCTCGGAGGAAGCCTGCGTCGTGCCGACATCATCCTCGAGGCCGGCGATGCCGTCATGCTCAAGTACGCCACGGGAGGAGACTTCGTCTTTGGCCCGGCCCGTGAGACCGTGGGACTGGTGGATCCCACTCAGGGGATTTGGTACCTGCCCCGGGGCGACCAGGTGACCTCGTTCTACTACGGGAACCCCGGAGACACGCCTTTCATGGGAGATTGGGACTGCGACGGTATTGATACCCCGGGCCTCTACCGGCGCTCCGACGGTTTCGTCTATCTCCGCGACTCCAACACCCAAGGCGTGGCCGACGTCCGCTACTTCTTCGGCAATCCGGCGGACGTCCCGGTCGCCGGTGACTTCGACGGAGACGGCTGCGACACCGTGTCCATCTACCGCCCGCTGGAAGGAAAGGTGTATGTCATCAACAGACTCGGATCCGGAGCCTCCGGGGTCGGGGCTGCCGACTTGTCCTATTACTTCGGCAACCCGGGGGACAAACCCTTCGCCGGTGACTTCGATGGGAACGGCATCGACACGATAGGGCTCCATCGCGAGACCACCGGCCTCGTCTACTTCCGCAACACTCACACTCAGGGGGTGGCCGACCAAGAGTTCTTCTTCGGGGACCCGGCCGACTTGCTCGTTGCCGGGGACTGGACCGGGGTCGGCTTTTCCACTCCGGCGCTGTTCCGGCCGGACGAGGCCCGTTTCTTCTTCCGGCACACGAATACCCAGGGCATCGCCGACAAGTCGTTCTTCCTGGGCAACCCGGGATGGCTCCCGGTAGCAGGGTCCTTCGGCTGACGCCCACGTCGTCGTCGGCCCACCGCTCCGGGGCCGACGGGTCACCCGGGGGTGAGCGCCGACCTGTGATTGACGCGTGCGGACTCCGCGCCTTCTGAGTGACCGTTCGAAGCGTCTTCTACTCAGCGAAGGCCAGGAAGAGGGCGACCAGCAGCCCGACCAAGGTCGAGAGGATCACCCCGATCGAGCGGTCGTGCTCGCGGATCATCGCGAGGACTCCGGTCACCAGCGCAGAGAGCCCACCAGCGACCATAAGCAGAGCCGGGCCGGCCAGCCACCAATTGTCGAAGAAGGTATCGAATTCACCCCGATCCTGCCCCGAAAGGACAGCCAACCAATAGGCGATTTGACCCACGGCAAACGCCATGGCCAAACCAACCGACCAACGCCCAACGCGCTCGGTCGGCCAGAAGTGAATGTGAAAACGCCCATAACCGGTACTAGTGGTCATATCGGACCTCCTCTTACCCGTTCCTTACTTCACAATGAAACAGGAACATAGGGTCAACCGGCCTTTTCGGCAGGACAAAGGGCGCCGCTTGACGCGTGTCATGGCTCCCGAGAAGTCGATCTCCAGCGGAGCTGGTTCACCCGATCACTCGGTCCGACATCTCGGTTTATGACCCCGGGATCTTCACCAGCAGTAGTTGGCCGTTCTCCCGCTTGATGAGAACACCGTTGACCGAGTTCTCCATCTGGTTCGATCCGTGGGCCTGGACATCGAGCACCCACCAGCCGGAACCGAAGAAGGCGGAGGCGTCCACGATGCCGCTCGACTCGCCGACGGGGTCGGTCACCTCGGCGACCACCCTCCACTCCCCGCTTCCTAGACGGAATTGCCAGATTCGGGCGTTGCCGGTGTCCTCCTGGACCATCAGGCTCTTCCTGCTCGTGTCGAGGTTGTCGGGGGACCGGAAGGGGACGAAGGCCCCGGCCGCCGGATTGTCCCCCTGGGCCAGCACCGAAAAGGCCTTGACCCGAAGCGGATTGCGCGAGTCGAACACGAACCTGAATATCCGCCCGAAGTCGGCCTGCCCAACCGTCCCGGACGGACCCCGGACCATCCGCCCGGTGGCGTCGTCCGGCACGACTCTCGTCGAGCCGGTGTCCGCTACGTAGACGACCGTTGGATGCTTCTCGTCGGTGGCGATATCCTCGAGACGGATGAACTGGAACACGTTGTTTGCGTTCGACCAGTTCTCGAGGGCGGTCTGGGGAGCTTCGCCCGTGGTTCCTTTGGCGATCTCTTCAGGGACCTCGATGAACTCACCCTCCCAGGTCATTCCGGGCTGGATGTCGAGATAGTCATTGGCTCCGTTGAAAGCGTCGGTCGGATTCACCGGTCCGGCCTGGGTCGCCGTGACTCGGAATGCGTACAGGGTGCCTTCGTCTGCCAGGACCGCGTTGCCACTCCTCGCCCTGTAGAGGTAGAGCTGTGAGGACGGCGGGAGGAACGTGTCGTCGGTGGTCAGCATCGCTACACCCCGCCAATTACCGTTGACCGCGACGGTGTTCTCGTGGTTGATCCGGCCCATCCCTGGGATGTGGGTCGACTCACCGGTGCGTGTGTCGTAGGCGACGACATAACCGGCCTGACGGTTAGGGTTGAGCGATGGGTCGGGCCCATACCCCGCGCCCGCCGGCACCGGGAGCACATCGTTGGATTCCTCGCCTGTGAAGAACGTGGGATGCCTGAACCCGTCATCCCTCGTGGCCATGAACGCCGAGCAGAACCTGATGAAACCCTCCTCAGGCCCGAGCACCACTTCGGCGTTCTTCACGGCACCGAGGTTCCACGACGAGGTGGAAAGCGTCAGCCTCGAGATCGAGGAGTCCTGATGGTCGGCCGCAAAATTGAAAGGCACAGTGCTTTGCTCGTGCCCCACGTACACGTCGACCGTCTTCCTGTCGTGGCCCCGGGTGAGACCGATGCCATCGGGGAGACCCTCGAAGACGAAGGAACCCAGCGGGTCGCCGCTGTTGATAATCGGGATGACCCTGCCGTTCGCCACGGAAGCGTCGAGCACGATCAAAGGGTCGGATGAAGTCAGGTATCCGCCACTCCCCGATGCCTCTGCCGATGCCGGGAACATGACAGCGACCAGGGCAAGTGTGGAAAGGAGTGCGATCGTTCGTGAGGAACGGGTTCGCGGCTCAACGAGACTGGACATAGGGCCTCCTCGGTGATCTTGACCACGAAGCATACGCGATGACCACGGTCAGCGTCCGAGATGGGAGAGGTCGGATCAGCGAGAGGCGGCCGGGTGTTCATTGCCGAGGCAGAGAATGAAGTCCTCGGTGTCGCCGAGCGTGAGGGGATGCCGAGGGTAGGCTTCCCCCCTCGTAATTGGGACGTGGAGGGGTCATATGCGGACCTGTGGCTCCCAATTACGCACGGGGCGAGTGAGTCGGCTACGCGATGATGGGCACGGACTCCTGAGGCTGCGCCCTTAGAGTCAAACCCCAGTACCCGCTAGGTACATGACAGACTCTTTCGATGCCGTTCTTGGAGCTGGTCACCATCGTCGTTGACGAGTATGACCCTGCCATCGAGTTCTACGTGGGTGTCCTTGGATTCGAGCTGGTAGACGATTCCCCTTCGCTCACCAACGATGGTCGACCAAAGCGATGGGTCGTCGTGCGCCCTCGTGGAGCAGAGACGGGCATCCTGCTTGCCCGTGCGGACGGCGACCATCAGGGACTTGTGGTAGGGAACCAGGTTGCTGGACGCGTCGGCTTCTTCCTACGAGTCGACGACTTCGAGGCGAGCTACGACCGGGTGGTGAGCGTCGGCGTGGAATTCGTAACCGAACCACGCACCGAGGACTACGGGCGAGTCGCCGTGTTCGTCGACATCGCTGGCAACCGGTGGGATCTACTTGGTCCCGTTGGAGACGAGTCGCCATAAGCCCGTTCCTGGCCTCAGTGATTGTTTGGACCCGTTCCGCGCTCCTCCTTCGGACTCCTTGGTGGACGAACCGGGGACACGCGCAGTAGCGGTTGGCCGGCATCTGAGAAAGGCCCCATGGTTAGCGGAGGTTTCTTGTGGAGCTGAGGGGATTTGAACTCCGCTTTCACAATCGAAGGATCGACGGACATCGTCGGGGGCGACTGCGGCTTCTCGTCCTTGGTTCGTTCAATCGTCTGAGGTCGAACCCCTGGCCCTTTTACTGCCAGTCGGCGAGGGGGGTCTGAGTCCACATGAAATAACCTTCTCCTCTATCCCACCGTTTCTGGAGGCGGCATTAGTCGTATCAATGTCGAAGCTTCGACATCGCGATGCGCGTCGGAGCAGGTTGCCAACACTGACGAAAGGATGATTCATGCGTCGTGTCATGACCGCTTTAATGGCATTAGCGCTTCTTGTGGGAGCGGCCGCCTCGGCTTTGGCTCAGGAAGGCTCGATCGGGATTGTGGACACCGCCACCGGGGTGTGGTATCTGCGCGACCCGTTGACTGGTGCCACTACCAGATTCTTTTACGGCAACCCCGGTGATCTTCCAATGGTGGGGGACTGGGACGGTGACGGTGACGAGACCCCGGGCCTGTACCGACAGTCCGACGGTTTCGTCTACCTGCGCAACTCCAACAGTCAAGGTGTCGCTGACATCCGGTTCTTCTTCGGCAACCCCGGAGACATCCCTTTGGCCGGTGATTTCGACGGTGACGGCGATGACACCGTGTCCATCTACCGGCCATCGGAAGGTCGGGTGTTCATCATCAACGCATTAGGTGCCAACGATGGCGGCCTCGGCGCCGCGGATTTCTCCTACTACTTCGGCAACCCCGGGGACAAGCCCTACGTCGGCGACTTCGACAATGACAGCATCGACGAGATCGGCCTGCACCGAGAGTCGACAGGGCTCGTCTACTTCCGGTTCACCCACACCCAAGGCATCGCCGACAGCCAGTTCATCTTCGGTGACCCTGGAGACAAGATGGTCGCCGCCGAATGGGCCAACCGCGGTGCGAACGGACCGGAGTCGGTGGGCCTGTTCCGCCCCTCGAACTGCACCAGCTACCTCCGCTACACCAACACCCAAGGCGTAGCCGACGAAACCGTCGGCTACGGGCTACAGACCGGACTACCCGTCGCCGGAGACTTCGGAGTCCTACCCGGAGGCGGTACTCCACCACCCGGATGTCCAGCGCCACCCACATCGACGACAACTACATCGTCCACAACAACCACCTCGACGACACCTACCTCGACGACAAGTACATCGTCCACAACAAGTACATCGTCCACAACAAGTACCACAACTCCCTGATACATGAAGACCGAATCCCAGCCCGACTTACACGATTGACGTGTCGGCTTGGGGTTTCGGTCTTTGGAGGGTGCTCCACCCATTGCGCGACGCCGACCGTTACGAATCGCGATGGTCGTGAACGGTGGGGAGATCAGCTAGTAGTAGAGAGAAGACCCCCGCCATGGCCGGGGTAGTGGACAGGGCCGGATTTAGTCGCGAACCCTGAGCGTGAGACATCCCAGGCGATGCCTGGCTCTTCTCGGTGGAGCTGAGGGGATTTGAACCCCTGACCCCTTGACTGCCAGTCACAAAACAGGTTGACCACCCGCGGCCGTCACTGTCCACCACTGTCACCATTTCCCCTGCTGCGGGTTGACGTTATCGGCTGTATCCGCCGATTCGCCCGATGGTCTCAGCCTGTCGCTCCCCGAGGAAGACATGGTCCACTTGCGTCGTACACCAGAATGGATTCAGGCTCGAGCATGGGGTTGGGTGATGGAGTCCGGCGAACTCACCGGGACCGGATCCCGCCATGCGCTGGATCTTCCGAGAGGCATCCTCTCAACGGGCCTCTAGTCGTCTCCAGCGGACCTCTAGGGGCTTTCGTCCTTTAGGTGCTCGTCGGCGATGTCGAGCGGATAACCATGATCGGTTAGAAGCTTCTCCAGGCGTTCAAACGCGCCGGTCGCGAATTCGGTCATCTGATCGGCTCCCCGGATTGACGAGAGAAACGGAACAAGTTTGACCGCCTCGACCCAAACGTCCCCGTCTGGCCCCGGGCTCATTTCGCCGAGGTCTGAGAGGGCTTCTGGAGGGGCCAATTCGATCAGCAGGCCCAGGTCGACATTCGAGACTTTCACTTTGCCGCTGTGGGGTGGTTCGGACATTCGGTTTTCCTTCCGTTGAAGTCAACCCTACGCATCACCCCAAGACGTGAATAGACCGAAGCCCCTCGCCTTCTTTTGAATGATCAGTCGGGCCGACCTGTGAGGTTGAATCGAAGCCCCCGCCGCGCCAAATGAGCTGAAATTGGCGGGGGCTCCGATCGTTGTTAGGCGGGCCGGTTGTTGGGGAACACCGGACCCACACCCTTTTCAAACTAGACGGGACTCGCTTCGGAGAAGTGTCACACTCGATTCCTATGGTCAGCGCATGTCGTGTGTTGACCTCTCCCTTGCAATGTCAGAACTGCTCGAGGCGCTCGCCAACGGCGAACCTCCCGTCGCCTTCCACGATCGACCCGAATGGGCTCAGGCCCGCGAGTGGGGTTGGATCATGGAGTCGGGCGAGCTCACCGGCACCGGGAATCGTCACGCAGGCGAGATCCCGACTGGAATCCTCCCGCCTCACCAATAAGGACCGAAGCCCCTTGGATGCCACTTTTGTGGCGTCCATTCCCGGATCGGTTCACTGGTCGCGACGATCGACGTCGATGTCCTTCTTGATGTATTCGGTGTGCTCCTCCTTTTTGGTGGCAGTGTTCGACACCAAGGTCAGGATCAGACCCAATCCACCGACGACCATAAGAATGATCCCGATCGTGTTTAGGTTGAATCCTTCCGCCTCCACCGACACAGCGAACGCCAAGATGGCACCCACTGCGATGAGGAAGAGCGACCCTCCGAAACCTGCATTCCTGCTCACTTCGTCTCCTTGCTATGTCTTCCCTGTGATTCGCACAACCGGTTTCCTTCCGTTGCAGTCAACCCTACGCAATTGCCCCAAGGCGTGAAATAGACCGAAGCCCCTCGCCTTCTGTTGAATGATCAGTCGGGTTCGGGGCTTCGATCGTTGTTGAGGGGTTCCAAATGTGACTTCGGAACCTTCTTCGAACCTACACGGAGCGGGTTAGAAGATGTAGATGATTAGGGCGATGATGAGCAGGATGCCCACGACCGTCCAAATGATTCCACCACGTCCCATCGCGGCTCCCTTCCTGCGGCAACGAGGCGACCGTTCGGGTCGCCTCGGATCGAAGCGAATCCTAGTTCGCGCAGCGACAGGCCGCCGTGTGGCAGGGCGAGCACCGTTGCGAAGGCGCATGACGCCTCTCCGGTCGGACCTTCCAGGTCAGCGGGAGAAGCTCCTTGGCCCGAAAGTAGGGCGCCAATAGAGCGGCGGGTCGTCAGTCCCGGTCGAGAAGATCCCTGATGGACTCCTCGGTCTCGCCGGTCTTCTCCTTGATGCGTCCGACCAACT
>JBBDQO010000109.1:0-3377 GCA_040905925.1 Acidimicrobiia bacterium | reverse complement strand
GCGGCCAGGATCATCCATTCACCCGCTCCAAGCTCGATGGCACCGACTCCACCGCTCAGCGCCACCTGCCCCCATATGAGGAGGACGAGGGCCGCAATATGGAGGGGGCCGATCTTCTCACGTAGGAAGGAAACGGCAAGGACCGTTACCCACACCACCAGTGTCTTGTGAATGAAGGCGGCGTCACTCGAGGTTGCCCGAGCCAGCCCCTCGAAGAACAAGACGAACGGGATGCTGCCACCGACGATGGCGATCAGGGAAAGGCCGAGCCAGTGCTTTCTGACCTGGCTCAGGTCGAATCGACCCGCTCCCGCTCTCCTGGCAACCACGGTCGCCACGACGAGGAGGATCAGAGCGGCAACGGTGTTCTTCAACATCGTGTAGGTCGTCGGGTCGGAGATCTCGGTCCAGGCCCTCACCCCGTAGCCATTCACGAAGATGGCGATGCCGCTGATCGCTGCGGTTCCGGCAGCCAGGAGAACCCCGGTTCGCCGAGTCTGAACATCTTTGTGCCGGTTCCGGGCCATCGCGGCGCCAACCCTACAACCGCCGCGGCAGCCGGATATCGAATACCCCTTCGAACCGGAACCACCCTCGGGGCCAGGTCTGTACTGTCTGAGGCCTCATGAGCCAGAGGGTCGTTGACAGAGAGAACATGGGTCATCTCTTCGACGCTTTGGCACAGGAGGGCTACACAATCGTCGGACCGAGAGTGCGTGACTACGCAATCGTCTATGACGAGCTGGACGGTGTGAACGACTTGCCGATCGGTTGGACCGACGAGCAAGACGGGGGCCATTACCGGTTACGTCGCAGGGACGATGAGGCGCTTTTCGGCTACGCGGTCGGGCAACACTCTTGGAAGAAGGTCCTCTATCCGCCAAGGACGACCCTCATCCAGGTGACGAAGGCAAACGGCTCGTTGCAATTCGCCCAAACAGAGGTTCCCGAGACTCGCTACGCCTTTCTCGGTGTCCGGGCCTGCGAGTTGGCAGCGATAGCGATCCAGGATCGTGTCTTCCTGGGTAGTGGGCAGGTTGACCGCACCTACGAGACGGCGAGACGCGATGTGTTCACCGTGGCAATCAACTGCATGGTTGCCGGGGGCACCTGCTTTTGCGTCTCGATGGAAACAGGACCTCGTTGCATATCGGGCTACGACCTGGTTCTGACCGAGATCATCGACGTTGGGATTCACGAGTTCGTGTTCGAGGCGGGTAGCGAGTCGGGCCAGCGAGTCTTGTCGATGCTCCCCGGGCGGGAGGCGACCGACGCGGATGCCACGACGGTCGATCGGATTGTGGAGAAGACCGCTTCGAGCATGGGCAGAACGATGGAGACGGAAGGAATCAAAGAACTCCTCCTCGCCAACCTCGAGCACCCTCGCTGGGAGGAGGTGGCGAACAGGTGTCTGGCCTGCACCAATTGCACGCTGGTCTGTCCTACCTGTTTCTGCTCGACGACCGAGGACACGGTGACTCTCGACGGGATCTCGGCATCCCGGTCGCGTCGTTGGGACTCATGCTTCACCATGGACTTCTCGGGTTTACACGGCGTTCCCGTTCGAAGCACGACCAAATCCAGGTACCGGCAGTGGATGACTCACAAGCTCGCAACCTGGTTTGACCAATTCGGCTCTTCGGGGTGCGTCGGCTGTGGTCGCTGCATCACCTGGTGTCCGGTAGGAATCGACATCACCGAGGAGGTTGCCGCCATCCGCGCCTCGCAGGATGCAAGCCGATGAATCTCCGATCGATACGAGATAGCAGCGAACTGCTCACCAGGCTCTCCAATACCGAGCTCAAGTTCTTCGAGACCGTCTCGCACGAGGCTCAATTGGCGAACGGCGAGATCCTGTTCGAGGAGGGCGGCGCAGCCGAGAGCTTCTTCATCGTGGCCACCGGCAAGATCGGTCTCGAGATGACCATCCCGGGCAGGGCGCCCGTGGTCATTCAGACACTTGGACCCGGCGACCTGGTCGGTGTGAGCTGGTTCTTCCCGCCCTACCGCTGGAACTGGAGAGCACGAGCTCTCGAAGACACCACACTCGTCGCCTTCGATGCACTCGAGGTGCGTCGTGAATGCGAAGTCAATCGAGACCTGGCTTTCGAAGTGCAGGGAGTCGTGGCTGAGGAGGTGGTGCGACGTCTGCATCGCACCAGGATCCAACTTCTCGATCTCTACAGGACCACCTGACCCATGACTCACGTCTCCAGTTCGGTACTGCCCGAGGGCATAGCTGAGGCCATGCTGCCCCGCCCGTTTCGTGTCGTGTCCCAACACTCGGAGACACCGGACACCGTCACCCTGGAGCTCGAGTCTGAGGACGGTGGGGGGATGTCGTTCTCGCCGGGTCAATTCACCATGTTGTACGTGTTCGGCATCGGCGAGGTGCCGATCTCGATCTCTGGGGATCCCCACAGACCAGAGACCCTCGTCCACACCGTTCGCTCCGTCGGCGCGGTGACCGCGGCCATAGCCGGCCTGCGCATCGGCGATCGAATAGGCATCAGGGGCCCCTATGGGGTGGGGTGGCCGGTGGGGGAAGCGGAGGGGAGGGACCTGGTGTTGGCCGCAGGTGGCATTGGCATGGCCCCGCTGCGCCCGGTCGTGCTCGACGTCCTGGCACGCAGGGATCGGTTCGGCGCGGTCTCCATCATCTACGGGTCCCGCTCACCCGTCGATCTGCTCTTCGAAGAAGAGCTCCACTCGTGGAGGAGCCGGTTCGACATGGAGATCGAGGTCACCGTCGATCGATCCGACGAGGCTTGGTTCGGTGACGTGGGTGTGGTGACTGGCTTGCTTCCCCGAATCTCCTTCGATTCCACCAACACCGTCGCCATGCTCTGCGGACCCGAGATCATGATGAAGGTCGTGGCCAACGAGCTGGAGTTGCGTGGACTGGCGTCCGAGAGTGTCTATGTGAGTGTGGAACGCAATATGAAATGCGCGATCGGATTCTGTGGTCACTGTCAATTCGGCCGGGACTTCCTCTGTCGCGACGGACCGGTGCTTCCATACGCACAGGTGGCCGACCGTCTACGGGTGCCGGAGCTATGACGTCGCTACGACCAAGACTCGCCGTTTGGAAGTTCGCCTCATGCGACGGATGTCAGCTGACTCTCCTCGACGCCGAGGACCACCTTCTGGACATTGCCGGCGCCATCGACATCGCCTACTTCCGCGAGGCCACTCGCGGGGAGGTCGAGGGGCCGTACGACCTCTCTCTGGTGGAGGGCTCCATCACCACGCCTCACGACGCCGAGAGGATCATGAGCGTCAGAGAGATTTCGAAGACAGTGGTGACCATTGGGGCGTGCGCCACCGCAGGGGGGATTCAGGCCTTGCGGAACTGGGAGAACGTCGACGAGTTCCTG
>JBBDQO010000108.1:0-20457 GCA_040905925.1 Acidimicrobiia bacterium | reverse complement strand
CAGGTGGTGGCCCGGCCCGGCGAGGAGACCGCCTATGTGATCACCAAGACCGGCGAGGTGTGGGCTCTCGTGGGGGGGGAGGTGGCGTCGGAACCGCTGCTCGATATATCTGACCGGGTGCGCAGTGAGGGCGAGCGTGGGCTGCTCTCGATTGCCCTCCATCCCACCGACCCGAGCCGCTTGTACCTCCACTACTCCGACGCCGCCGGAAACACGGTGGTCTCCGAGTTCACATTCATCTCGCCGACCGAGGCCGATCCCGAGAGCGAGCGGGTGTTGCTCCAGGTTGAGCAGCCGGCGCCCAATCACAACGGCGGCATGCTCCAGTTCGGCCCCGACGGGATGTTGTTGCTCGGTCTCGGGGATGGGGGAGGCTCTGGCGACCGGTACGGCAATGGCCAGAACCCCGACACTCTGCTCGCGGGGCTGGTGGCCATCGATGTCGATGGGGGGACGGAACCTGCCTCCTATGCCAAAGGCCTGCGCAATCCCTGGCGCTTCTGGATCGATGGCACCCTCCTGTACGTGGCCGATGTCGGCCAGAACCTCTACGAAGAGGTTTCGGTGGTCGAGCTCGCCCCCGGGTTGAATTTCGGCTGGCCGATCACCGAAGGCCTCCATTGCTACCGCCCATCCTCGGGTTGTGATCCTTCAGGCCAGGTGGTGCCGGTGATCGAAGTGGAGCACGGTGACGCCGCCACCTGCTCGATCACAGGGGGTGTTGTCTACCGGGGCACGGCCATCCCCGAGTTGCAGGGTGCTTACCTCTACTCCGACTACTGCGGGGGGTGGCTCCGGTCGTTCCGCTTCGACGACGAAACAGCAGTCGACCAAACCGATTGGACAGACCAGGTGGGGGTGCCTGGCCGCGTGACCGGCTTCGGCGTCGATGGCGCAGGAGAGGTTTACGTGACCACTATCGAGGCTGTGTTTGCCCTCGTCGGCGTCCGCTGAGCACGACTGAATAGGCTCGCCCCGATGGCCACCCTGTTCACCAGGATCATCGAGGGCGAGATCCCGGCGACCTTCGTCTGGAAGGACGAGCTGTCGGTCGCTTTCATGTCGATCAACCCGCTGCGACCGGGGCACACCCTCGTCGTCCCCCGCGACGAGGTGGATCACTGGATCGACTGTCCTCCCGTCCTGCGCGAGCACCTGCTGGAGGTCGCCAGCCAGATCGGCCGGGCCCAACAGAGAGTCTTCCGGCCGGAGCGGATCGGGCTCGTGATCGCCGGTCTCGAGGTGCCCCATCTCCACCTCCATGTCGTCCCTATCAACGGTGTTGCCGACCTCGAGTTCTCGAGAGCAGCGAAGACCGTCTCGAGAGAGGCGCTGGAAGAGTCCGCTTCTTCCATCCGCTACATCCTTCGCTCGATGGGATCGACCGGAGTCGTTGAGGAGGCGGGCTCCTAGGTGGAAGTCGTCTTCGGGGGGATCAGCTCACTGCTCTACGGTGTCGCCGATTTCCTCGGTGGTGAGGGGGCAAAACGGGCCGCTGCGGTTTCGATCGTGCTCTGGGCGGGGATCCTCAGCTTTCCGCTCCTGTTGGTAACGGCCATCGTCGTCGGCGGCGACGCCGGGGTCGAGGATTATCTCCTGGGCTTGTTTGCCGGTGCCGTGGGTGGTGCCGGCCTCATCACCCTGTTCGCCGGGCTGAGTCGAGGCCAGGTCGCGGCGGTGGCACCAGTCGCTGCCGCAGTGGGCGCAATCGTGCCCGTTGTCGCCGCCTTGATCGAAGGGGAGAGCCCATCGACGCTTTCCTGGATCGGGGTCGCCATCGCGGTGCCAGCCATCGTGCTTTGTGCCTGGGTCACCGACCCGGGGGGCGTGCCTGGCGGGGGCCTGGTATACGGTCTCGGCGCCGGCCTCGGATTCGGTGGGTTTTCGGTGGCCATCAACCTCACTTCGGAAGAGTCGAACCTGCTGCCGTTGATCGCTTCGAGAGGCGCAACCATCCTGGTTCCCCTGGTGTTGGCCGGGGTTGGTGTGTGGCAGGTGAGCCGATTCCGACGCACGCCCCGAGCCCTGGTCGCTGGCAATGCGATCCTGGACGTCAGTGGCAACGTGGCTCTTCTCTTCGCCTTGCGGTCGGGCTCGCTGGCCACGGGCGCGGTGGCAGCCTCCTTTTACCCCGCGGTCACGGTGATCATGGCCCGGGTCGTCAACGGCGAGCATTTCCGTCGAAGACAGGTCCTTGGTCTGGTCCTGGCCCTGTTGGCGATGACAGCCATCGCCTTGGGCTAGGGCACTCAGCCCCGAACCACCAGCCAGGTGCCGAAGATGACCAGGGCGACCCCGAGTGCTCGTGCGCCGTCGACGGTGCGCACCTCACCGAACCACCCGAGATGCTCGACCGCTGCCCCGAGGATGAGGGTGGCAGCGGTGAACAAGGTCAGCCCTGCGCCGAGACCGAGCCGGTTTACGGTGATCCCGAGCGATGCAACCACGACCAGCCCCATCAGACCGGCGGTGAACACCCACCAGGGGAGGTCCTTCAGGTCGGCCAATCGGCCCCCTCGAAGCGCAAGCATCAACAGCCCGATGGCGAGGCTACCGCCTCCATAGGTCACGAACGTGGAGGCGAGGGTTCCGACACGCTGCTCCATGACGCCGAGGAACTGTGACTGCAACGCCCCGGCCAGGCCTCCGAGGACCCCCACCAGGACAACAAATACGAAGCTCATGACGTGTTAAGACTGGTCGGCGAGACGCTCGTAGTCGCGGATCGTTCTCTCCAGGTACTCGATCGCCCCGTCGTAGCCGGTCTGCGCCTGACCGGTGGTGTAGGACAGGACCCTGGTCAGCCAAAGGCGAAAGGCGAGCGATTCCCACGCCTCATCCCCCAACCGAAACCCGGCGAGAAGAAACCGGAGTGCCTCCAGCCAGGTCCCATCATTCATGAAGGCGTACTCAGGCCGCTCCAGATTGGCCATGAGACCGGTTCGAGCTCCGGGGGGCAGGTCGGCGGCGAGCTCGGCCTCCTGGTCGGTCCAGCCGGTGGTGAGGAGGGGCAGGGTGGTGGTCAGGTCGTAGGCCACGATGCGCTTGAGATCGGGCGGCACCGGGGCTGGCGGGTCGCTCCCATGACGGGCGCCAGGCTCGGGCCCCTTCAGGCCCGCAAGCCGGGAGACGGCATCGAGGCACTCCACCACCATCGGGCGCAGCTCATCCAACGACCCGTAGAGCGTGTGGCGCTTCCCGTCAGCAACGAGATGCTCGTAGAGGCCCACTCCCAGCACCGACGTGGCATAGGTGATCACGGTGTCGATGCCCCAATCCGAGCGCGATCTCACCAATTCGGACTCGGCAAGGGACTCGAGGGCGACCCGTGTGAGGAGCAACTCTCCTCCCAGTGGCTGGTTGAGCCTGGGGAGGAAGGTCCCCGGAAAGAGCAGGGCGAAGCCGGGCCTGGTGATCATCCAGGTGATCATTGCGTCGGTGGCCGCCCTCGGGAACCGGTGGCGGACAACGCCGTACCCGTGATCGGCGGCCTCCTCGGCGCCGTCGATCCAGGCGGCATCGAAGTTGGTGATGTCGGCGTCGTAGAAATGGACGCGCTCCCTGCCCTCTTCTGCCGCACGCCGGATCGCCGTGTTCATGGCGTCTCCCTTGCCCGCTCGGAGCGTCCCGACTCGCTCCTGGGGTATGACCAACACCGGCTTGGAAAGCGCGGCTGAGGTCTGCGCGGCCTCGGCTTCGACCTGACGGGCCTGCCGGCCGTCTTCGGAGGCCACCGCCCACACCTCGTCGATTCGGGGATGCGATGCGGCCCTCCCGAGGTTGGCGGTCACCAGCGCCGGATCCTCGTCCTTGAATGGGAACACCGCCAGGCTCACCGAGACCACCATAGGAGACCGGTTCCTGTCCCAGCGCGGGTCTACTCTCGCCACAGATGGATGAGATGGTCGGCAGGGTCCTCGGGACCAGAGACGCCACCCCGCTCGAGTTCTGGATCGGGATCGATGAGGGGCAGTACGTCCAACTCGACGACGTCGTGGCCCTCGAGCGGGTGCTGCCGACGGGTGAGATGGTCCGAATGTTCGGGATGGTCGGCCAGGTGGTGGCCCGACACGAAGGCGCTCGGTTCGATTCCGATGTGTTCCTGATCGAGGACGGGATCCTCCCCGCCGAGGTCGTGGAAACCGCCCAGGTCACGACCACCCGCTTCGAGCCGGAGGTGTTCGTCCCACCGCTTCCCGGTCAACAGGTGCGCATTGCCGTCGGAGACGAGCGCGATCAGGCCCTCTTCTTCGATCAGATGGAGCAGAAGTTCCCGGTGGGCCTGGCTCGGAACAAGGAGCCGCTGTGGGTGAACTTCGAGTTCATCAACGGCGACAGGGGGGCCCACGTCAACATCTCAGGCATCTCTGGGGTTGCCACCAAGACGAGCTACGCCACCTTCCTCCTCCACTCCCTGTTCACCTCGGGTGTCCTCGGCAAGGCGGTGGTCAACACCAAGGCCCTCATCTTCAACGTCAAGGGCGAGGATCTGCTCCATCTCGACCGGGTCAACACCCGTCTCGACGACGAGCACCGTCTCAACTACACCCATCTCGGGCTTCCCTCCACCCCTTTCGACTCGGTGGGGATCTTCGCCCCGCCCCGAATCGACGACCAGCGGGCGACGGCCGACGTCGCCTCCCGCTCCGATGTGACCTCTTTCTTTTGGACTCTGTACGAGTTCTGCGTCGAGGACCTCCTCCCCTTCCTCTTCGCCGACGCCGAAGACGACCGCGCCCAGTACACGACGGTGGTCTACAACGTGATGGCCCAGTTGCGGCATGCCGAGGCCACCGAAACCGGGGCGGCGGTGGTCGATGGAGTGAAGGTGCGCACCTTTCGGGAGTTCGTCGATCTGGTCACCGACCGGGTCCAGTCCGAGGAGCATCGCTTCCTGTGGGCGGGCCCAGCGATCGGCATAGGCACCATCAACGCCTTCGTGCGGAGATTGCAGGCGTCGGTCCGTCACCTGGAGCGAATGATCCGGGCCGATGTCCCCGACCCGGAACGTCACAAGATAAGGCTCGACTCGAATCAGGTGACGGTGGTCGACCTGCACAATCTCAACGACCGGGCAAAGCGCTTCGTGGTGGGGGTGACCTTGAAGCGCGCCTTCGACGACAAGGAGAGGGCCGGCCAATCCGACGAGCTCCTCCTGGTGGTGCTCGACGAGTTGAACAAATACGCCCCGCGAGAGGGGACCAGTCCTATCAAGGAGGTCCTGCTCGACGTGGCGGAGCGGGGACGGTCGTTGGGGGTGATCCTGATCGGCGCCCAGCAGACGGCTTCCGAGGTGGAGCGCCGGATCATCGCCAACTCCTCGATCAGGGTGGTCGGGCGCCTCGATGCGGCCGAGGCGTCCCGCGAGGAGTACGGCTTTCTTCCCTCCGTGCACCGGCAGCGGGCGATGATTCTCAAGCCGGGGACCATGATCCTTAGCCAGCCCCAGTTGCCGGTGCCATTGGTGCTGGAGTTCCCATTTCCGGCATGGGCCACCCGCGCCTCCGAGGCGGTTACGGTGCCGGTTCCCACCGGCCCGGCTGACCCTTTCGAGGGTTTGTAGCCTCGCCGTCCCGCCCGATCCCCGAATCTGTCCCACCCGCTCTTTACGATCGCCCTTGTGACAGTGAAGATCCTGCATACCTCCGATTGGCATGTGGGGCGACGAATCGAAGGTCGGGACCGGTCTGAGGAGCACCGGTCGGTTCTGGCCGAGTTGGTGGCGATAGCGGCCAGTGCCGAAGTCGAACTCGTAGTGGTGGCCGGCGATGTGTTCGATACGTCCGCACCGACGCCCGCGGCAGAGCACATCGTCTGGAGAGGCCTTCTCGACCTGGCGGAGGTGGCGCCGGTGGTGGTCATCGCCGGCAACCACGACAACCCGGCCCGGCTGGCAGCGGTGTCCCCGTTGCTGGAGATGGGTCGGATCATCGCCTGCTCCGAGCCGTCTCCACCAGGGCGGGGCGGGGTGGCCCATTACGAAGACCTGGGGATCAAGATCGCCATGCTCCCCTTCGTCTCCCAACGTGGCGTGGTCCGCGCCGAGCAGATAATGGGCTCCGATCCCGATCAACACGCCGGTGCTTACGAGGAGCGGATCAAGAGGCTGATCGGCGCACTCACCGACGGGATGACGACTGAGACGGTCAACCTCCTCGCCGGCCACCTCACGGTGCACGGCGCCCAGGAGGGCGGGGGAGAGCGGCAGGCCCACATCTTCGGTTACGCGGTGCCCGCCTCGGTGTTTCCCGGTCATCTCTCCCATGTGGCACTGGGGCATCTCCACCGTCAGCAGAAGTTGCCACACGGCGGGTCGGTCTGGTACTCGGGATCACCTCTGCAGCTCGACTTCGGTGAGGTCGACGATCGCAAGGGGGCGCTCCTGATCGAGGCGGCTCCCGGGCTTCCATCCAAGGTGACCACCGTCCCGCTCACCTCCGGTCGGCGTCTGGTCACCCTCAGGGGCACCCTCGAACAGGTCGTGGCTCGGGCCGATGAGGTCGGGGACGCCTACGTCAAGGTCGAGCTGAACGAGAAGGCCCGGGTCGGGCTGGCAGAGACGGTGCGCACGGCTATCCCCACGGCGGTCAGGGTCAACCTCCTCAAACCGACCCCTACGCGAGCCCGCACCGTCGAGACTCGCCGCGCCATCTCGCCGACCGACGCCTTCCACAGGTACCTCGAGGACAACAACGTCGGCGACGACCGGGTCGAGGCCCTCTTCGCCGAGTTGTTCGACGAGGCCACCACATGAGACCGCTGAGCATCACCTTGGAGGGGTTCTCGGCCTATCGGGAGCGCAGCAGCGTGAGCTTCGCGGAGGTCGACTTCTTCTCGCTCAGCGGGCCGACAGGTTCGGGCAAGTCGAGTTTGATCGATGCCATGATCTTCGCCCTCTACGGGCGCGTGCCCCGGCTCGGGGGTCGGGAGGTGGCCCCGGTCATCTCCGCCGGAGCCGACCGGGCTCGGGTCTCGGTCGACTTCGCGGTCGGTGACCAGGTGTACACGGTGACCAGGCAGGTGTTGCGCACCAAGACCGGCGCCAATACCAACGAGGCCCGTCTCGAACGAGGTCTGGATGTCCTGGCCCATCGCGCAGAAGACGTGACCAAAGCAGTTGAGGACGTCCTAGGGCTGCGCTACGAGGACTTCACCAAGACCGTGGTGCTGCCCCAGGGCGAGTTCGCCCGGTTTCTCACCGCAACCAAGTCCGATCGTCAGGCGCTGCTCCGCAAGCTGCTCGATCTCGACATCTACGCCGAGATCCGGGGGTTGGCGCGCACCAGAGAGGCGGCGGCGGAGGAACGGGCGGCCCAGGCTCGGGGGAGAAGGGATGCCCTCGAGATCCCGGACGAGCAGACCTTGACCGTGGCCCGCGATCGGTTGGGCCAGCTCGACGAGATGGCCGACAGGATCGGCGATCTCGAGGCGAGGGTGGCCGGGCTGGGGGATGCCGCCAAGGCTGCCGACGAGTTCGTCTCCAGGCTGGAGGATGACCTGGAGCGTCTCGAGTCGATCAGACCGCCGGACAACCTCGAGATGCTCGACGAGGCGATTAACCGGGCTCGTGATGGCTTCGAGGAGATCGAGAAGCGCCGGGATGAGGTCAAAGCCGAGATGGACGCGGCCAACGTGGCGTTGCTGGGCCTCCCATCGACCGAATCGCTCGAGTCTCATGCCCGGACCTACCTGCGGCTTACCGAGATCGATTCCCGGCTGGCAGACCTCGATTTGGCCGCGGTGGAATCCCGAATCGCCGATGCGATCGGGGCTCTGCAGGCCATCACCGGTGTTCACCAGCAGTTGAATTCAGAGCTGGAGTCGGCCCGGGCCACCCACGCTGCCCATGCCCTGCGTGCCACCCTGGTGGTGGGGGAGCCCTGCCCGGTTTGTGATCTCACGGTGGCCAGCCTTCCGGCGGACAACCGCGATCCCGACCTCATCAGGGTCGAGGAGGCGGAGCGAGAGGGCGGGGCGAAGGTGAGCGCCGCCCGCGCCGCCCTCGAGACGGCGCGCTCCGAGGGCGCCAAGGTCGAGGCCACCCGCAACGAGTTGGAGACCCAACGCGGTTCCCTCCTCAATGACCTCGCGCCCGCCCCACCGGCCGAGACCCTGCAAGACCAGATGATGGCCGTTGCAGCGGCGAAGTCCTTGCTCGCCGAAAGACAGCACGAGCTCGAAGTTGTCGACGGGCTTCTCGCCACCACCCGTCGCGAGTTGGAAACGGCGGCCGAGGCGTTTCGATCCGTGGGCCGCGATTTGATGGCGGCCCGAGAGAGGGTGGCCGATCTCCAACCGCCTTTGCCCGAAAGTGACGACAACCTGGTTCGATGGAAGGAGCTGATGGGTTGG
The DNA here is from genome assembly GCA_040905925.1 of Acidimicrobiia bacterium. Lineage (GTDB taxonomy): Bacteria > Actinomycetota > Acidimicrobiia > Spongiisociales > ZC4RG35 > JALYNX01. The sequence continues at coordinate 12,105 of JBBDQO010000108.1, read as the reverse complement.
GTCGATTCCACGCGTCTCGACATCAGGTCCCGGATCGAGAAGGCAGGGACCGCGGCCCGGGTCGCGGCGACCGAAGCTGCGTCCGCCAGGGAACGTCTCGTAGCCGAACTGGAGAGCATCGGGATCGAGGCGGTTGCCCCATTTGCGGTCCAAGTGGCGAGGGAGCAGGAACAGACAAAGCAGACGGTCAAGGAGATGGAGAGGACCATCGGCCTGGCCGGCGAGCTGACGGTGGTCCTCGGGGAGGCGGAGACGAGCGCCGCCATCGCACATTCGTTGGCCGGCCATCTTCGTGCCGATGGCTTTGAGCGCTGGTTGATGGCGGGTGCGGTCGCCGACCTGGTTTTGGGGGCAAACGAGCTCCTGGCCCAGCTGTCGGGTGGGGGTTTCTCGCTCTACGCCGACGACGACGGGGGATTCGCCATCATCGACCATCGCAACGCAGACGAGACCCGATCGGTTGCCACGCTCTCCGGGGGGGAGACGTTCCTGGTGGCCCTTGCCCTTGCCCTTTCCCTGGCGGAGACGCTGTCCGCCGGGTCGAGCTCGGGCTTGGATGCGATCTTCCTCGACGAGGGATTCGGCACCCTCGACGAGGAGTCCCTGGACACCGTGGCTTCGGTGCTCGAGGAGTTGACCGGCCGGGGCCTGATGGTCGGCATCGTCACCCACGTCAAGGAGCTCGCGGCCCGGGCAACAGTCCGGCTCGAGGTCCGGCGTGAGCCCACCGGCTCCGTGGTCGAGGTGGTCTCGTGAGATTCACGGTCGAGGCCTGGGACCCGGATTACGGGGCCCCGTCGGATGCCGACCTGGCCGATTCCACCGACAAGGTCGACCCCTCGGTTGAACTGAGCCCTGACCAATGGCGCCCGCTGCTCCCGGAGTGTGCTCCCGCCGAGGACATCCTGTTCGTGGACGGGGTGCGCCGGGTCGACGCCAACCTCTGGATCGACCGGGAAGGGCTCTTTCCCGGGTTCGGTCTGGCTGCCACCTACGCCGCGGGAGCCGTTCGCTGCAACGGTGGGGCCAAGGTGGTTGCGTCCAGTGTCCGGAGGGGAATCTTCACCTCGGGCCCGGCAGAATCGATCGAAACCAAGGTGGGGCGTTACGAGGTGATGAGCACCAAGGGGTCGACGCCCGAGGAGCTCTGGTTGGGGATCCAGGAGCGGATGGGCGACCTCGAGGGCGAGGTCGCGGCAGATCATGCCGATGCGGCCCTGGTGGTGGTCGATGGGCCGCTTTCTCATCGTCGTCACCTCGAGGGCGCCGTCGGCTACGTCAAGACCCAGCATGTGCAATACCTGCCGGACGACCTGAGGGCCACGCTGGGGACACTCCCGGTGGGCCATCGCACCCCCCTGTTCCTCACCACCACTTCCTGGAGCCGCTTCTCGTGGTACCTACGCCTGGCCAATGACGCCGGCCCCGCCGGAGGCCTGGTTCGTTGCGAGGTGAAAGCGGACATGACCGTGGCCGACGCGGCCCGTCTCGCTCACCTGGTCTCGGCCTCGCTTCCCCGGTATGCCTCCGCCCGGCACAAGGATCCGAGGGCGCCCCAGAACCTCTACCCGATCGGGGGCCTGGAGCGGGAACTGCGGAGACGGCTGGGGGACCGCGATTTGGTGATCAGGGCGCTTCGGCTGGCAGCGGCTTGAGCGAGAGCTCGCTGCGCGAGGCGAGGATCGCACCGGCAATCACCAGGACGACACCAAGGATGGCGATCAGCGAAACGACCTCGTCCCTGAACACCATTCCAAGCACCAAAGCGACGATCGGGATGAGATAGGTGATGAAGGTGGCTCTGGTCGGCCCCACACTGCCCACCAAGGAGCCCATCAGCACCATCGCCAACCCGGTGCCCAGCACACCAACCGCCACCATCGCCAGCAGGGAGGACCAGGCGAACACCGATTGGGTGAGCCCGTAGATCCCATACGGGGTGACCAGCGCCGCGGCCACCCATTGCACCCGGGCCATCACCGCGATCGACCCATACCTCTGCTGGAGGGGAACCACGATGTTGGTGGCGAATGCGTAGCAAACCGTGGCCAGCACCACCAGCACCACGCCGATGGTCGCGGTGGAGCCTTCTCCGGCAGAGGGGAGGGCGATTGACAGGATCCCGGCGAAACCGACAACCAGCCCGATCATCTGGAGACGCCCCGGAAGATGCATGAGCAGGATGGAGGCAACCACCGCGGTGAAGATCGGGGTCGCCCCATTGAGCATCCCCGCCACCGCCGAATCGATCCATTGCTGGGCAAGTGGAAACAGCACGAATGGGATGGCGAGCCAGATCAGCCCGAGGACCCAGAGCCGGCGGCGCTCGGAGCGGGGAATCCTCGCCTGGCGTGCTTGGGGGAGCATTGCCATGACGGCTGCTCCGAATCCGAGGCGAAGCCAGGTGACAAGTCCGGGGTGGAACGCATCGAGACCGATCGCCATCAACAGGAAAGACGACCCCCAGATGGCAGAAAGGCTGAGGAAGAGAACCCAGTCCTTTGGTCTGAAGGCGTCACGGTTGGTGCCGTGTGAAGTCGTCAGGATTTGGTTGGCCACGTTCGTCCAATTTCCCTCTACGACCAGAACACCAGGAGATGTGCTCCGGTTGCAGGCTCTAGGAACGTCGGTACCGGGTCAGATAGTCCGGGATATCGACACCTGGCTCCAGGTCCGGGGCGGGCAGCGGAGCCCCGGCGGCCAACTCGAGGGGAACGACTCCTGCCCACACCCCGGTGCCCAGGTCCGACTCGGAGTCCTCGGGCGGTCCGGCATGGACCTTTGCCGAGACCTCGTCCAGGCCGACCGCGATGATTGCGGTCTTTCGCAGCTCCTTGGTGGTCGGGCGTCGGATGTCGGCGAGGCGACCCGGGATCAAGGCTTCCACGAGCACATCGAGACCTCTCTCGTGCTCGTCACCGTCCAGCAGCCGGCCGTTGCCGTGGATGACCACGCTGCGGTAGTTCGCAGAGGACTCGAAGCCACTGCGGGCCACCACCAGGCCGTCGACCAGGGTCACCGCGATGCTCAGAGGTGAGCCCCGTTTCACAGCCAGCATCAACCCCGACGCGGGTGAACCATGGAGCAGAACCCGACCGCCGTCACGTGCGTAGAGAGTTGGGATGACCACGGGACGGTCGTCCATCAGATAGGCCACATGACAGATGAAGCCCTCATCGAGGATCGACTCGATCTGGCCGAGATCCCCGACCGCCAGCTCAGGAAGTCGTCGAATCCGGGTCTTGTCGGACGCCATCGTCAGTCTTCCTGTTTCGCCTCACGAGTCATGAGCCTGAGCACGGCTTCCTTGGGATCCAGGTCGTCGTAGAGGACTTGCCCCACGTGGGCCGCGATCGGCATCTCTATCTCGCTCCGCTCTGCGAGATCGAGGACCGCCCGGGTCGTCTTGACCCCCTCGGCGACCATTCTCATCTCGTCCACCACCTCGGTGAGGGTCTTGCCCGAGGCCAGGCCCACCCCGACTTGATGGTTGCGGCTGGCAGTCGAGATGCAGGTCGCGATCAGGTCACCCATGCCCGCCAAACCGGCGAACGTCGCAGGTCTGCCACCGAGTGCAACTCCGAGCCGGGTCAACTCCGCCAGAGCACGGGTGATCAGCGTCGCCCGGGTGTTGTCACCAAACCCGAGACCATCGGACATCCCGGCTGCGATCGCCATCACGTTCTTGAGAGCGCCACCGAGTTCGCACCCGACCACGTCGTCGTGGGTGTAGACCCGGAAGGTCGGCCCCATGAAGACATCCTGGAGGCGGCGGGCCGTGACCTGGTCGGCCATGGCGATCACGGTTGCCGTCGGCTGGCCGGCGGCGACTTCGGTCGCGAGATTGGGCCCGGTCATCACCCCGACCAGAGATCTGTCCTTGTGTGGTGAGGTCTCCGCCACGATCTGGGTCATTGTGGCCAGGGTGTCTTGTTCTATCCCCTTGGTCAGGGACAGGACGGGGACTTCCTCAGCCAGGTGCCCGGCGACCCTGGAGTAGATCTTCCTGAAGCCGTGAGAGGGAACTGCCATCACCACCGCCGATGACCCCTCGACAGCGGCGCCGAGGTCTGCGGTGGTGGTGAGGCCTTCAGGGAGGATGAGGCCGGGGAGATACTGGCGATTCTCCCGAGTTTGGTTCATCTCCTCAGCCAGGCCTGGCTCACGTGCCCAGAGGAGTGTTGGGGTCGAGCGCGCAGCGAGTACTGCCACCGTGGTCCCCCAGGACCCGGCTCCGACAACTGCGATCCTGTCCACATCGGCACGCTAGCTAGTTGCCGAGTCACCCTTCCTAACCTGCGCCGGCCATGAGTCTGACCATCGGCATCGTGGGTCTCCCCAATGTGGGCAAGTCGACGCTCTTCAACGCCCTCACCAACGCCAGGGTCCTCGCCGCCAGCTACCCCTTCGCCACGATCGAGCCCAACACCGGTGTGGTCCCGATTCCCGACCCGCGGCTCGACCAACTCGCCAGGATCTTCAAGTCGAGGAGAATCATCCCTGCCACAGTGACTTTCGTCGACATTGCCGGCTTGGTTCGGGGCGCCAGCGAAGGGGAAGGCCTTGGTAACCAGTTCCTGGCAAATATTCGGGACGTCAATGCCATCTGCCACGTCGTTCGGGCGTTCGACTCCGAGATTGTCGCTCGGATTGGCGAGGGGGATGGTCCGGTCTCAGACATCGACACCATCGAAACCGAGTTGGCCATCGCCGATCTCCAGACGATCGAGAAGCGGCTTCCGAGGCTGGAACGGGAGGCAACCGTCGACAAGTCCCTCGGTCCCCGGGTCGATCTGCTGCATCTCCTCCGACAGACAGTCGGCTCGGGGCAGATGGTCAGCCGCGATCCCGAGGTGTTTGCGCGTCGTGCCGAGTACGCCGATCTCCATCTCCTCACCGCCAAACCAGTCATTTACGTGTTCAACAGCGACCCGAGTCTTCTCGTCGACCGTGAGCGAAGAGCCGGGTTGGCGGCAGAAGTCGCTCCTGCGGAGGCCCTCTTCCTCGACGCTCAGATCGAAGCGGAGCTGAATGAGCTCGACGAGGAGGATCGGGTCGAGATGCTGGCCTCGGTGGGTCAAGAGGAGCCCGGGCTGCATTCCGTCATTCGCGCTGCCTACCTGACGTTGGGTCTTCAGAGCTTCCTGACCGCAGGCGACAAGGAGGCGCGCGCCTGGACAGTTCGGGTCGGAGCCTCTGCCCCGGAAGCAGCGGGTGTGATCCACACCGACTTCGAGCGCGGGTTCATCGCCGCCGAGGTCGTCGACTTTCCCCTGCTGATCGAGGCCGGCTCCTGGGTCGAGGCCCGGGCCAGAGGTCTGGTCCGGACCGAGGGCAGGTCCTATGTGATGAGGCCCGACGACGTCGTCGAGTTCCGATTCAACGTGTGAGTGGGAGTCCGTCGTATGATGGGAACTGCCAACGACACCGAATGGGAGAGCCCCGGATTGCGGGGCGCCGAAGGGGCAACTCCTCCCCGGAAACTCTCAGGCACGTGGACCATTCGGGTGAGGCACCGCTGGAGATGACGACAGCGGGGGAGGGCTGACAGCCTTAGAGGAGACTGATGCCCAACCCCAGAGAGCGCTTCGCCGATCGTCACATCGGGCCCAACCGCGACGACATGGAGAAGATGTTGGCCACGGTGGGCGCTGCCAGCCTCCAGGAGCTGGTCTCGGAGACTGTGCCCGAATCGATACTGAACATGGCCCTGGAGCTGCCGCGGGCGATTTCGGAACGTGAGGTGGTTGACCGTCTCTCCGAGCTGGCGGCGCGAAACGTCGTGTTGCCCTCGATGATCGGGCTCGGATACCACGACACCATCACCCCACCCGTAATCCAGCGCAATGTCCTGGAGAGCCCATCGTGGTACACGGCATACACCCCGTATCAGGCGGAGATCTCCCAGGGGCGATTGGAGGCTCTCCTCAACTTCCAGACGATGGTCACCGACCTCACCGGCCTCGACATCGCCAACGCATCACTCCTCGACGAGCCGACCGCGGCGGCCGAGGCCATGGCGATGTGCCGGCGGTCGTCCAAGGGCGACCGGGACGTCTTCTACGTGGATGACGATTGCCACCTGCCGATCATCGAGGTGGTCAGGACCCGAGCCCGGGCGATCGGTGTCGAAGTCCGCATGCTCTCCGAGGGGGTGCTGCCCGGCATGGCATTCGGCGCATTGCTTCAATACCCGGGCTCGTCTGGGGCGGTCACCGACCACTCCGAGCTCGTCAGCCGTTTCCACGAGGACGATGTCCCCGTCGCTGTTGCCACCGACCTATTGGCCCTGGCACTGCTCGTCCCCCCCGGGGAGTGGGGGGCTGACATCGCTGTTGGATCGGCCCAGAGGTTCGGAGTCCCAATGGGTTACGGGGGGCCGCACGCCGGGTTCATCGCAACCAGGGAAAGCATGGTCCGGGTTCTCCCCGGGCGCCTCGTCGGAGTCTCATCGGATCGGTCGGGGAGCCCTGCCTATCGGCTTGCCCTGCAGACCCGGGAACAGCACATCCGACGGGAGAAGGCGACATCCAACGTCTGCACCGCCCAAGTGCTCCTCGCGGTCATCGCCGGCTTCTATGCCTGTTGGCACGGGCCTGACGGGATCCAGGAAATCGCATCCGAGGTGCATGGGCTGACGTCGAGACTCGCCCGTTCGCTTGCTGACGGCGGCGCGGAGGTAGTCAACGACACGTGGTTCGACACGTTGACCGTTCGCCCGCTCCGGGGTGCTGATTCCGCGATTGATGCCGCACTCGGCGCCGGTGTGAATCTGGGCCGGGTTGACGATCACCACGTTCGGATCGCGTTGGACGAGACGACCACTCCGGACATTCTGGAACGGGTGCTCGGAGCTCTCGGTTTGGGTAGTTTGGCGACCGAGGCGAACACCGTGATTCCCGGCGCTCTCCGGCGTGAATCGGAGTTCCTCACTCATCCCGTCTTCAACACCCACCGATCGGAGCATGAGATGCTTCGTTACCTACGAAGGCTGGCCGACCGCGACTTGGCGTTGGATCGCAGCATGATCCCGCTCGGCTCCTGCACGATGAAGCTGAATGCCACCACGGAGATGATCCCGATCACCTGGCCGGGGTTCGCAGGGATACACCCCTACGCCCCCGGTTCTCAAGCATCCGGATACCTCGAGATGATCCAGGAGTTGGAGAGTTACCTCTGCGAGGTCACCGGATACGACGCGGTCTCCTTTCAGCCCAATGCCGGCTCCCAGGGGGAACTTGCCGGTCTTCTCGCCATCCGCGCCTACCACCTGAGCCGCGGCGAAGGGCACCGCGACGTTTGTCTCATCCCTGCATCGGCTCATGGGACCAATGCCGCCTCGGCGGTGATGGCAGGCATGAAGGTTGTCGTGGTGGCCACCGACGAGCGTGGAAACGTCGATCTCTCGGATCTCCGGTCCCGGGCCGAGGCCGCGGGCGACCGTCTCGCCGCGACCATGGTGACCTACCCCTCGACGCACGGCGTTTTCGAAGAGGGGATCCTCGAGTTCACCGAGCTCGTCCATGCCCATGGCGGTCAGGTGTACGTGGACGGGGCGAACCTGAACGCAATGGTCGGCCTGGCCCGTCCCGGAGACCTCGGCGCCGACATAGGGCATCTCAACCTGCACAAGACTTTCACCATCCCCCACGGAGGCGGCGGCCCCGGCGTGGGGCCGGTGGGCGCAAAGAGCCATCTGGCGCCGTTTCTCCCCAACCACCCGTTGAACTCCGCGGCCGGCCCGTCGACCGGGATTGGGCCTATCTCAGGGGCGCCGTTCGGCTCGGCGGGGATCCTCCCCATTCCATATGCCTTCATTCGGCTCATGGGCGCAGACGGGCTTCGCCAAGCGACGATGGTGGCCATCCTCGCCGCCAACTATGTGGCCCGCCGCCTCGACCCCTACTTCCCGGTCCTTTACACCGGTGCCAGGGGCCGGGTCGCCCACGAGTGCATCCTCGATCTCAGGCCGATGGCCAAAGCCGCCGGCGTGACCGCCGAGGATGTCGCCAAGCGTCTCGCCGACTATGGGCTGCATGCTCCGACATTGTCGTTTCCCGTGGCCGGCACTCTCATGGTCGAGCCGACCGAATCAGAGAGTCTCGCCGAGTTGGACAGATTCTGTGACGCAATGATCTCCATCGCCGAGGAGGCTGGGAGGATCGAGGCCGGGGAGTGGCCCCGTGATGACAATCCACTGGTCAATGCCCCTCACCCGGCAGACATGCTGACCGCCGAAGAATGGGCCCATCCCTATTCCCGGAACACGGCCGGCTATCCGTTGCGTAGTCTGCATCGCGACAAATACTGGCCACCGGTGGGCCGCATCGACGGTCCCGGGGGCGACCGGAATCTGGTTTGCTCTTGCCCGCCCCCCGAAGCCTATGAGCGATTCTCCCCTTGACTTTCGCGGTCACGATGGGATCGTGACTCTTGGACGGGTGACGGCTGGGACAGACACAGAAATGGTGATGCGGTGAGATTCACCGGTCAGGTAAGGGTTCCGGAGGTCGACCACCCCGGCGTTCCCGCCACCTTCGTGGTCGAAGGCGACCAGGCGGAGGTGCTTCTCGACGGGGAATCCCTGGGTCGGTGGTCGTTGTTCGACGTGCATGCCTCACGTCTGGTTTCCGCCGCATTCTCGGTGTCGCTGGCCGGCGACGAGATCACCTTCATCGCAGACGAGCCGGTTGACTTTGCCTACAAGGGCGTCGATCACATGGCTGAGTCCTGGGCTCGCTACAAGGCGATGACCCTTCCCCGGCGGATGGTCGCAGTGGGACGCTCTCGACGGGGAACCCTTCCATCTCGCGTCACCGAGCTGCGTGACGCCATGCTGGCGAACCTCGAAATCCAGAGCATCGCCGCCAGGGCCCAGGAGGCCGAGGACCTCGAGGTTGCCGAGGCTGCCGAGGCTTCTGTCGCCACTTCGTATCTCGCCTCTCCCGCTCCAACCGCGCCACCTGTCGAGGTGTCTCCACCACCCATCTTCGAGGTTGGGGAGACGATCCAGACGCCGGTCGAGCAGGTGGAAACAGCGCCGCCGCTCATCGAGGACGAGGTTGTCCCACCGCAGCAGCCTCTCCCCATGCGACCCGGCCCGGGTCTGGTGGCACGCCCACCGATCTCTCCACCGCTGTCCCCCGAGGTCGAACTGGTCGACATATTCCAACCTGAGCCGGCCGACCGCGCGCCGGTCGAGATGGAGCCGGTGGAAGTGATCGAGCCCCCGCCGGTCGAGATGGAGCCGGTGGAGACGATCGAGCCCGCGCCGGTCGAGATGGAGCCGGTGGAAGTGATCGAGCCCGAGCCGGTCGAGATGGAACCCGTGGAAATGATCGAGCCCGAGCCGGTCGAGCCCGAGCCGGTCGAGATCATAGAACCGGCTGCCATCATCGAGCCGAAGCCTGTCCCCGAGGCCCCGGAACTGGTCAGAGAGCTGTTGGACAGGTCCGGCCACGACGATCGCGACCAGAAACCGAAGCGCCTGGTCGTCGACCTTGGTGCTTACGAGGTGCCGAGAGCGCCAGATCCCGAGCCGGTGACGGCCACGCCCCAGAATCGAGTGCCGGCACTTGCTGCCGCGGCGCCGGTTCCAGATCGATCAGGCATCTTCGGGGCGGTGCGTGCCGCTTTCGTGAGAAACAAGGGCTCCCATGAGCACGAGTTCGTCGAGGCCCCCGGTGGGATCGGCATCACTCGCTACATCTGCAGCGAGTGCGGGTACATATCGATCGGGGTCTCGGAAACCGACTCCGACTGAGTCAGTCCTGTCTCCGCCGCACCGGCCTCCATGGCGTGGCCGTCGACCTCACCACATCCGCACCGACCCAGGGATGACGCGGATCGGGACCGAGTAGGAGTCGCTGAATTGCTCCACGGTCATCCCCAGGTCGTTCTCGATCAGATCCCGGTACTTCTCTCGATAGTCGGTGTTCTCACTCGCTGGGGGCAGGGTGTCGTCCACCGACGCGGTGCCGGCGATGATCGTGACTTCCTCCTGTCCGCGTCCCATCGCGTCCAAGTTGAGGGTGACCCCCAGATTCCGCTCGATGTTCGCCAGCTTGGGCATCTTCGGTTGGGAATAGATGACAAACGAATCGCCATCCCACCAAAACCAGACAAGCGAGGGTTGGGGCAGACAGTCGATGGTGACAGTGGTCAACCAGATGAGATGACTGGCTGCGAGACGCTCTTCAACTGCTGGTTTGAGGCTCATGATCCTCGATCAACTCCAGCCCGGCCAGCGACGATGACGCTGCCACAGGACTTGGTCAGGCCCACGGGGCGGACTGCGCTCATCCGGCGCCAGTTTTCATGACCATGACCGACACGGTCACGATCAAAAGGGCGATGGTGACGCTTCCCCAGATGGCGGCCCGCTTCCCGAGGCTGGCCGCTGTCTCGTAATCGGCACGTTCCAGCGCTGTGATCATCTTGTCGGCATCTGGCCGGTGCACCACTCCACCAATGACGCCTGCCATCACGACGACGATCAGCCCGACCGTGACGAAGGCGTCTCCCCACCCGTAGACGTCACTGGCCAACACGAGGAGGATCCCGGACAGAGCGGTGAGGAACGCGGCTGGGTTGAAGAACTTGAGACCGGCCTCTTTCGAGACTCTTGCCCATCCAAGGGCGGCCGGCGCTCCCTCGCGCGCCATGCGCGAGCCGGCAAAGCCCGAGAAGACACCGGACCCGATCCAGGTAGCTGCCGACAGAACATGCACGATCACCAAGAAGTCGTTCAAGGTTTCCTCTCGGTTGGTGGCGGCAAACTAGTGCGGAGCTCGCGAACAGGTCGAGCTCCAGAGCTGGACCTGCCACAGTGAGCCCCCGTTTGACAGGTACCCTCGCCGGGTGGCATCACCCGTCCGACCGGTAATCCTCTCCGGGGGCGCAGGGACCCGGCTCTGGCCTCTGTCGACCGAGTCCAATCCAAAGCAATTCCTCGACCTTCTGGGCGGCTCCCTCTTTGAGGCCACCCTCACCCGTCTCCATGGGCTACCCGACCTGGCGCCCGCTCTTGTCCTCACCGGGGCTCAACACGTGGATGCAGTGGATCGCGCTGTTACCGCGATCGGAGCGGTGATCGAGTCGGTCGTGGTCGAGCCTCAAGGCCGGAACACGGCTCCGGCAATCATCGCCGCCGCCCTTCTCGCCGACCCTGACGACGTGCTGGTGGTGCTTCCGGCCGATCACCTGATCGACAACCGGAACGAGTTCGTTGCCAAGGTGGGGACGGCGGTCTCGGTTGCCAGGGAGGGTGCCCTGGTCCTTTTCGGTGTGTTCCCGACCCGCCCCGAGACCGGATATGGCTACATCGAGACCGGGTCTCCGGTGGGGGCCGCGCTCGAGGTGGTGGCCTTCATCGAGAAACCCGATCCGGAGCACGCCGAACAGATCCTGACCGATGGCCATCATCTCTGGAACTCGGGAATGTTCGTCTTCACGGCGCGGACGATTCTCGAGCAGTCCGCCTCGCTCTGTCCCGACCTGTTGGCCGGGGTCAATGCAACCGTCCCGGAGCATCGCGGCCCGAGGATCGAGCTCGGACCCGGTTTTTCCGAGGTCGAGGCTGTTTCGATCGATCATGCCGTGATGGAGCACACCGACCGGGCCCTGGTGGTCCCGATCGATGTCGGTTGGAGCGATGTCGGCTCCTGGCAGTCCGTCTGGGAGAGCTCTCCGCACGACTCCTCGGACAATGTCCTCGTGGGCGACGTGGCAGTGATTGATGTAGCCGGTTCCTACATCCATGCGACCTCCCGTCTGGTGGCAGTCGCCGGGATGGAGGACCTGGTGGTGGTGGAGACCGAGGACGCAGTCCTCGTCCTCCCCAGAGGCAACTCACAGTTGGTGCGTGAGATCGTCGCCGGCCTCGTCGAGCGCTTGAGCCAGGATTGAAGTCTCTGGGCCCGCGATCCATACCATTCACGGTGATGACCCTGCTTTTGTTGACGGCGCTGCTCCTCGCCACGCTCTCCGCCTGTGTCGGGCGACCGGCGGAGGAGGCGACAGGTGAGGAGATCTATCTCCGGCTCTGTGCCAATTGTCACGGGGATTCGCTGCAAGGGGCATTGGGGCCGTCGCTGGGAACGGGCC
>JBBDQO010000107.1:0-20818 GCA_040905925.1 Acidimicrobiia bacterium | reverse complement strand
GGCCTCTGGGGCCGCCCCAGCCATCACCTCATCCCTCCAACTTGTAACAGGCCCCGGCGAAGTCGTAGTCGGCGACCACTGGGTGTGTGTAGTCACCTGCCAGTAACGAGAACCCGGTGCCTCCCGCGGCCAGATCCGCCGGATCCGGGGCCACGATATTGGAGATCCGCTGCAGCTGATCGTTCATCGAGCCGGTGTACGCCTCGTTGGGACCGAGACCACCCAGATCGACGCTCTCCAGCGACTTGCCCGCGGCGAGGACGCCCTGCTGGGTCAGGTCACCGTTGGCGATGGCGGTTTCAAGCACCCGATGGATGATGGTCGCCTCCAGGGCACCCTCAGTGAAGTACTCCGAGGCAGGCAGACCCGCGGCGAGTACCGCATCCCGGAATGCAGTGATCCCGGGAGTTCCCGCCACCCACGGCGTGCCGTAGAAGCTCAAGATGAAGTCGCGTGCCGCTTGCTCTGCGATCGGCGACCCGGGAGCGATGAACCGCGGGCTGTAGCTTGGGAAGGCTCCCGTCCATATGGCCTCGAGCCCCTGGCCGACGACCAGGCTGTAGATCGGCTCGGTGTCCTGGGAACGCCCGGTGAGGAATACCACGTCGGGATCAGCGGCCACGATGGCGTTGGCGATCTCGTCGGGGTTGGCCGGGCCGTCCGCTTCCTGAATAATCGCCCCTGTACCGTCGTAGACCACCTCGAGTCCCAGAGCATCCGCAGCCTGGGTGGCACCCGCGGCCGCGTCGAGCCCGTAGTCTCCGCCGACCGAGGCGATGGCGAGGGTGGACACCTCGTTGTTGTCGGTGATGTAGCCGAGCAGGTTGTGCGCCTCCAAGCAGTAGGGCATGCCGTGATGGAGCAGGTTGGCGTTCAACGTCTCGTCGGTCCATCCCGAGTACCACGTGAGGGGTATGGCCAGGACCCCGTCCTCGGCGAGCTGGGAGAGGATGCCGACGGTCTGCGGCGAGCCGGTGCTCTGACCGATCATCACGGTGTCCGCGGCGAGCTCCTCATAGAACTGGACGTGAGCTTCGGGGTCGTAGCCGGTATCCCGGACCACCATCTCCACGGTCCATCCATCGATTCCGCCCGCCTGGTTGAGTTGGGTGAAGTAGAGCTCCGCCCCTGCGTTAATGGCGCCGACGAGCGCTGCGAACGGCCCACTCAGGTCGGACAGGTATCCGACCCGGATGACCTGGTTCTCCACGTCGACACCGATGTCGGTGGCAACCTCCCCCTCACCGGCGGTGGTGGTCGTCTCTTCGCTTTCACCGGCCGTGGTCGTCGTCTCCTCGCCCACACCCGCTGTCGTCGTCGTCTCGCCACCATCGTCCCCGCCACAGGCGGCGACAAGGAGACCTAGGAGCAAGAGCAGCGTGAGCCACCTCGATCTGTTCCTCATTCCTTTCCTTCCTCTCTTTCAGCTACAGACGTCGCGAAGACGTCCCCATGGCCGATCAGTAGGTGAACGGCCAACCCTTCCAATAGTTGCGGATCCGAACCCAGATTCCGTACAGCCCGAGCGGCTCGAAGATTATGAAAGCGACGATGAGCAAACCATATAGGACCTGGTTCATCTGAAACGCGTTGAGGCCGGGACTGGCGCCGGGAAGAGCACTGACCAATCCGAAGTCGAAGGCCCCTGTCGCCACGAAGAAGTCGGCAATTGCCTGGACCAATCCGTCGCCGGTGCGAGCGAGGTCGGCGAGCCACTGGGTCGAGTTGAGAACGAGAAGGGGCAGCACGATGACGAACAGCGACCCGAGGGCCATCCCGCTGACGACACCGGCCCCGCCGATGAGCACTATGGCGATGATCTCCACCGACAACGAAAGACCGAAAGCCTCAGGGGTCGTACGGGACACGAAGGAGGCGAACAGGGCACCGGCGACGCCGGCGAAGAAGGAAGACAGGGCGAAGGCGAGTGTCTTGTAGCGGAACTCGTCCACCCCGGTGATCTCGGCGGCGATGTCCCGATCGCGGATCGACTGGAAGGCGCGACCGGTCCTTGTCCTTTGCAGGTTCTTGGCGACCAGAGCCCCGACCCCGGCGAAGAGGAGGAGCAGATAGAGAGTCTTTGCCTGACCGGAGAGGTCTATCCCGAACCAGGCGCCGTCGCTCTGGAAGTCGATGAGGGGCGTCTCCTCCTTCCACAGCTTCAGCTCGAGTCGCGGGAAGGTGCGTCCCGACTGGGAGCCTCCGGTGATGAAGCCCAGGTTCCGGAAGAGGTGCTGGCCGATGAAGACCAGACCCAGCGTGACGATGGCCAGGTACAGCCCGCGTACCCGCAGAGATGTCGGGGCGATGAGGACACCGACCAGAGCGGCGACCAGACCACTGGCGGGGAGCCAAACCCAGATGGGGAGCCCCAGCCCCCAGAGCGGGCCTTCGGGAGATCCCAGGGCCGCTGCGGTGTACGCGCCGAGTCCCATGAAGAAGGCGTGGCCTAGAGAGACCTGGCCAGCGAGCCCGGTGAGCAGATTGAGACCGAGAGCGGCGATGAGGAAGATGGCCACCTCGCCAAAGACCGACATCCAAGAGTTGGTGGCGGCCCAGCGCAGCCCGGGCACCAGGCCGAGCGGAAGTAGGAGCAGGAGAACCACCAGCAGGGCGAACAGGGCCTTCTTGGGGCCCGTGTTGAAGATCGCGATGTCCCCCCTGTAGGAGGTGTAGAGGAGCGGACGGCCTCTCATGTGGGCGCTCCTTCAGAGCGCCGTACTGGGTACTGGGTACCGGGTAACGGGACCTTCCTGCGGAAGTACCAAGTACCAAGTACCAAGTGCGTAGCTGCCGAGCGCAGCGAGGCAGTCATACCCGTCTTATCTCCTCGGTTCCGAATAAGCCATAGGGACGGATTAGCAGCACCAGCAGCATGATCACGTAGCCAACGATCGCCGAGAAGCCGGACCCCAGGAACCTGATCTCAACTAGGTACACACTCGCTGCCGACTCGGCAAGGCCGATAATCAGGCCGCCCACCACGGCACCGACTATCGAGTCGAGGCCACCAAGGATGATGGCGGGGAACGCACCGAACGCCACGAAGGCGGTGGCGCTGCTCATCCCCGCCGCCCGGGGAAAGATCGAGGCGAACACGCCGGCCACCCCGGCAAGGACGGCTCCAAGAAACCAAGAGAGGCCAAAGATTCGGCCGACCCTGATCCCCTGGGCGCTGGCCGCCTCCTGGTCCCAGGCGGTGGCACGCATCGCCACTCCGGTGCGGGTCTTGAAGAAGAGGGCGACAGCTGCCACCAGCACGATGGTCACGCCGAATTGGACCAGCTGGGTATGCGGGATGTTGATGTTCCCGAATCGGGCGGCGGTGACCCCCCAGGGATCACTCAAGGGGCGACCGTCGAGACCGGCCAGGTCGTCGACGATGGTGCGCAGGACGATGTCCAAACCAACGGTCAGGATGGCGACCTGGAACAGAGGCTCCCCAATCATCGGCCGGATGAACAGCCTCTCCAGGAACAGACCCAACAGGCCGCCGATCAGAATGCCGAGGACCGCGGCCAGCGACCAGGTGAGCCAGGCCGGGGCTCCAGTCATCCACCGACCGGGGAAGTCGAACTCGACGGCAACGAGGGCGACGCAGAACGCCCCGATGGCGACCAGTGCCCCGTGGGCGAAGTTGACGACCTGAGTCGACTTGAAGATCAGGACGAAGCCCATGGCGAGAAGTGCGTAGATCGTCCCCAGTGCCAGACCGCTGACGAGCATCACGAGGAACTTGTCGAGACCTGCCGACCCGGCCTGTCCCAGGACAACGTGAGCGCTGATCACGATAGATACATGTCTTCGATCAGCTCACCGAACATGCTGCTCATCGCGTTGCGCTTCAACTTCTGCGTGGCGGTCAGCTCCCCGTCCTCGTGGTCCAGCTCCTTGGGGATGAGCCGGAACTTCTGAACACCGTCCAGATGGGAGTGACTCGCATTGACGTCTGCGACGACGCCCTGGATCAGCTCGGTAACCTCCGGTTTCTCGGTGAGGTCCCGATAGGTGGTGTAAGGGATCTGGCGACGGGTGGCCCAGTCGCCGACCACGTCGGACTCGATCAGGATCAACGCGGTTAGGTACTTGCGACGATCACCGATGACCATCGCCTCTTTGATGTATGGCGAGGTTTTCAGGGCATTCTCGATCTCCGAGGGCGAGACGTTCTTCCCACCCGAGGTGATGATGATGTCTTTGATCCGGTCGACCACCTTTACATGCGTGCCGTCCACCCATTCCCCAACGTCGCCCGTCTTGAGCCAGCCATCCTCGGTGAAGGCATCGGCGGTCTGCTCCGGCTTGTTCCAATAGCCCTTGAAGACGGCCGGGCTCCGAGTCTGGATCTCACCGGTGTCCTCGTCGATTCGGAGCTCGGTGTTGGGATACGGCTCACCGACGGTTCCCACCTTGTTGGCGCCTGGAAAGTTGCAGGTCGCCACTGCGGCGTTCTCAGTCATCCCATACAGCTCGAAGACAGGGACGCCCAGCCCCAGGAAATCGCGGATGACCTCGGGGGCGATCGGAGCCGCCCCGCTCGCCGAGTAGCGGACGCGACGCATGCCAATGCGCTCCTTGAGAGCCCGGAACACGAGGGGATACCCGATCAGGTAGAGCAAACGGCTAACGACGGTGTGGTCACCATTGTTGGACACCCGCTGCCGACCAATGACCCCAGCCATCTTCATTCCGATCCCGAACCAGAAGCGCTTGAACGGCGTCCCGTCTCGACCCTTGATCGCGATCGAAGCGTGGATCCTCTCCCAAATCCGGGGCACAGCAAAGAAAATGGTCGGTTGGACCTCGCGCAGGTTCTGTTGGACCGTGTCGATGGACTCCGCGAAGTTCAGCGACGGGCCCTGTGAGACCGACGTCCAGGTCGAGAAGATGCGTTCGGCGACATGACAAAGCGGTAAGTAGGTCAGGATCAGATCGTCAGGCCCGACCTTCTTGCCCCCCGGGACCCGCCTTTCGGCGCCAATCAACGCTTCTACGTTGAAGGCGAAGTTGGCGTTGGTGAGCATGGCTCCCTTGGGGGGTCCTGTGGTCCCTGAGGTGTAGACCAGCGTGATCACGTCGTCGGGGTGCGCCTGGGCCATTAGGTCCTCCACAGCGCCGGGGTTGGCGACTCGATGCTGTCTACCGAGCTCGAGAAAGTCGTCCCAAGACACGAAACGTCCGTCGTCGCTCCACTTGCGAAAACCGCGTGGCTCGATGTGGATGATCCGCTTCAGACCGAGCAAGGTGTCGATGACTTCCATCACCTTCTCGGTCTGCTCCTGATCCTCTGCGAGATGCACGATGGAGCCGGAGTCGGAGAGGAGGTACTGCACCTCGGGGGCCGGATTGGCCGGATACAGACCAACCGTGATGGCACGTACCGCGATCGTTGCCATGTCCATGATCACCCATTCAGGGCGGTCCTCGGACTGAATGGACACCCGGTCTCCCTCGACAACCCCAAGCGCGAGGAGCCCGTGTGCGGCGTCGAGGAGGGTTTCCCAGTACTGGTCCCACGTGATCTCCTGCCAGATGCCGAAGTCCTTCTCGCGCATTGCCACCAGGTTCGGGGCAGTGACGGCCCAACGTCGCACGTACGCCGGTGGGGTCAAGAAACCGAAGCCCGCCGAAGGCGCGTCCTGTCGTTCCTGGAGAGTGGTCATCCAGCTGTCCTCCTCACGCTGGCGGGACACTATCCATTGCCGGCCGACTTTGCCCTCGAACAACCCTCGCTGCCCGACGGGAGGTCACCGCCCTGAGTCACAGTCTCGGGCAAACAGACGCCGGTCGGCCGGAGCTGCCGCGCCAAGGGCTATTCCTACGAGCCCTCCGACCATTCCGCCCCGCCGGGCCAGTGCTCCTTCTTCCAGATCGGGGCCCTCGATTTCAACTCGTCGATGATGAATCTCGCCGCCTCGAAAGCATCCGCCCGGTGCGCGGTGGCAACCGCCACCGCCACCGACGCCTCACCAAGGCCGACCACCCCCGACCGGTGCTCCACCGCCACCGACAGCACCGGCCACTTGGCGGTGGCTTCTTCGACTATTTCCGTGATCGATAGCTCGACCGCGCCGGTGTAGACCTCGTACTCGAGATGAGTCACGCTTTCGACTCGATCCGAGTGGTCGCGGACCGTTCCCAGAAAGACCACGGTCGCCCCCGAATCAGGCCGCCCTACCTCAGCCACGAGGCTGGCTGTGTCGATTGGGCCCTCACCGATCGACACCCTGATCTGTTGTCGGGACTGGTCCATACAATCCCCAGCCTATGACGATCCAGGGGCCCGATGGGCCCGAGCCGATGACCCCGATCGAAGAGCCGATGAGTGGGACCGTCACCCGACCTCGTCGTTTCGATCCGTGGACCCTGGTCCTGGGGATTCTGGGAGGTGCCCTGTTGGGAACCGGGGTCACCTTCGCCATCCTCGGATTCTCAGGGGTGTTCGAGGAACCGACCCCCTCGACCAACCCCCCGCCGCCCAGTGTCACGGTCCCTCCGCCGACAAGTGCTCCGCCGCCCCTGGCCGTGACCGCGTCCGCATCCGAGATCGCACAACACGCCATCCCCTCCATCGTTGCCGTGGAGGTGGATGCTCTAGTCGGCCTGAGCGGCGGCAGCGGCGTGGTGTACGGCACCGACGGCTACCTGATCACCAATGACCACGTCATCGAGGGCGCCGGCACCGGCGACGTGACGGTGGTGTTCGCCGATGGTGCCCGATACCCGGCCGAGATCATCGGCACCGACCCCCTGACCGATGTCGCCGTGTTGCACGTCGATCGCGCCGATCTGACCCCGATGGATGTCGGGGATCCCGCAGCTCTTCGGATCGGGGATATGGCCGTCGCCATTGGCAACCCCCTGGCCCTGGTCGGCGGGCCGTCGGTGACGTCAGGGATAGTCAGCGCCCTGGACCGATGGCTCGAAGTCGAAGCCGGGACCAGTCTCTATGGGCTCGTCCAGACCGATGCCCCCATCACTCACGGATCGTCTGGCGGCGCTCTCCTCGACGAGGACGCCCGTGTGATCGGGATCACAACGGCCATCGCGGTTTCCGACGTTGCAGCGGAGGGATTCGGGTTCGCAATTCCCATCGACATGGCGCTTGGGGTGGCTGACGACCTCATCGAATCGGGCACCGTGAATCACGCCCAATTGGGTATCAGAGGGGGCACCTACTTCGCGGAGGATGAAGGAGCCCGATATCCGGTCGGAGTCCTCGTCGACGACGTGACCGGGGGGTCTGCCTACGAGCTGAGCGGAGGCCTGGTCAATGACGTGATCGTGTCGCTCGACGGGACACCGATCGACACGTTGGAGAGGCTTCTCACGGAGCTCAGAAGACATCGCGCCGGAGAGGAATCCATCGTTCACATAACCAGGTCCGATGGCGACTTGGATCTGACTGTCACCCTGGGGAGACTCGAACCGTGAGCGACGACCTGTTCTCACAGTTGTTCGAGCTCTTCGACCAGCCCGGTCCGGTCAATTGGAAGCTTGCGGCCGAGGTCGCTCGGCATCTTGCTGGCGAGCAGCAACCGATCGAGCCCTGGGCGGCCGAGGAATTCCGGGAGCTTGCCCGGCTCGCCGAGTATCAGGTGGAGCAGGTTGCCCCTTTCCGCATCATCCCGGCACCCGACGTGTTCCCCACCGACGCCAGAGGTTGGGCCGACAAGAACCTCGAGACCTACGGCCCCCTCGTCGAGCCGTTCGCTTCCTCGGTCGTGGTCGAGGGCGCGGCAGCGCCACTCATGGCCCAGCTCAGTCCGGCGATCGTTGGCCTCCAGGTCGGCTCGCTGGTCGGCTCTCTGTCTTCATGGATCGTTGCGTCCTTCGATGCCGGCCTCCCCCAAGACCGACCCGGCCACCTCTCGGTGATCGTCCCTCACATCGAGGAGCTTTCCCGCTCCCCGGACCTGGACAGACGAGAGGTCCGACTCTGGGTGGTCACGAACGAGGTTGCCTTCCGGGCCGTCTCCCAGCTTCCCTGGATTCAGGATCACCTCGAGCAACTCCTGACCAAGTACGCGGAGGCGGTGCGTATCGATCCGACCCAGCTCAGCGGGTTGATGGTAGGTGGGACGGACCCGGCCGCCGTCGAGGAAGCCATAGCGAGGGCAGGCGGCATCGAAAGCCTTCTCGGTGGTGAGGAGACAGAGGGGCCGAGACGCGAGCTCGAGGCTTTCTTCGGCGCCATGACAGGTTGTGCCCGGCTTCTGGCGCGACGATCTCTCGCCGACCTCTCCCCGAATTTCGACCGTATCACTGCGGAGCGGGATCTCGCCAGGTCTCAACTCGACGGTCGGGAAATGATCGGTGTAGGACCGGTCCCCGCAGAGTTGACCAGGCTTGGCGACGAGTTCAATCAAGAAGTCGAACATCGCTATGGCGAGGACGCACTGGAGACCTTGTGGTCCGACCCGACGCGGATCCCCAGTGCGGACGAGTTGCGCGACCCGACCGCGTGGGCTGCCCGGGTGCTTCTCGACGGATGGTCTTGAGAGCCACCCTTCGGCGACTACCCCCCGGCGATTATCGCGATCTGAGCCGAGGTCGAAGTTGGGTTCAGGTTGTGAACCAGTTGATGGCAAGGGCAACCGCGAAACCAAGCGTGGTCGCCAGGCCAACCGGTCGGCGAGCGTCCTCGAACGCGACTGGGATCATGCTTGTGGACAGCATGGTGAGGATTGCCCCCCCAGCAAAAGCCAACACGAAGGAGAGATTCCGGGGCGAGGAATCGGCGAGTAGGGCATAACCTGCTGCCGATGCCAACGCGCTGGCCGATGCCACCCCAGTCCACAGAGCCAGCATCCGGGATCGCCTCCATCCTGACGTGATGAGACCGCTCGTGGCGGCGATCGCCTCGGGGAGGTTGGAGACGAAGATCGCCACCAACATCGAAATGCCGATGCTGCCGGTCTGGAGGAGGGTCAAGCCGAGCACCGCCGACTCGGGAACCCCGTCGAGCACCGTGCCCAGGACGATTGCAGGGCCCGATGACTCCTCCCCGCCACTCCTTCCGATCCTGGCGATGGCGGAGTCACCCAAGTAGAAGACGATGGCACCGCTGAAGAAACCGAGGACGGTCGCGCCCTGTCCTCCGGGAACGGTTAACGCCTCCTCCAGGAGCTCGAAGGAAACCGCGCTGAGGAGAACGCCGGCTCCGAATCCCATGATGAGCCCAAGTGACCTTTTCGTCGGCCCGTGGACAAAGACGATGAGAGCTCCCAGAACAAGGGAGGTGGCCCCCAACAGCCCCCAGATGAACGCCTCAGCCATCAGGAGATCAGCCGAACAAGCTCCACCAGATCCGCTGCAGGATGCCGGGGGCGAACGGCTGGGGCAGGCCCTCCAACACCTCGACATGCATGTCGGGTGGAAGGTCCCCCACCAGCGCCATCCCACCGTCGCGGGTCTCCCAACTGAAGGTGACCTGTCCTGGGGAAAACGACCGCGCATAGACGCTGCCCTCGAGGGTCAACGCTCCCGGATCGGTCAGTTCGACAACGGTCGGGGTCTGGAACAAAGCGAAGGAGAAAAACCCGTCCGAGTAGTAGGCGAAAGTGAATTCGTCGCTGTCTTCATAGATGTCAAGGCGCTCAAAGTCGCCCAGGCTCTCAGGCAAGGCCGAGGTGACGTCGCTCGGCTCCAGCGTCTCGCCGGTTGTGAGAGTGGCGGCGGACAGCTCGGGAGGGGTGGGATCGAATTCGATGAAGCGCCGTTCGCAGTAGACGTTCCCGTCGCTGTTGTAGGTGACGACACTCAGGAGGGCTCCCGTCGCCCCGTCGACGATGAGCTCACCCCTCAGCACATCACCGGCGTAGAGCCGGTAGAGGCCGGCCTTGCGGTTGAGAAATGGGTGCGCCGAACCGTTGTCGACTCGATACGTGGGATCGGCGTCACTGATTCCTGCTTCCACCGACGCACTGTTGATCACGGAGCCCTCCCGCACCAGCGCCCATCCCCCGGAGCCTGAGGAGACCTCTACCTCCCCCGAGACACGCAGCTCACCCGCTGCCTGTTCGAGGGAGACCACCGCGTCCCGCACCCCGTCGGGGGTCGAGCAACTGATCACCTGCTCGGCCGAATAGGAAGCTTCCTGGCTCCGCTCCAGGATCTCCTGCAGCTCTGCGGCCGAGGCAGTGGTGGCCGGGAGCAGCGTGAACACCCCGACCAGGATGACCACCTTTCTCATTCGGTCAGGCTCCGAACGTCGGGAACCATCACTTTGGCGGGGCCGAACGCGGGGTCGAGCGAGACTCTGGCCCCAAAGCGACTGTTCAGGTCGTCCACAGAAAGGGCACCTGGGGTTGGGGTGAGCATGGTGGCAAGTGCGATCACCAGGGCGACGGCAGCGGCCGCGGCTCCTACCCAGAGCCCACGGTTGCGGTGAAGGGGCACCACCACCGGCTCGGCATCACCGAGGAGCCCCGGCGGCATCTCGACCATGGGCAGCGATCGCACCGCGGTCCGCACCCGTTGCATGGCCTCCATCTCGGCAACACATCTCCCACAGGAACCCATGTGAGTGAAGAGTCGGGAGGACTCGGCGCGGGTCAACTCACCGTCGAGATAGGCACTGATCATCTCGCTGGGATGGGTCAAGTCAGCAGCTCCTTGAGGATCTTGCGCCCCCGGTGAATCCGGCTGCGCACGGTGCCGATGGGGACTGCCACCGCGACCGCGATCTCCTCATACGAAAGGCCGATGACGTCACAGAGGACGACGGCCTCCCGGAATTCGATCGGAAGCTCGAGCAGGGCCTTCTGGATATCGTCGCCGAGGCTGATTCGGGAGTACTCGACATCCGAGCCCGGGGAGGCGGCGAGATCCCATCGCTCGATGTCGTCGGGTATCGGTGCGACAGGGCGCCGGTTGCGTTTACGCACGTCGTCGAGGAACGCGTTCCTGGTGATGCGCCACAGCCAACCCTCGAAACTCCCGGGTTGGTAGGAGGCAAGGCCGCGACGGACCCGGAGAAGCACTTCTTGGACGAGATCGGAGGCGTCGTCGGGATTACCGGTGAGCCGGTAGGCGAAGTTGTAGATCTTCCGTCCATAGACACGCGCAACCTCTTCCCAGGTGAGTGGGATGGACTCCGGCATGGAGACCTACTCCATCAACGCCCGATGAGGGCGCCGGGTTCCTAGGAATCCGAGGTGTGGGCGTCCGGGGTCTGCGTGTCCGATTCCGTCTCTGTTCCTTCCTCGACACCCTTGCGGAACTCCTTGGCAGAAGCACCGATCGAGCGGGCGAGGTCAGGCAGCTTCCTCGCTCCGAAGATGAGGAGCACGATGAGCAGGATTAACAACAGCTCTTGCCCTCTGAGACCACCTAACAAGTGAGACCTCCTTGCTCAACAGCTTAGCCCCGCCTCAACCTTGCCCCGCGATGGGTCAGCCGAGGGCCATCGAATCGATGAATCTCTGGATCCGCTCCCGGGTCACGAACCGCATCCTGGGGTTGGTGGCTTCGACGTCGTGGATCATGAAGGGGCCGAGCTTGTCAGTGATCAGCAGGCCACGAGCAGCGCCGGCAGTGCCGAATTCGACAATGAACTTCTGCACCAATTGCTCGTCGAGCTCGGGGTAACTGCCGGGAACGTGAGGCTCGGCGCGGATGAAAGTCTTGAGCTTGTCCTTGATTGCGATGAAGGTCCCGTCGACCTGAGGATTCACCTCGTATCCGAACATCTCGAGCAGAGCGAGGATCAACTCCGGGCCCGAGGCCTTCGTCGGGTCGACACCCCGAGTGCGCAGACCACGTTCCAAGCCCAGGGGGATCCTCAGCTCTTGGCTCAGCGGCCCCAGATCATCCTTCGGCACCTGAACCTGGGTCTCGACGTGAGTCACCAGCTCGCCCTCGAACTGACCGGCAAAAGGGTCCCTGGCGATGTGGGTCAGATTGAACATGTCTGACTGGAGGGCGGAAGGGAGCTGACCCGGCGCAGGCAGCCTCGTCCGACCTATCTCTCGAGAATCTCCACGCCCGGCGAAGACCACGATCTCGGTCACCTCGTCGATCGGGAGCGTGTGACGTTTCTCCCGGACCACCTCGACCGCCTCATCGACCAGTAGATCGTTGAGCACCGGGTCGTTCTCGTCGGGGAGTGGCACGTCGAAGATGACGCGGGCCTCGCTCCCATGCACGTGGAAGTCGGCCACCGCCGCCCGCTTTGTGATCGAATCCGCTTCGACGGGAGACCGCCGAAGCCACGAAGTGTCCTCGAGGTCGAGGGCGGCAGCACGCTTGCGCTGCCGTCGCAGGCTGATCACAACCACCCCCAGGACCACGAGAGCGATGAACGCGACCCCTACCGCTCCTGCCCCCTCCATTGGCTACACCTCTCTCTCGACCACCGGACAATCCTACGTGGTGTTGGGGCAGGTGGCCGATCTCACCGAGCTCGTCGTTAGCGTTGGCTCATGAAAGGCGGATTCACCATGATCGGGGTCCCGGTCGACTCCGCGGGTCATGCCGGCGGGACCGAGCTCGCCCCTGCCGCCTTCCGCGCCCTGGGGTTGAGAGACGCCATCGGTGGCCGTGACGGCGGTGACCTCGCGGTGCGTATTCGCGCCGAAGGAAAAGACCCTGAGACCGGGGTGGTTGCCCTGAACGACGTGTGTGCCACCACCGCCGAGGTTCGACGGGCGGTGGCTGAAACACTCTCCTGGGAGGAGCGCCCGTTCCTGGTCGGAGGCTGTTGCGCCATCGTGCCCGGAGCCCTCGCCGGGGTTCGTGACGCCCGGGGCCGGGTCAGCCTTGCCCATCTCGATGGGCACCTCGATCTCTACGACCAGGCCACATCACAGCTGGGCGAGGCCGCCGACATGCCGGTGGCCGTGGCGATTGGGCTGGGGCCTCGAGCGTGGGTCGATGCGGCCGGCGGGCCCAGCCTCTCTGGTGCGGATGTCTGGATCGTCGGCTACCGAGACCGGGAGCAGTCCCTGATCGACGGAATGGTGATGCCCGAAGACCTCGACCCCCCGATCTCGTGTCTCACCACCGACGAGGTCCGATCCGAAGGCCCGGGTCAAGTTGGGGCCCGGGTGGCCCGGGCTCTGGCAGACGGCACGGGGAACACCTGGGTCCACCTCGACCTCGACATCGTCGACCCTGCGCTGTTCTTCGCCAATGATGCTCCGATGCCGGATGGGCTCGACTGGGACGAGTTGACGGAGCTGCTCGCTGCCATCCTTGCCTCCTCCGCTCTCGCCGGAGTCTCCTTGGGTTGTTACAACCCGGAGAAGGACCGCAATCAGGAGAACGGCCGCCAGATCGTGAAGATGTTCCGCAAGGCGCTATCCCTCGTCGGCTGAGCCGGCTTCCTCAGCCTGGATCTCGGCGAGTGAGATCTCAGCCGTCGCTTCGTCGGCTCCGGCGTTGAGCCGCTCGATCATCCTCTCCTTGGATGTGGCGGTGCCGAAGGCAGTGATCAGGTCGCCGCCGTGGAGAACCGTGGTGCCGCTGGGGATCATGACATCTCGCTCCCTTCGGATCGAAACCAGGGTGGACCCTTCCGGCCAGGAAACCTCCCGTATCGCCCGGCCGTCGGCGATGGAGCCCGGGGGCACCCTGAAGTCGTAATACCCGGCACCAGCGCCTGTCCTTTGGGCGAGCCGGGCCCGATGCAACTCGACATCCGTCGCCGCAGTCAGTGCAACGTGATAGGCCCGCACTGCATCTTCACGTCTGAACATCCCAACCAGGCGGTCCGGGTCGTCCTCGGCCACCACCGGGAGCCTCCCAACTCCAAGTGCCGCCATCCGCTCCAGGGCGCGGGACACACGTGTAGAAGGGGTGACGGTGGCCGGACGCGGGGTCATCGCTTCCCCTACTCGTCCTCCCTTCCCGGCGGTGCCCGCCCGGGCGATATCCGAGATGGTGACTATACCGACCAGCCGTCCACCTTCCACCACGGGCGCGCCGTGGGACTGGTGCTCATGGAGATCTCGTTCGAACCCACCTAGATCGTCATCAGGACCCGCTATCACCGCCGGAGGAGTCATAACCGCGCCCACGTCGATGGTGTCGAGGACATCCACCTCTCCGGTTCGCCGGATGCTGATCCCCATGCTCTTGAGGGCCATCGAATAGACCGAGTCAGGGTGGAACCGCTCTGCGAGAAAGGTCGCCAGCGTGGCGGTGAGCATCAACGGGAGTATCAGCTGATAGTCGCGCGCCCCGGTCACCTCGAACACGAGGAGGATCGCGGTCAAAGGGGCCCGACCAACCACGGCAAACATCGCAGCCATGCCGACGACGGCAAAAGCGCCCGAGTTGAGGGTGGAGACGCCCCACACCGGTTCGACGAGCAGGGCGAAACCAGTTCCCACCGCGGCACCAGTGAACAACGAGGGCATGAAGGCGCCACCGGATGCCCCCGAAGAGAGCGTGATCGCGTTGGCCGCGACCTTGGCCAAGGCAAGCAGGATCAGCACCCACCAGACCTCGGACACCTCTCCCCCGAGCAATCGGTTGGTGACGGCCTGACCGGTGCCGAACACCCCCGGCTCGACAAAGATCAGACCCGCCACGAGGAGGCCGGCGGTCACCGGGCGGAGCAGGCCGAGGGAGGCCTCTCTTGGCTTGACGATGCGCTCCAGACCCCCGAGCAGGCGAAGGAAGAGAATTCCGACCGCAACAACCAGGAGTGCCAGGCCGGCATAGAGCACCAGCTCCCGGGCATCACCGAGCTGATACACCTCGGCCCTGATCGCCAACTCCTCACCAACCAAAGACTGCGTGGTGACGGCAGCCGTGACCGAGGCGATGACGATCGCCGACATGTGCCTTGCGGCAAACGAAGAGAGGATCACTTCCAGGGCGAACAACATTCCTGCGATCGGAGCGTTGAAGGTGGCACCGATGCCGGCGCCGGCGCCGGCGGCTACCAGTGAACGAACCTGGTCCTCCCCGAGATTGAAGCGTTTCGAGATCACCGACCCGATGGCGGCGCCGATCTGCACGATCGGACCTTCGCGACCGGCCGAGCCTCCCCCGCCAAGCGTGAGCGAGGTTGCCAGGATCTTGAGAGGGATGGTTCGCGCTCGCATCTTGCCGCCCTGCACCTCCAGGGCGGCCACTGCTTGCGGGACACCATCGCCCGCCACCTCTGGGGCAAGACGTTTGGCGAGCAGCCAGGCGGTCAGGAATCCGGTGGGAACGGTGAGGAAGATCCATGCTCGACCCTCGTCGATGGCGAATGGCAGGAGGAACTCCTGAATCCATTCGAGGAAAGTCACCAGGGCGGCGGCGCCGACACCGACCCCCACCCCGACCAGCGCCGCGATCGCCAGGAACCCACCCATCTGACGCTCGGCGAGAACACCAACCGCCGGCAGCTTGCGGAGACTGTCGAGAGGCCGGCTCACGGCGCCCAGGGTATCGGTCGCCTCGGCAATCCCCTAGCTCGTCCAGAATGGGTGGCGATGGCGTTCCGCTCCCATGTGACCAGACCTCTGGATCCACGGTCGCCTTCCAACGTCGCGATCAGCGCGCTCACCCTGGTCGCTGCCGCCGCGGGCGGGGTGATCGCGCTCATCGCCGACCGAACCCTGGTCCTCCCGGTCCTGGCGGCGGGGGCGACTTTCACCAATTGGGCGCTCGGTCGAGAGTTGGATCCCGATCACCAATCGACCGGTTTGCTTGCAGCCATCCCCGCCGGGGCACTCGTTTTGCTCGGTTTCGATATCAGCATCCTGGTGACAGTCGCGGCTCTGATGTCTGCCCGTCTTCTCGTCGAGTCGACCGGGCGCAGACCGCTGCCCACCGACCTGGCAGCGATGGTGGTACTGGCCAGTGCCGTCTCGTTCACCGCCTTGGGATGGGTGTTCGGGTTCGGGCTGGCAATCGCCATCTACCTGGACGATCGGATGGCCGAGGAGCACAGCAGCCAGGGTGTAGTCGCGGCAATCGGCGCTGCACTCGGGGCCTCGTTGGTGGCCACCCTGACCGGGGCCTTCCCCCAGGCTCTGCCAGAGATTCGCCCGCCGCTCACGTTGGCATTGGGGCTCCTGGCCCTGATCGCGGTGGTGCGGGAACCGCTCGATCCGATCTCGTTGGTCGATTCCAGGAAGAAGACTCCCTTGCGACGGGATCGGCTTCAGGTGGCGCGGACAATGGTCGGATTGCTTGCTTTCTTTGGCTCGTTGATCGGAGGTGAGGGCATCTCCGCCGAGGTCACGGTGGCCCTGACCCTTGCTCTGGCTCTCGGCTCGGAGGAGGTGGAACGGCTACGACGGCGGAGGCGGTAGCTTTGGTCCCATGTGCAGATCGATCAAGGTATTGAGAGAGGGTTCGGTGGCCGCCCCACCCGAAGAGATCGAGGCCGCCGCTCTTCAATTCGTTCGCAAGATCTCAGGCTTCACCAAGCCGGCGGCCCACAACGCCGATGCCTTCGAGAGAGCGGTCCACGAGATCGCCCACGCCTCCCAGCATCTCCTCGACACGCTCGAGATCCGGGGCGCCCGGGCCTAGCTGCCTCGTAAATTGGGTTGGAGAGGGGTCACATTCGGACGTGTGGATCCCAATTACGAGAGCAGCGATCAGTCGAGGTGGGGCCCGAGGCCGATGCGAGCCGCGTTGATCAGGGCGCGATGGGCAGCGGCAACATCCTGGGCAGCCACGCCCACACTCTTGAACACGGTGACGTCCTCCACGATCTCGGGGTTGGCTCCCGCCAGCAGCTCACGGAGCGTGGTGTTGGGCTGGCTGTTGGCCTGGATCAGATCCCCGGCCTCGGATGCGGCGGCCTCGAAATCGTCCACCACAACGTAGGCACTTTGCAACAACTCGGGGGGGAGCTCGGCCATGAGCGGAGTGAACGCCCCCACCGCATTGACATGGGTGGAAGGCCGGACCAAAGAGGGGTCGAATAGGGGTGAGGTGGACGGAGTGGCGCAGGAGATGATGTCCGCCTCGGCCACGGCGTTGTCGGCGTAGGCGACCGGCTCCCCACCCACCAGCCCGGCAAGGGCCCGGGCCCGATCCCCGGATCTCGACCAAATCAGGATTCTCTCGATGGGGCGGACCGCCCGGACTGCCTCGACCTGGTCGAAAGCCATTGCCCCGGCGCCGAGCATCACGAGGGTTCTCGCTTCGGGAGGTGCCAGCAAACGAGTCGCCAAGCCACAAACCGCACCAGTGCGGATCGCGGTGAGGGTTGGGCCGTCGACCAAGCCCAAGGGGCTCCCTTCAGCATCGAACACCGCCACCAGGCCGGCTGGGTTGCCCGGGACCACGGAGACCACCTTGACCGCCATGATCCCGTCGAGGCGGCCGGGCATCACCAGGGAGTTGCCGACCAGGGTCCGCGGGGGAGTCTCCGACTCGCCCGAGAAAGCGTGCTCCATGGCCTCGATCGCATCGAGCATGGGCAGGGCAGCCCTGGTGTCGGCGGCGTTGAGGTAGCGCATCAGGCGAGGACGTGTCTGACGGCAAGGTCGATCGGCTCACGATCGACGCTGAAAAAGCTCATCGGGACATCGGTGTCGAACACCATGGATTGACCGGTGAATGCCTGGGCCACCATCGAGCCGATCGCAGGGGCCAGCTTGAACCCGTGGCCGGAGAATCCGTTGGCCACCCAGAAACCGTCCACCCCCGAGGGGCCGACCACCGGATGGACGTCCTCGCGGTTGATGGTGTAGAGCCCGGCCACACCCGAGACCTGGCCCCGGGTCGCCAGCGCCGGAACCCGATGCTGGAAAGCCGCCAGCTTCAACTCGGTGAACTCCGGGTCGGGCACCCGCTTGAACTCGTCGGGGTCATCGACGATCTCTTCCTCGTCCTCGGCGAGGACGGAGCCGATGATCACCTGCTGACCTCCGGATTGGGGTCGGAAATAGATGCCTGTCGAATTATCGGCAACAACCGGGAGCGGCCCAAGGTCTGGCGGCCATGTTCGGTAGACGGTTTGGATCCGGGTCGGGGTCAACGTCCAGCGCAGGTGAGCCGTAGCGAGCTCGTTCAGCTGGTTGCACCAGGGCCCGGATGCGTTGATGAGCAGGCCTGCCGAGATCTCGGACCCGTCGGCCAGTCGCACGCCAGTTACGCGGCCACCGCCTTTGGTGACAGACGTGACCTGGGAGTTGAACTCCACCGCCACCCCCCGGTCAAGGGCCGTCTCGATCAGGTCCTGATTGGCCCCCACCGGGTCGGCATACCCGCCGCCGGGCTCGAAGAGGAAAGCCTCACCGGGCACGCAAATGTGCTCCTCCTCGGCGTCCAGATCGTAGGGGACGCCACATGGGGAGAGCGCCGGGAACATCGCTGTCAATTCGTCGGGACCGATGGCGCGGGCCTGGACATCCTGGGAAACCAGCTTGTCGACGTCGGCCTCCACCTTGTCGGCGGGCTCACCCATCAACCAGAGGACGCCAAGCCGGTGCAACCCGGAGCGGGTCTCGGAGAGCCCGGTGAACTCAGACCAGTTCCCATACGACTCCTGGCCGTGATAGGCCAGTCGGACCACTTCACGGTGGGTATATCGACACCTGCAGATCGACGAGGAGGAGCCGGTCGAGCCTTCCGACGGTCCCCGGCCCTTGTCGAAGGCAACGACCTTGCTCACACCATGACGGGCGAGTTGATAAGCGATCGAGGAGCCGATGATTCCCGCGCCGACAACCACCACCTCGGCGGTTCGGGTCATGTAGCGGAGACTCGATAATCGCCGACACTGTCATCCCAGGTCAGGTCGATGAGTCCCTTGGTGGCGGCCGCCTTGCAGAACTGGAGGAATCCCCCGTATCCGAACTTCTTCTCCGAAAACGTCGAATCCTGTTTGCGCAGCTGGTTCTTGAGACCGGAGAGCACAACCGGGCCGTTCTTCGATGCCAGCTTGCGCACCACATCTGCCAGCAGCTCGAAGGCAGCCTGTTCGCTGGTGCCAGTCGACGGGAACTGGACGACCGGGTCCCCCCGACCCGGCCCTTCCGAAAGCTCGATGACCCCTTGGGCCTCCAGGTGCCGCAAGAGCTCGCCGAAAGCCCTGAACCCGTAGTCAGCCTCGCTGAAGGTCGAGTCCTTGCGGAGCAGTGCTCTCTTCAAGGACGAAGCGAGCACTTCGCCATCGACCGAACGCTGCAGGCCGGCCAGGGTGGTGGTGATCAGAGACTCGAGCTCGGCGGTGCCGGTGTCCGGGATCTCCTCCGGTTCCGGCTCAGGGCGTGCCCCCTCGGCAAGCAATGGTTCGACACCTTCCAGGTTCTCGTAGAACAGGAATTCGTCACAGGCGGGTGGCAAGAGAGCCGAGGTCGAGGCCTTGACCCCCACCCCGATCACCTTCTTGTTGAGCTCGCGCAATTTGTGCACCAGAGGGGTGAAGTCGGAGTCGCCGGTGCAGATGACGAAGGTGGTGACGTAATCCCGTTCGAAAGCCAGCTCGATGGCGTCGACAGCCATCTTGATGTCGGCGGCGTTCTTGCGGGAGGCACCCATTCGCTGCGGGATCTCGATCAGCTCGACATGGCTCCGGGTCATCTTCTGGCGGGCGTCGGCGAACATCGACCAGTCGGCATAAGCCCGTCGGGCCACCACCCGGCCCCGCTCGGCGAGGGCGTTGGCGATGGGCTCGAAGTCGAACTCCATCCCGTTCAGAGCTTCACGGGCCCCGATCGCCAGGTTCTCGAAGTCTACGAACAAGGCGATGCGTTCTTCTTCCATACCCATGAATGTAGTGCCGCCAGGCTGGGATTCCCCATGTCCGGGCGCCAACGGCAGGGAGTAGGTTGGGCGGATCGGCTCCAAAGGGGGAACCAAGCTGCCGGCCTACCGCGTTGATGGCTGGGAGCACCGACCAGCCCCCATATGGAGAAATGGCCAATTGTTGGGATCAGCCATGACCCGATCCACCCCACGATCGGGGTTTGTCCCGGCCGAGCCACTAGAGTGGTGATACAGCGCACGCCTGATGCGTGCTCCGCCCTCTCTTCGCTTCTGTCGTTCCGTCGAGTGAAGACGCCGCAGGGCCAGGCAAGACCCCCGCTCCCCAGAACGAGGCTCTCGCAAGGTGACCTGTGGGGCGTTAGGCAATCAGACGGTTCGAGCTTCCAAGAAGGAGCAGCACAATGGCAACCAATATCTATGTCGGAAACCTGACGTTCAACACGAACTCGGCCGACCTCGAGAACCTCTTCGCCCAGCACGGCACCGTGAGCAAGGCTCAGGTCGTCACCGATCGTGACACCGGCCGCTCGCGCGGGTTCGGTTTCGTCGAGATGGACTCGGCCGACGATGCCGCCAAGGCAATCGAAGCGTTGAATGGCAAGGACGTGGATGGGCGCCAGCTCACCGTGAACCTGGCCAAAGAGCGCTCTCGTTGATCAAAGCGGTACCCAAGCCAAAACGAGGCGACTACAAGCCGAAGACCGATCGCTGCAACGGCTGCGGACATCCCAACAAGGAGCACCGCCAGTCGATGTGCACCGTGCCTCGCTGCAAATGTGAGGGCCGGTCCTAGACACCGACCGTTTGGGTCGGCACAGCTCCGCGAGAGGCCTATCGCCTCTTTTCCCAACGGCCGGCACCGTTATCGTCGGAAAACGGAGGTGACGAATGCGGGCGATCGTTCTCGTCAAACAGGTGCCCGACGTGAGAGTCGGCTCTGTGGCCATGCGGCCCGACGGGACCATTGACCGCGCGTCTGCGGCCGCCATCACCAACCCCGCCGACCTGCATGCGCTGGAGGCTGCACTGCAATTGGCCGACGAGGTATGGGCAGTCTCGATGGGCCCGAGCCGGGCGGAGTCGACGCTGCGCGAGGCGATCGCCCACGGGGCTCATCGCGGGTTTCTGCTCACCGACCGTCTGTTTG
>JBBDQO010000106.1:0-21070 GCA_040905925.1 Acidimicrobiia bacterium | reverse complement strand
TGGGGGAGGTGGCCCGAAGGGCCGGAGGGGGCTCGTGGGTACGGCTGCCCCCCTCCCCGCCTCCGGCGGTACTCCCCCCCGGGCCCCCCTCCCGGCTTCGCCGGACTCCCCCCAACACTCACTTCGTTCGCTGGGGGGAGAAACGTGCTGACCGCACTGATCCTGCTTCCCGTTGCCGCCGCGGTGATCGTCGCCCTGGTCCCTTCCCGTCGTCGGGAGATGCACCTCCCCCTCGGCATCGCCCTCTCCATCGCGCCATTGGCCCTAGCCGGTTACCTGTTCTGGGTATTCGAGCCCGCCGCCGACTTCCAGTTCGTGGAGCGGGCGGTCTGGTACCAGCCATGGGGGATCAGCTGGTACCTGGGAGTGGACGGGATCTCGCTGCCGATGGTCCTCCTCACCGCGCTTCTGGTCCCGATCGCTCTCGGGGCATCGACCGCCATCACGGTGCGCACCAAAGAATTCGTGGTCTACACCCTGTTGCTCGAGGCGGGGATGATCGGTTCCTTCCTCGCCCTCGACCTGTTCCTCTTCTTCGTTCTCTTCGAGGCGATCCTGATTCCGATGTACTTCATCATCGGGATCTGGGGTGGAGAGCGAAGGGTCTACGCCGCGGTCAAGTTCTTCATCTACACCGCCTTCGGATCAGCCCTGATGCTGGCTGCCATCATCGCTCTCGCCTTCAACCACGCTTCCCAGTTCGGTGCACCTTCCTTCGCTCTCGACGACCTGATGAATCTCGACCTGAGCTCCGGAGTGGAGACCTGGCTCTTTGCCGCCTTCGCCCTGGCCTTTGCGATCAAAGTGCCGTTGTTCCCGCTTCACACCTGGCTTCCCGACGCCCATGTCGAGGCCCCGACCGCGGGATCGGTTCTGCTGGCCGGTGTGCTCCTGAAGTTGGGAACCTACGGTCTCCTCCGATTCAATCTCGGTCTCTTCCCCGAGATCTCGGTCGACGCGGTGCAGATCATGGGGATCGTGGCGGTGATCGGGATCATCTACGGAGCGGTGGTGGCGATCGTCCAGCCCGATCTCAAGAGACTGGTGGCCTACTCGTCGGTGAGCCATCTCGGCTTCATCGTCCTCGGCACTTTCGCCCTCACCTCGGGTGGTCTTCAGGGGGCTGTCATCCAGAACGTGAACCACGGTCTGACCACGGGAGCGCTGTTCCTGTTGGTCGGCATGATCTATGAGCGTCGCCACACCAAGCAGATCGCCGATTTCGGCGGCCTGCAAAAGGTCATGCCCCTTTTCGCCGGATTCTTCCTGTTCATGGCCTTTGCCTCGATCGGGTTGCCAGGGCTGAACGGGTTCGTTGGTGAGTTCCTGGTCTTGATCGGGAGCTACGCCACCCTCCCGGTGCTCGCCGTGCTTGCCGCCTTTGGTGTCGTGCTGGCAGCCATCTACCTCCTCTGGGCCTACGAGCGGGTGTTCACCGGAGTGCCCGACAAGGAAGACAACCTGGCACTGAAGGACCTGTCGGTCAGGGAGATCTCCCTGTTGGCTCCGCTGGTGGTCCTGGTTCTGGTCATCGGCCTCTATCCGGCGATTCTGCTCGACAAGATCACACCGTCCACCGAAGCGGTCCTCGATCACATCGAGGCCACGACCAGCTACGTCACCCCCGCTCCAGGACGGATCAGTGACGTGGTCGTGATGGAGGCGACCGAATGATCGTCACCCCCGAGGTCTCCTGGATTGCGATCGCTCCTGACCTGGTCCTCGCCCTCGGGGCTGCCGCGGTGCTCCTCGTCGAGGTGCAGTGGAAACCGCCAGCCCGCATCCTGGGATACGTGACCGCAGCCGCCTTGGTGGCGGCCATCGGGTTCTCGGTGCTGCAGTGGATTCTGGTTGGAGACGCGGTTGCGGCCGGAGACGAGGCCATCCTGCTCGCATTCTCCAACATGGTCACCATGGACGGTCTCGCCGTTTATGCCCGGGTCGCCCTCTTGATCGCAACCGGGCTCGGGTTGCTCGCCGCATGGCGGTTTGTCGAAGGTCTGGGACGCCGCGGCGCCGAGGGCCTGGCGCTGGTGCTGTTGGCCACGACCGGCTTTTCGATCATGGTCGCCTCCAACAACCTGGTGATGATGTTCCTCGGCCTCGAAGTCGGCTCGATAGCCCTCTATGTGCTGGCCGGGATGACACGGGAGCGGGCGGAGTCCGACGAAGCGGCGATCAAGTATTTCCTGCTCGGATCGTTCGCCTCGGCACTGTTCATTTACGGCGTAGCCCTGATCTACGCCGGGACCGGGTTCTTCGCCATCCTCGACATCCGCCAGTATTTCTCGGACTTCGTGGTGACGAGCCCGGCCGTCATCCACATCGGTCTCGGCCTGGTCATCGCCGGGCTCGGTTTCAAGATCTCGGCGGCTCCCTTCCACAGCTGGGCCCCGGACGTCTATCAGGGGGCTCCGGCAGGCATAGTGGGCTACATGGCTGCGGTTGCCAAGATCGCCGGGTTCGTCGCGATCTCCCGGGTTCTGTTGGTGGCTCTCGGCGATCTCGATGTGACCTGGCTCCCGGTGGTGGCCGGGGTTGCCGCGCTGTCGATGCTCGTCGGCGCGATCCTCGCTCTGGTACAAGGGGATGTTCGCCGAATGCTGGCCTACTCCGGTGTGGCCCACGCCGGGTTCATCATGACCGGGGTCGTCGGTGTGGCCACGGACGGGGTTCTGTTCTATCTCGCGATCTACTCGATACAGCTGGTGGGAGGTTTCGCCGTGGTCGCGGTGGTCAGCGGGTTCAGCGGGGCCCGGTCGTCGATCGACGAGTATCGGGGCCTGGCCCGGCGCAGCCCTGGGTTGGCCGCCTGTTTCGCGGTCTTGTTGCTCGGGATGGCCGGCCTCCCCCTCACCTCGGGCTTCGTTGCCAAATTCGGGGTGTTTTCGGACGCCTGGGCCAACGAATACCAATGGCTGGTGGTGGTGGCTGTGCTGGCGTCGGTGATCGCTTTCGCCTTCTACATTCGTCTCATCGTCGTGATGTACATGGACGAGGGCGAGGGCGAGGGATTCCCGGTGAAAGGCCCGGTGCGGTGGGTGCTCGGCGTCACCGTGTTGGCCACCGTGGCATGGGGGATCTTCCCCGCCTCCCTCCTCGACCTGGCCGCGGATGCGTTACCGCTCTAGACCTCTGGTACTGGCGGCTCTCACCACTTCCTTCGTGCTCGGTCTCGGAGGCACCGCCCTCGCCGCCGAAACCTCCTCCTCCGACCTCGTCATCATTCGTGAGGGTGACTCGGTCGCCGACGACCTCTACGCCACCGGGTTGCGGGTCCTGATCGAAGGGGCGGTCGAAGGCGACCTGGTCGCCTTCGCCGCTGAAGAGGTTGTGATCTCAGGCGAGGTCACCGGGAGCGTCCTTGCCATCGCACCGAAGGTCACGGTTGAGGGAACGGTTGGCGGGTCGCTTCGGGTGAGCGCCAGGGAGCTGGACATGTCCGGGCACGTCGGGAAGGACGTGGTGGCGGCGGTGCTCGGTGCCGAGTTCGGGCCGGGTTCGAACGTCATCGGTGACGTTCTGGTGTGGTCGTCCGACCTCACAACCGGTGGAGCGATCGGAGGAGACCTGGGAGGGACTCAGCGCCGGGCGGCACTGGAGGGCGAGGTGGGAGGCGATGTCAATGTGAGTGTCGGCAAGCTCATCATTACCGGACCACTCTCTGTCGGTGGTGACCTCGATTACCGCTCGGCCTTTCAGGCATCCGGCTTGGGCCAGGCGACAGTTGGCGGCGCTGTGGTCCACAAGACACCATTGCCTCCCAACATCAGGATTCGGGCTCTCGGCCTGCTCGCCCGATTCCTTGCGGTTCTCGGCCTGACGGCGGCGGCCCTCCTGGTGGCATGGTGGTGGCCGGAGCGAACCGCCCGGGCGGGTGGCCGCGGAACGGCCCGGCCGTTCCAGGCCTATGGCCGCGGCGCTCTGATCGCGCTTACCCCGTTGCTCTTCACCGGGATAGCT
This sequence comes from Acidimicrobiia bacterium, assembly GCA_040905925.1. GTDB lineage: Bacteria > Actinomycetota > Acidimicrobiia > Spongiisociales > ZC4RG35 > JALYNX01. The sequence goes on along the minus strand of JBBDQO010000106.1, from coordinate 17,107 downwards.
GCGCTGGTGGTCGTTCTGGCTCCGGCGTCGGCGAGCCTTCCCTTGCTCGCCATCTTCGTCCCTTTGGTGGTGGTGACCGCCGGGATCATCCTCGCCCTTTCCCTGGTGGCAGGGGCCCCCGCGGTCATGGTCCTCGGCCGCCTACTTCCCGGTGAGCGAGGCATGTTCGGCGCTATTGCGGTGGGCTCGCTGCTGGCCGGGATCCTCTGGATGGTGCCACTGTTGGGCTGGATCGTCCCCCTGGTCATCCTGCCCTGGGGGCTCGGCGCGTGGCTGCTCTCCTTCAAGGTGGAGGATCAACCTCAAGGAGACACAAGATCAGGAGACTCCCGGTGATCGATGACGGCCGTCTGGTTGGAATCGTGACCCTGGGAGATCTGGCCATCGATCGCCAGCCTGGATCCGCGCTCGCCGACATCAGCAATGCGCCTCCGAACAACTAGACGCTGCTGACCTCGACCGTCCCGTCGAACACCTTCTGAGCTGGGCGACCGGAAGGGTCGGGCACCACGGTGAAGGAGCCGGCTTCGACCAGGTCGGCCGAAGAGGTGCCGAGGAAGACATCGATAGGTCCCGGCTCCACCACATACCGGAGGTCACGGTCGTGAAACCCGATCTGGCCGACAGGGAGATTGAATGTGACTTGGGCTGAGCGACCGACAGGCAGCTCGACCCTGGTGAAGGCCTTCAACTCCAATACCGGTCTGGTGACACTCGCTCCCGGATCGCGAATGTACAGCTGGACGACCTCCTCGCCGTCCCGCTGCCCGGTGTTGGTCACGCGGGCGGTAACGGCGACTGTGTGGTTCCATCCGACTTCGCCGCTGGTCACTCCGATATTGGAAAGCTCGAATGTGGTGTAACTGAGACCGTGCCCGAACGGATAGAGGGGCCCCACCGGCCCGTCGACGTAGTCACCCTTCCAGTGGGAGCGCCCCCCCGAAACCTTGTGGCCGTAATAGACGGGTATCTGTCCGACATTTCGGGGATGGGACATCGCCAGCTTGCCGCCAGGATTCAGTTCGCCACTTAGGGCCTCGGCGATCGCTGCGGCGCCTTCCTGACCTGGAAGCCACGCCGAGATCACCGCTGCACAGTTCTCATGCGCCCAGGCGCTGGCCGTCGGGCGCCCGGCAACGAGCACCAGCACCACCGGTGTTCCCGTTTCGACCACGGCGCGTATCAGGTCCTCCTGGACACCGGGGAGATCGAGCGAAGAGCGGTCCCTGCCTTCTCCGCTCGTGCATTCCTCGGTCAGACCGGCCTTGTCCCCCATCACCAGGATCGCCACGTCTGATGCGAAGGCAAGGGCAACCGCCTCGTCGAATCCGTGTCGAGAATCGGTTTGGACCGCACAACCTGGCGCGTATCGCACTCTCTCGCCCCAGCGATCGCGGAGAGCGTCGAGCACTGTCGGAAAGTCTGGCGAGGGATCGTCGAGGTCGGCGTCGTCGGGGAAGGGGATCGAGAACACGTTTTCCCGGTTGCGCATCTCCAGGAGGGACTCGATGTGCGCCGGGTAGGTGTAATCGCCGAACATGTTTCGGGCGGTGTCGGCATTCGGCCCGATGACCGCGATCGAAGCGATATCGGGGTCCAAAGGAAGCACACCGTCGTTCCTGAGCAGCACCATGCTCTTGCGTGCGATGGTGCGGGCTAGCTCCCTTTGAGAGGGAGTGTCGACAACTGAGGTCGCAAGGTCGGGCTCTACAAACGGGGCATCGAACAGACCCAAGGCGAACTTGGCTCCGAGGACCTTTCGCACCGCCGAGTCTACGGTCGCTTGGCTCACGGCTCCGGATCTGATCGCTTCGAGGAGTGGCCCTCCATAACAGTCGGTGCTGGGCAGTTCCACGTCCACTCCTGCGGTCAACGCGATCGCGGCGGCGCCGACGCCATCCTCGGTGAGATGGTGGTAGTCGGCCAATTGGCGGATCGAGAAGTAGTCCGAGACCACCGAGCCGTCGAAGCCCCATGTGTCCCGCAGCAGACCGGTCATCAGGCCACGGTCGGCGGCACAGGGAACGCCGTCCAGCTCGTGATAGCCGTTCATGACGGACTGCAGGTCTGCGGTTTTCACCGCTGCCTCGAACGGGTGCAGATACACCTCGTGCAACTCGCGGGCACCGATATGGGCAGGCGCCCAATTCAGCCCCCCTTCTGAAGCGCCGTAACCTACGAAGTGTTTGGCTGTAGCCAGCACGCCTTCGGCCAACTGATGACCCTGAAGACCGCGAACGAAGGCGACACCCATGGTCGCCACCAGGTACGGGTCCTCGCCAAACGTCTCTTCGGCTCGACCCCATCGTGGATCGCGACAGATGTCGAGCACCGGTGACAGCCCCTGATGGGCGCCCATCGCCCTCATCTGCACGCGCACCACGTCGCCCATGGCCTCGGCCAGGCCAGGCTCCCAGGTGCAGGCAACCCCGATCGCCTGGGGGAACACGGTCGAGCCGCGGGCCATGAGACCGGAGCAGATCTCTTCGTGAATGATGGCCGGTATTCCGAGGCGAGTCTCGTTCACGAGGAACGCCTGGATCGAGTTGGCCACCCGCGCTGCCCCTTCAGCATCGAGATCGCTGGCCCCGGAAACCCTCGTTACGTGTCCCAGCCCGTTTTGCAGCAGTTCATTGGCTTTGTCGGGTACGAGTACACCACCTTCGAGAAGTTGGAACACCCAAACGCTGCCCAGTTGGGCGATCTTCTCGTCCCCGGTCATGCGTTCGAGGAGATCCTTCACTCGCTCCTGCACCGGCAGGTTCGGGTCGCGGTAGGCCGGTTGCTGCCCATCAACCGTCAACGCGGTCATCCTTTGACTCCTCCTGCGGTCAGACCGCTCACGATCTGGCGCTGGGCGACGAAGTAGAAGGCGAGGGCCGGGATCATCGCCACCGTGGTGTAGGCGAGGATCGCGGCGGTGTCGGTCACGTATTGGGCCGAGATGTTGTTGATGCCCAGAGGCAGCGTCCATTGACCCGGTTGGATCAGGACGAGCAGCGGAAGGAGGAACGCGTTCCAGCTGCCGACGATGGTGAGGACCGCGATCGTGCTCAGCACCGGGCGGGACAAAGGGAGCATGATCGACCAGTAAAAGCGCAATGGCCCACAGCCGTCGATGGCAGCGGCGTCTTCGAGGTCACGTGGAATGCTGCGGAAGAAAGGTCGAAGGATCACGATCGAGAGCGGAAGCCCGAACGCCGCCTGAGGGAGGGCGATTCCAAGAGGGCTGTTCAGCAGTCCGGTCTGCCGGAGGGTTATGAACAGGGGAAGGATCGCCACCGCGACGGGGAAGAGGAGACCGAGAGTGAACAGAGCGAAGACCAGCTCCCGTCCCCGGAACTTGTACCGCGCGATGACGAAGGCGGCCAGTGAGGCGGCAGGAAGGACCAGCGCCGTGGTGATCATGGCGATCAGGAGACTGTTCTTGACCCATCCGTAGAATCTTGGGTCGGTCAGAGTCGTCTGATAGTTGGTCCAGACCCAGGGATCGGGAAGCCCGACTGGGTCGGCGGCGAGTTGGGCATTGCTCCGAAAGCCGCCGAGCACGGAGAACCCGAGCGGGACCACGATCACGAGCAGGACGACGACCGCGATCGCGTATAACGCGATGCGCCCGAGGTCGAATCTCGTAGAGCGCGTGATGGCGGTCGAAGCAGTCATGTCAGTTGGTGAGCGCTCCCTCCAGGTCGCGGCGGAGGACGAAGCGCTGATAGGAGAGGGCCACGATCAACGAGAGGCCGAAGACGATCACCGACACCGCGCTGGCATAACCGAACTGCCCGCGGCGAAACCCCCAGTCGACCAGGTAGGTGGCCATGGTTGCGGTGGAGTTGATCGGTCCTCCTTTGGTAGTCACCCAGACCAGGTCGAAGAGCTGGAGGGCGCCGATGATGGAGAGAAAGATCGATACCCGAATCGTGGGGCCAAGGAGGGGGAGTGTCACGAAGCGAAACCCCTTCCACCAGGAAGCGCCGTCGATGGCGGCGGCCTCCTCGAGCTCGGTGGGGATCAGTTGGAGGCCGGCCAGGATCAACACCATGTGGAAACCGAAGTACTTCCATGAGATGACGAAGAACAAGCTATAGAGGGCGATCTTGGGATCCGCCAGCCACTCCCTGGTCACCCCTTCTGCCCCGACCGAGCCGAGGAGCCCGTCGAACAGCCCATCCGGTCGGTAAATCTGACGCCAGACCACCCCGGTCACCACCTCGGAGAGGATGAACGGGGCGAAGTACATGGTCCGGAATACACCCCGTCCCTTCAGGTTGCGGCTCAGCAAGACCGCGAGAGCGACGGCGAAAGGTATCTGCAACAGCAAAGACAACCCGATGATGATCCCGTTGTTGGTGACCGCTTCGATGAAGAGCGGGTCGTTGAATGCGTCTTTGAAGTTCTGGAAGCCCACCCAGTCGGTCAGCGGTTCCAACCCGTTCCAGTCGAAACCGCTGTAGCGGATGCTCTGCGTGATCGGGTAGAGGACGAAGACCGTGTAGAGGGCCAGGGCCGGGAGCAGAAAGCCGACGATCACCGGCCAGGGCGCGGTGCCAGGCACACCGTTGACTCGCCGGCCCCGGCGCGCGGTATCAGCCTTGCTCTCGGTGGTCATCTCATGCTCCTGCGTCCGTGGAGGGCCGCCGTGGGCGCCCCTCCACACTCAGATCAGATTACGGCCGACGGGTCATCCGGCTGCGTCCGTGATGGCTTGAGTGACCTCCTCCGGGGTCGCCGTCCCGGCGAAGAGCGTGGCCACGGCGTCGTTCACCGCGGCTCCGAGCTCCGGCGAGAAGAACTGGTCCAGATAAAGCTGGACGAAGGTCGCCTGGCCCAGCCCCTCGAGGACTGCTAGCTGGTAGGGGTCGGTGACCGAGACCTCGGAGCCCTTGGTTACGGGGAGGGTGGTGCCGGTCTCTCCGACGCGGATTGCCTGATCGAGGCTCGTGATGTACTCCAGGAACTGCACCGCCTCCGGTGGAGCGTCCTTGCCCACCGCGAACCCGTCGCCGCCGCCGAAACCGTCGGTGCCGGCTCCGGCGCCGCCTTCCACTGCGGGGAAGGGGAACCAGCCGAATTCGGCCGGGAGACGATCGGCGATCGGATCCTCCGGTGTGCCCACCCCGGACTGGTTGGCATAGGCTCCCGGGCCCCACTGACCCATGAGGCTGATCGCGGCTTGACCGGTGCCGATGGCCCCTGACTCGCCGTCAGGACCGTCCCACGGCGCCGCCAGGAAGCCAGCCTGGAACGGCTCCATGTCGATCAGTCGCTGGAGTTGGTTGCCCGCCTCGATGAACTCGGGGGTGTTGAAGTTGAGGTCGCTGGCCACCTGGTTCATCGCAGCCTCGCCACCCTCGCGGATCATCAGATACGAGTAGTAGAAGTGGGCAGGCCATTTGTCGCCGGCGCCAACCGCGATCGGCGTGATCCCGGCATCCTTCAGGGCCTGGACGTCCTCGAGGAACTCATCCCAGGTTGCGGGTGGGGCGTCGATCCCGGCCTGGGCGAACAGATCCTTGTTGTACCAGAACCCGACCATTCCCAGGTTGAACGGGATCCCGTATTGGACATCATCGATCTGATAGAGACCGACCGCACCTTCGGTGAGGTTGCCGATGAATCCCGAGGACAGATCGGTGATGTCCTGAACCAATCCGGCATCGACCTGCTCGCGCAGACCACCGCCACCCCAGGATTGGAACAGATCGGGGACCTCGCCCGCCTGGAGATTGGTCTGGAGGGCGGCCTTGAATGCCTCGTTCTCCATCACCGTGATATTGATCGTGACGTTGGGGTTGGCCTCCATGAACTCATTGGCCATGTCCTGCCACACGGTCATCATCGGATCGGTGTTCTGGATATGCCACCACTCGATGGTGACGGGCTCCGCAGGGGCTCCCGTCGTTGTGGTGGCGTCAGCCCCGGTGGTCGTCGTTGCTCCCGGCTCCCCGGTGGTCGTTGTCTCCTCGGCCGCCCCGTCGCCGCATGCGGCGAGGACGAGCACCAGGATGGCCAACAGGGCCAGTGGTCTCCTCAGTATTCGTTTCACGTGCCTTCTCCTTCCCACGCCAGGGCGCGGGCTCTTGTCATTGCGGTTGATGAAAACGTTTTCATACCTGCATGGTCATTTCCTAGTCGTTCCTCCTCGGGGTTTCTCTCAGGCGGAGATGGTCCGGCATGACTGCCGGACCACCAACTCAGTTGGCAATGTCAGGTGGATCGGATCCCGGTCGGGCTCGTCGATTAGACCGAGAAGCAGCTTGGCCGCCTCGTACCCCATCCGCTGGATCGACTGGTCGATGGTGGTGAGGGGCGGAGTAGTCAGGGCAGACTCTGGGATGTTGTCGAAGCCGATCACCGAAAGATCGTCGGGGACCCTCAAACCCATTTCGTTGGCCACACGCATGGTCTGGATGGCCGAGACGTCGTTGGCGGCAAAGATCGCCGTCGGGCGATCTGTCATCTCCAGCAACTCGCGTGCTGGGGAGCGCGCCGACTCCTCGGTGTACCCGCCGACCCGGACGAGGTCGGCATCAAAGGGAATCCCTGCGTTAGATAGGGCCTCTCGGTATCCGCGTTCGCGTCGACGTGCTGACTCGAGATCGCTGCGGCCCGCCAGGAACCCGATGCGGAGGTGCCCCAACCCGATCAGGTACTCGGTGGCAGCCATCGCCCCCTGGAGGTTCTCCGAGTCGACCGTTGGCATCTCGGACGAGCCGGCGTGAGGGTCGACGGCCACAACCGGGGTACTGGTGCTCACATCGACCACGGTGGGGGTCACCAGAACGGTGCCATCGGTCAGGGTGCCACTCAGTCGCGACAGATAGCGGCGCTCCCATCCGGCATCGTCTTCGACATGTCCACCACCGGAGTAGACGATCAACTCATATCCGGTGCCACGGATCGCCCGAGCCGCTCCCTTCAAGAGCTCAGCGCTAAACGGCTCGAGATCGGCGACGATGATCCCGATGACGTTGGTTCTACGGCTACGGAGGCTTCGCGCCACCAGACTCGACTCGTAGCCCAGATCAGCGATCACCTCCTGGACCCGGGAAGAAGTATCGGGGGCCACCCCGTAGCGACCGTTCACCACTCTGGAGACGGTCGCGATGGAGACACCGGCCTGGGCTGCCACGTCTCCGATGGTCGCTCGCACGCCAAGTCTCCTCATCGCTCGTCCGAGTGTCGATAACGATGTCGACAACGTTTTCAACACTACCGAAACAACGCCGTCATGCGGCCGAAAGACACAGGATTCTTGAGCGGGATTCCGGGGTCAAGGAGTCCGCACCAACCGGAGCAGGCTCCACGAGATCGGGGGAAGGGTGACCTCGGCCCGCCCCTGGCTGAACTCGGTCCCTGCCTCCCTCGGCTCGATTCGGGTGGGCTCGAGTTGGCTGTTGGTGGCTTGTCGATCTTCCTCGGCCAGGATCTGGTTCCCGGCCACCTGATAACCGGGGAAGGCCCGGAGATCGATGGCGAGCTGCACCCCATCGTGTGTGGAGCGGTTGACGGAGAAGATGCTCAGCTCCCCGGTGTCGGGGTCATGAGTGGACACCGAGTCGAGAAACGGGACTTCCCCGTAACGAGCACTGTCGTAAACCGGGCTGGTGGGGAGAACCGAGAGGACCTCGCCCCGGGCATGCTTCGCGGTCAGGGCGAACGGGTGAAATATCGACTGACGCCACGCCGGGCCGCCCGGCTCGGTTCGAATCGCGGAGATGGCGTTCACGAGCTGTGCCTGGCACGCCACGGCCACCCGGTCGCTGTTGCGTAACAGCGTCATGAGGAGCGAGCCCACCACTACGGCGTCCGCGACGTTGTAGGAATCCTCGGCGAGTCGGGGCGCCCGGTCCCACTCAGCGGCCGGCTCCATCCGGCTCATGTACCAGACATTCCACTCGTCGAACGAGATGTCGATTCGCTTCCGCGATTCTTTCCTGGCGCCAACCTGGTCGGCAATCGAGATCACCGTGCGGATGAAGCGATCCATGTCCACCGCCGAGGCCATGAAGCTCCCCAGATCGGATTCCTCCTGCTCGTAGTAGGCATGCGCTGAGATCAGGTCGACCTGTTCGTAGGTGAGATCGAGCACCTGTTTCTCCCAATCGCCAAACGTGGGCATCGAGGCGCCAGAGCTTCCGCAGACGACCAGTTCGACCTCGGGGTCGATCATGCGCATCGCCCGCGCCGTTTCGGCGGCGAGGCGCCCGTACTCGTCGGCCGTCTTGTGGCCGAGTTGCCAGGGCCCGTCCATCTCGTTGCCGAGGCACCAGGTTCGAATCGAATAGGGAAGTTCGCGACCGTGGCTCCGCCGAAGGTCGGACAACAGGGTGCCCGAAGGGTGGTTGCAGTACTCAACCAGGTCGAGAGCCTCCTGGACTCCCCGGGTGCCGAGGTTGAGCGCAAGCATCGTGTCCACCCCGGCCTTGGTCGCCCATCTCGAGAATTCCTCGAGGCCGAAGGTGTTCGGTTCGGTCGTCTTCCACGCCGGATCGAGCCGAACCGGACGGTGCTCGACCGGCCCGACGCCGTCCTCCCAGCGATACCCCGAGACGAAGTTCCCACCGGGGTAGCGAACGATGGTCACACCCATCTCCCTGACCAGATTCAGGACATCGCCGCGGAGACCGTCTTCATCCGCGGTCGGATGACCCGGCTCACTGATCCCTGTGTACACACATCGCCCCATGTGCTCCACGAAGGAACCGAAGGTCCTCGGATTGACCGGTGCGATCACCGAGGAGGGGTCGATTTCGAGGGAGGCTTGGAGCGGCACGCCGGAACGAGACGCTAGCAATGGGCCTCGCTCAGGCTCCGCAAAGCGGTCGGTTCCAATAACGTTGTCGGCGATGACCGCCCTGACCGATGTCTTCCAGCGCCCGATGCGCGACCTGCGGATCTCGATCACTGACCGCTGCAACTTCCGTTGCACCTATTGCATGCCCAAGGAGTTCTTCGGGAAGGACCACGAGTTTCTGCCCCGGGAGGATCTGCTCACTTTCGACGAGATGACCGTCATCGCCCGAGCCTTCGTGGAGCGGGGCGTGGAGAAGATCAGGATCACCGGTGGCGAGCCCTTGCTGCGCAAGGGAATCGAGAAGCTGGTCGGGATGATTCGCTCGGTTGACGGGGTGCAGGACCTCACCCTGACCACCAATGCATCGCTGTTGGTCAGAAAGGCCCAGGGTCTGGCCGCAGCCGGCCTGGACCGGGTCACGGTCAGTCTCGACGCCCTGGACGAACCCACCTTTCAGAGGATGAACGATGTCGGGTTCCCCGTGGGCGCCGTCCTCGAAGGGATTGCTGCCGCGGCCGAGGCCGGTCTGGGCCCGATCAAGATCAACGCGGTTGTCCAGCGAGGGGTGAACGACCACGCGGTCCTCGACATGGCCGGTCATTTCAGGGGCACCGGCCACATCGTCCGCTTCATCGAGTACATGGACGTGGGCAGCACCAACGGCTGGCGGCTCGACGACGTTGTCCCCGCCGAGGAGATGATCTCTGCCATCAACGAGGTCTATCCCCTCGAGGCGATTCCCCCCAACTATCCCGGCGAAGTCGCCAACCGGTTTCGCTATCTCGATGGTCAGGGCGAGGTAGGTGTGATCGCTTCGGTCACCCAGCCGTTCTGCGGATCTTGCACCCGAGCTCGGATCTCCGCCGAGGGGTCGCTCTACACCTGTCTATTTGCGACCGCCGGGACCAACCTGCGTGATGTCATCCGCAATGGGGATGACCTGGGGGCAATTGTCGATGCCGTTTGGTCTAGGCGAACGGACCGATACTCCGAGATCCGATCGTCACAGACGGTCAGCATCGGGTCGCGGGTCGAGATGAGCTACATCGGGGGCTAGGCGCCTTCGCAACCCCTTGACCAGGGGCTTTACCCTTCTGCGTCTTCGGCGTTCCGCACAGGTTCCGCGGGAGCACTATGCGCAGCGTCAATGGCGTCCCGGGCCCGGTCGTCGGATTCGGGCATCAGATGGGCGTAGGTACGCAAGGTGAAGCCCGGGTCGTGGTGGCCCAGGTACTCGGACACCGCCCGGATGGACACCCCGCCATCGAGGAGCACTGAGGCGTAGTGGTGACGGAGAGCGTGCATCCCCGTCTCCCGGCTCCGCTCGACCCCGGCCGCTGCCAAAGCCGGCTTCCACGCGTTGTGAGTGAAGTAGGCCCGGGTGAGCGGCCCTCGGTCCCGGTTGGTGAACAACAGCTTGCCCGAGACCGCTTCGCCCCCCGGCTCGCGCCATGGCAACACGACCTCCGCCGTCCCGTATCGGCGTACATGCTCTGCCAGGGCCACCGAAACGACATCGGGCAGGGGAACCTCACGCTCCCGGCCGCCCTTCGGTGGGGCGAACACGGTCTGATTCTCGACGAGGCGGATCTACCGACGGACATAGACCACCCGGCGCAGGAAATCGATGTTGTCGACGGTGAAACCGAAGATCTCACCCTGCCTGAGCACCCAACCGGCGCGAAGCACCGGAGCGGCCCGAAACTCGGCCGGATGGCTCTCAACGACTCTCTGGGCCGTCTCAACAGACCAGGGCACCACTCGGCGCCGGTCCACCCGAGGAGCCTTCACCGAGGAGACGACGCAAGGGTTCGACGGGATCAGCCCGTCCTCCACCGCCGCGGAGAGAATCGTCGACAGGTTGGACAGCAACAGCCGACAGTAGGAGGCCGTCTGACGCGCGACGGCCGGGTCCGGTGAGCCTCCGTCCAGGCGGGAAGACCCCACCAGATCCGGGTGGGGCTTCTACAGCTCGAGGATGACGGGGATGATCACCGGTTTGCGGGAGGTTTCGGCTCGGAACACCCGAGATGCCGCCTGCCGCACCGTGGTTTGAAGGTCTCTTCTGTCCGGCGTCCCGGATGGTGACTGGTCTCTCAGTGCGATCCGGATGGCATCGGCTGCTTTGTCGAGTACGGAGGTGGGGTCGTCCATGAGGCCATGGCTGTCGAGGTCGGGCCCGTGGACCAGTTCCCCGGTCTCGTGGCTGATGGCGACCGTGACCACCACGACTCCTTCGTCGGCGAGATGTCCGCGGTCTCTGAGCACACCGCGTTGGACCTCTCCGAAGCCTGAGCCGTCGAGGTACACGTATCCGGCTTCGAAGGCGCGGCGTTGGACCGTGGTCTTAGGGCCGTCGAGTGTGATTCGGTCGCCGTCTTCGAGGACTTCGACGAAGGGAATGCCGACTCGTCGGGCGAGCGCGGCGTGTGCGTGGAGGTGGCGGTACTCGCCGTGGACCGGGACCATCGCTTCAGGTCGGATCACGTTGAGCATGGTCAACAGCTCGTCGCGGGCGGCGTGGCCGGAGACGTGGACGGGGGCGTTACGTCCGTGGAACACATCAGCTCCGAGGCGGAGGAGCCGGCTGACAACATGGGACACCGCGGTCTCGTTGCCGGGGATGGGAGTGGCCGAGATGATCACCGTGTCCCCGTGGTCGATGTCGAGGAAGCGGTGCCGACCCTGAGCCATTAGGGAGAGGGCGGCGAAAGGCTCTCCTTGGCTGCCGGTGGTTATGAGCAGCTGTTCATTCTCGGGCAGCTCCAGGAGGTCTTCGATGTCGACCATTCGTTTCTCGGGGATCCGGAGGATGCCGAGGTCCCGGGCGACGCCCGCGTTTCGTTGCATGGACCGGCCGAACAGGGCGATGCTGCGTCCGGTGTCGAGGCCGGCGTCGGCGATCTGTTGCACCCGGTGGACATGGGAGCTGAAGCAGGCGGCTACGACCCGTCCCGGTGCGGCGCGGATTATGTCGGTGATGGGTTGGGCCAGGGAGCTTTCCGACGGGGTGAAGCCAGGGGATTCGGCGTTGGTCGAATCCGAAAGCAGCAGCCTGACTCCGCGGGTGCCGAGGGCGGCGAACTTCGCCAGATCGGTGGGACGGCCGTCGATGGGGGTGGGGTCGAGTTTGAAGTCTCCGGAGTGGACGACGATCCCTTCTGGGGTGTCGAAGGCGATGCCTCTGGCGTCAGGGATGGAATGGGTGACTGGTATCAGTTGGAACCGGAACGGACCGTGCTGTTGCCATTCAAATCCGTCGACCGGACGCCAATCGGCTTTGACTCCGAGCTCTTCGACCCGCCCTGCTGCGATCTGGAGGGCGAGACTGGTCCCGTAGACCGGGACGTTGATGTCGCCGAGGAAGTAGGCGAGGGCCCCCATATGGTCTTCGTGGCCGTGGGTGAGGATCACGCATTCGACGTCTTGGCGTCGTTTCACCAGCCACGACCAGTCCGGGAATACCAGGTCGACGCCGAGCATGTCCTCTTCGGGGAACATGAGTCCCACATCGATGAGACAGAGGCGGCCTTCGACCTCGACCGCGGCGCAGTTGCGGCCGATCTCGCCCAGTCCACCAAGGAACGAGACACTGACGGTCACGATCGGACTCCTGCGTCGGTGGCGATCTGTTGGAACCGTCGGTCGTAGACCGGTGCCAGCTCGTCCCACGAGTAACGGGCCATGACGCCTCGCAGTCCTGGTGGCCGGAGCGGCTCGTTCAAAGCGGTGATCAATGCTTCGACCAGCCCACCGTCGGGGTAAAGCACGGTTTCGTGGTAGTCGGCGGGGATCAGCCCGGGATAGGAGAGACGATTGGGGAGTACCGGCCGGCAGCCGGCGGCGATCGCTTCGACTACCGAGATCCCGACGAACTCCTGACGGGCGGTGGAGACGACCACGTCACTGCTGGCCACCAGCTCACGGTACAGGTCCACGGGCGCCTCGCCGTCATAGAGGATTCGATCCCCGGCCGCTGCCCGGATCCGGGTCAGCGCCGTCGGCGGATGGGGAGGGCGTGGCCCGAGCAGCACCAGCTCGAACTCGGCGCCGGCTGCCACCAGTTGTTCGACGGCGTCGGCGAATGCGTCTGGATCCTTGTCGTGGTCCCAACGGTGGCTCCACAGGATGCGGGGAGGCGAGTGTGGTCCTGTTTTGGGTTCGATCCAGGAGAGGTCGACTCCGATCGGCAGCACCTCGCTCCGGTCGGCGACCTCGTCGATGAGATGCTCGTGGGTCTGGTCGGGGAAGCCGCGGAGCAATCGGGGGAGCTCCTGGAAAAAGGTCTCCCGGTGATAGTCCGAGTTGAACAAGACGAGGTCGGCGGCGCAGGCGGAAACCCAGTTGATCAACGCATAGGAGAGGTCGGGCACGGTACCGGCGGGTGTGGGGTAGGTGAGCTGCGTCTCGTGGAAATACAGAATGGTGGGCGGGTCGCCGATGAATCGCCGTGCGAAGCTGCGGAACTGGGCCAGGTCGATCATGTCCGAGACCAGGGCCAGGTCCGGGCCCCATCCCTCCAGCTCGGACAGGGATCGGGCCAGGGTGAGCGCCGACCCACGCATCCGCCACTTCCACCATCTTCCCGAATGGGTGACCAGCCGCACCTCGTGAGCGGAGTGGGCGGCATACCCTTCTGCCCACGCTCGATGGGAGCCGCCGTGGTACGGCTCCACCAACAGGACCTTCATGGGGCGGCAGTCTCCAGTCTGTGGAGACGTTCGATGAACCCAAGATAGACGGCCGGGTCGAACGGGACGGCGGTGGGGATGACCAGGACCGGGATCCGGACGGCGGTGGCGGTCTCGATCTCTCCGGCTTGCCGTTCGTCGACCCCACCGGCGGTGACCGCGATCAGCCCGTCACATGCGGTGATGTGCGCCTCCGCGATCCGACGCATGATCTCCTCGTCGCCTCCGACCGCGGTCTGAACCAGCCCAACTCCAGCGTTGGATTCGAGCAGGTGTCCGACCAGCCTCTTGGCCTCCGTGGTTTCGGGATGTGGGAGGGTCAGGTAGACGTGGACCATCACGATCGACGGTGTCGGTGCAACCGATCGGCGAGGCTGAGGAGCTCGTCGGCGCCTTCCACCTCCTGCCAGGGTTGGGGAATGGCGGTCATGCCCAGGTAAGCGCCGGCGAGGGCTCCGGTCATGGCGGCGATGGTGTCGGTGTCGCCGCCGAGGCCGACCGCAGTCTTGACCGCTTCGGAGAAGGAGTCGGGCGAGCTGAGGAAGCAGCCGAGTGCGGTCACCACCGAAGCGTGAGCGGCGATACCAGTGCCGAGGACTTCGGCCAGTTCGTCAACGTCTCGACTCCCGGCATGTTTGGCGAGAAAGGAAAGCTTGTTGTGGAACACCGGTGTTTGCACATGGGAGCGTACGGTTCGGATCAGGGCTTGCGGATCGAGCGTCTCGGTGTCGAGGAGAAAGGCGATGGCCACCGTCTGGGCGACAGCGCCGTCGATCCCTTCCGGATGGCTGTGGGTGATCAGTGCCGTCTGGGCGGCACACTCAGCGGCCGAGTCGAGGTCGGGAAAGGTGTGCAGAGCGACGGGTGCCACCCGCATCGAGGCGCCGTTGCCGTAAGAGCCGGTCTCGTTGAACAGGTTTCTCGATGCTTGATCCCATCTCACGCCCTGCTCGAGACGGAAAAAGACGATGGGCGGGCCCGACCCGTAACCTCGAAACGGCTCAGCGGCGAATTGCGCGGCCAGGGTGGCGGCCATGTGAGGTCCTTCGAATCCGCCTTGGTCGACCAGTGACCTGGCTACGGCCAGGGTCATTGCGGTGTCGTCGGTGTATGAGAGGTTTGGGTGTGTGTCCAACGTCTCGAGATAAGCGGTGGGAACGCTCGCCTGGCCCTCGGTGGGGGCGCCTAAAGCGTCACCGACTGCTGTGCCGACCATTGCGCCGCGATATCGGTCGGCGAGGTCGATCGTGCTCGTTGTCCCGGTCAAACCTCGACCGGGATTTCGGCCAGGTCAACCCAAATCTCGTTGAGCCGGGAGTAGCGACGGACAGTAAGTCCCGTCAGCGCCTCGGCCACCTCCGGTCTGCTGCCGCTCCCGGCTGCGGCTTCGACGATCTCCTCGCGGGTGGCTCCACCACCCTCGAAAGCGGTGCGTACCGCGTCGGCGATCTCCAATCTGGTCACTGGTTGACTCATCAAAAACTCCTGAATTTCAACTCTTCCCTTACGTTAGGGTAGAGTATACGGGTAGGCCTGCCTTGCCCAAACCAGGCGGTGTCACGCTTTTCACCCACCCCAACCGGGGAGAACCCATGATCGACAACCATTTTCAGATAGGCGAGGTCGCCGAGAGCGTCGGCTTGTCGCTGCGCACCATCCGTTACTACGAGGAGATCGGCCTGGTCAAACCGTCGGGAAGGACCGAGGGTGGGTTCCGTCTCTACACCGACACCGATGTGGATCGGTTGCGACTGGTCAAGGCTCTGAAGCCGGTGGGCATGTCGTTGGAGACGATGGGTGAGCTCCTCGAATGCGTGGATCTGCTCCGTGAAGGTGCCGCCGCTGACGCCGGTGAGGCGGAGAGACGTCTGGAGGGTGTGATCGCCCAAGCCTTGGAAACGTGCGATCAGTTCGAGGACCGGCTGAGCGCCGCCCGGGATGCATTGCGAAGTCTTTCGGTGGGCTCGGTGCGAGGGACGAGATGATCGACGTCATTACCGCTGAGGTCGATCGTCGCCGCACTTTCGCCATCATCTCCCATCCCGACGCAGGGAAGACCACCCTCACCGAGAAGCTCCTGCTCTACTCGGGTGCGATCGCCGAGGCGGGTGCGGTGCGGGCCCGGGCCGGTCGTCAGCGGGATGTGACCTCTGATTGGATGGACCTGGAGAGACAGCGGGGCATTTCGATCAGCTCGACGGTTCTCCAGTTTCCCCACGACGGTCTGGTGTTCAATCTCTTGGACACACCGGGACACCGTGACTTCTCCGAGGACACCTACCGGGTGCTGTCGGCGGTGGACGCCGCGGTCATCGTCGTCGACGCAGCCCGCGGCATCGAGTCTCAGACCCTGAAGCTGTTCCAGGTGGCGCAGACCCGTGGTCTTCCCCTGATCACTTTCGTCAACAAGATGGACCGCCCCGGGCTCGGCCCGCTTGCGCTGATCGACGACATCGAAGCCCAACTCGGGATCAAGGCCACACCGGTCACCTGGCCAGTTGGTAGTGGCCCCGAATTCGAAGGAGTGGTCGATCGGAGGGACGGTTCGTTCTGGAGGTTCGAGCGCACCGCTCGGGGAGGGAAGATCGGCGATGAGGTTCGGGCCAGTCTCGACTGGGTCGAGACCAGTCCGATCCGGGCCCAGGCAGTCCAGGAGCTCGGATTGCTCGACGCGGTGGAGGCCGACCACGACCAGAAACGGTTTCTCGCCGGCGAGTCGACCCCGGTCTTCTTCGGGTCGGCGTTGTGGAATTTCGGGGTTCGTCTCCTCCTCGACGCCATAGCCGAGATCGCACCTGCCCCTCAGACCTGGTCTGGGCCTGGAGGCGAGCCGACGTCTCTCGACCAAGGGCTATCGGGTTTCGTGTTCAAGATCCAGGCCAACCTCGACGCCCGTCACCGCGACCGGATCGCCTTCATGCGTGTCTGCTCGGGACGCTTCGAACGCGGCATGACCCTGATCAACCAGCGGACGGGTCGCGGTTTCTCCACCAAGCATGCCCACCAGGTTTTCGGCAGGGAGCGAGAGACGGTCGACGTGGCCTACCCGGGAGACGTGGTCGGCCTGGTCAACGCAGCCGACCTCAGAATCGGCGACAGCCTCAGCGTTGACGGCAGGGCGCAGTTCCCGCCGATCCCGACCTTTGCCCCCGAGCACTTCCGGATCGCCCGAAACTTGGACACCGCCCGCTACAAGCAGTTCCGAAAGGGGATCTCCCAGTTGGACGAAGAGGGTGTGATCCAGGCCCTGAACACCTTTGAAGGCGGGGAACGGGAGCCGATCCTCGCCGCAGTCGGTGAGCTCCAGTTCGAAGTCGCCCTGTACCGGCTCCGCCATGAGTTCGGAGCCCAACCCCGACTCGATCCCGCCCCTTACACCTTGGCTCGACGCACCGACGGGAAAGGAAGGGCAGCCCTCACCGGACCGAGGGGAGTCGTGTTGGCCACCCGGTCCGACGGGACGATCCTGGCCCTGTTCACCAGCCAATTCTGGCTCGACAGCACGGTCCGGGACCACCCCGAAATCACCCTCGATCCCATCGTCGGCGCATGAGGCGTCAGCGATCCCCCCGTTTGAACCCACCGCCGGCTTCGTGGTCGTCCACCTGGACGAGGGAGG
>JBBDQO010000105.1:0-22594 GCA_040905925.1 Acidimicrobiia bacterium | reverse complement strand
GGGCGGCGAGACCGGCGACGAGGATGCCGAGGCGGGCGAGGCGGCTGGCGATCGGTAACAGGTCAACGCCGGTGCCTCCATCGTCGGCGGCCTGGTCAGGGTCCTCTGTCTCCTCTGCGGGGTCTGTGGACGCCGGCGCCTCGTCTGTTGTTCCGGCAGCATCTGCGGGGATCGGCTGGTCGGCGTTCGTGAGCGGGGTGGTGACGGCTGGCAGGTCAGCTGTGGTGGTGTGCGGCGTGACGTCGGGCTCCTCGGGAGCCATCGGTGGCGTCACCGGCGGGGTCGCGGTATCGAGGCCGGCGTCGGGTTGGGACTGCTCTTGGAGGTTGTCGGGTATCGCCGGCAGCTGGAAGCTCTGGCCGGGATGGATGAGATTGGGGTCGTGGGGTGGCGCGAGGCGGTGGCGGTTGAGGTCGACCACCTGACGCCAGTAGCTGGTCGTCTCGACGGTGGTGGGAGTCCGATCCCAGGCGTCGGTCAGGGCCCGTTGAGCGATGCTCCAGAAGCTGTCGCCCGCTTCGACGATGACCTCGCCGTCGTGCGAGGGGGCGCGATCGGAAGTCGGCGATACGGCCTCCGACTGCGGGTCGATCGGTACAGCGGGCAGCTCGAATCGTTGATCTGGGTGTATGAGGTTGGGGTCGTGGGGCGGCGCCAGCCGATGGCGGTTGGAGTCGATCACCGTCCGCCAGTACTCGGCTGTCTCCTTGTTGGATGGTGGTCGTTCCCAGGCGGTTTCGAGCGTGGATTCTGCGATGGTCCAGAAGTTGTCCCCCGCCTCCACGGTCACCTCGTCGGCTGCCGGCGGGGAGGGCTCGGTGTCGGGGGCGGTGGCGTCGGCTGGGAGGACGAGCCGCCAGCCCTGGGTCAGACGATCGGTGGTCTCGGTGAAGCGGTGACCGTCGGGCATGGTCCGTCCCGCGTTCAGCGCTTGGACCTCCTTCCATCGTCGACCGTCTCCGAGCCTTGTCTCGGCGATGCTCCATAGGGTGTCGTGGCGCACGACCCTGTGGGTCGGTTGTGAGTCGGCCAAGGTGGGGACGGGTTCCACCCTCGCTGGAGTCTCCACCACGGGAGCCGCCGCCGACACGAAGGTGATGCTGGTGGGTTGGGGTGCGGCGGCGGCTTGCACCGCCCGGAGTGGGCCGAGGATGGCGGCGGCGAGGGTGATGGCGGCGATCAGCTGGGCGACTGCGGGTTGCAGTCCGGGGAGTATGGGCAGGCGGCCTACGGCTCTCCCCCGGTAGGCGGCGAGGGCTTCGGCTGTCAGGGCTATGACCAGTTGGGCCCAGACGATCCAGACGATCACCGCCAGGGTGTTGATGAGCAGCTGAGGGTCGATCCCGCTGCGGAGGGCGAGCTGGATCTGGTCGAGGGAGGGGAGGGTGGTGGGCAGCGGCCATCCGACTTGGGTGATGAGCCCGGCAGGGACCCCGAGGGTAAAGCCGATCACGACGAGCAGAGCGGTGACGCCTCTGGTGATGGTCTTCAGGTGTCGCATCAGGGCTCCTGGGTGATGGCGGTGGCGGTTTCGGTGGCGGTGACCGTGATCGGCCCGGTCGGTAGGAGGACGGGGTCGACGGTGAGGCTGATGGTGACGGTGATGGTGTCGCCGTCGACGACGACGGCGGAGGGGGCGTGCCCGAGGCTCGCCAGGTATCCGCCGACGCGCTGCACGGCGTCATCGGTGAGTAGTTGGAGGTCGCCGGTGGTGCGGAGGGTGTCAAGGTCGACGGCTTGGGCGCCGGCGCGGGCAGCGTTGTCGGCGAGGTGGCTCGCCTCGCGCAGCAGGTTGACTTTGCGGCCGCCGTCGATGGCGAGCCCAGCCGCCATCAGGAGGGCGAGGGCGAGGACCGCCAGGAACGTGGACACCGCACCCCGTTCGCCATGCCGGTTCACGGCGTGGTCTCCGCGTCGGCCCGGTAGGTGTCGATCACCTCGATGGCGGTTGCGTCGAAGGTGCGGCTGCCGGGGACGGCGAGCATGGCTATGTCGGCGAAGGACGCCTCACAGGTGACGGTGACGGCGACCTGTCCTCCCGCCGCGAGGTTGGTGGTGTCGACCGACACGTCGAGGGTCCTGCACGCCACTCCTCCTTCGGAGATGTTGGCGGCGGCCGTCGCCTGGGCGGCTTCCACTGCGGCTGACGGGGTGCCGGTGAGGGAGGCGGCTCGGGCGGCCTCGTGGGCTGCGTGTGCGACGTCGCCTTCGGCTTGGGCGACCCGCCCGGCGAACACGACGAAGAGCATGAACCCGATCAGCAGCGGGGTGAGGACTGCCAGCTCGGTCGACACCGCCCCACGGTCACTCATCGGTCGGGCTCCGGGATGAAGCGTTCCACCGGACCCACCGCCCGGGAAGTGACCTGCCAGTCGAACCCGGGGATCAGCAGTGGTGCCCGTCCGGTGATCTCCACGGTGACCGTCTCGGCGGTGCGGGTTACGGTCACCTCCGGCTCGGTGAGGTTGCCGGCGGCGTCGAGGAACCATTCGGCCGCCCGGATCCCGTCGTCGTCGGTTGCTGTGGCCACTTGGGCGGCGTCGACGGCTTCCCGGGCTGCGCCGTCGGCGACCTGGCGGGCGTGCCACCACAACGCCACCTGGAACGGGACGAGCACGAGCGCGATCAGGATGGGCATGATCACGGCCAGTTCGGTGGACGTGAGCCCCTGCTCGCGGGTGCGTCGTCTCGGTTCCATGACTCAGCCGTTGGGTGGGGTCACGTTGTCGGGGATCGCCTCGGCGTTCGACCGCATCTTGACGATGAGGATCGCCCCGGCGGCGACGGCAATGGCGACGAGCACTCCGGTGAGGACTGCTGCCTCGGTGGACATCGCTCCTCGCTCGTCGCGGACCGCGATCCCGGCTCGGGTCAGGGCCACCTCGATGAGCAGGCGGGTGTAGTCGATGTAGGCGGACATGTGGGTTGCTCCCTTCACTCGTGGACAGTCGGGCTATGCGTGAAGCTGTTGTTGGTTCTCGGTCGTGTCATGGGACGGTTCCTGGGGTGGAGATGGCCTGGACGACTCCGAATCCGATGAAAAGGATCATTCCGACGACCAGGGTCACCACCGGCAGGAGCATCTTCTCGGTGGCCGCCTCCGCCGTGGCTTCGATGGCGGCGGTTTGACCGGAGCGCATCGAGTCGGCTTTCGCTGCCAGCGATGCCCGAACCCGGGCACCCCTGTCACCGGCGAGGTGGGCGGATGCGGCCAGCTCCCGGAGCTCGTCGACCCCCAGCTCACCTCCCAACTCGTCGAAGACCTCCCATGGGGTGCGGTTGGTGAGCCGGGCCGTGTGCAGAGCGGTGCGGATCTCGCTGAAAGCCCACCCCTCGCCCAGATCGGCCGCTGTCTGGAGGGCGGTCTCGAGCCCGCCTCCGCCGGCCAGGATGATGGTGACAAGGTCGAGGTAGGCGGACAGCGAGTGGCGGAAGTCGCGGCGGCGACGTTCGATCTGTTCGGAGAGTCGAAGGTCCGGCCACATGAACCCGATGAGACCGAAGCCGACGCCGAGCACTGCCGTCCACCCTGGAGCGAGGCCGACCCCGGCCGCTGCAAGCGTGAGGCCGAAGGTGACCGGGATCAGGAGTCCGCCGAGTGCCCCGATCAGTTTCTCGTAGGCGTGGGCTTCGATCGGCTTGCCGAGGGCACGGAGTCGGTGTTCCAGCCCGCCCAGATCAACCAGTCCGGTGGCCTCCAGGACCCGGGCTGCCGCCTGCCCGATGCGATCTGCTGTCCCGCCCGCCGATGCGAGTTCCGACACGGCGAAGGCGGGGCGGCGGGGACGTTCCAGATCGGCCAGTGCCCGGTGGAGCGGAACAGGTCGTGGGAACAACGCCCGAACCCCGAGGAAGACACCGAGTCCGATCCCTGCCCCGGCGATCATGACTGCGAGGATCGTCATCGTCTCGCTCCCTGCTGGGTGGAGGTGTGGCGGAGTGAGAACCGTTCGGGGGTGTCCAGCCGGCTGTAGTGGTGGAGCATCACACCGGCGCCGAAGAAGACCGCTGTCACCACCATCAGCCAGACCTGCCCGGCGGGGGTGTCGTACGGCTCGAGCAGGTGCTGGGCGAACAGGTACAAGAACACGACGGTGGCGGTGGTCGTGGCGACCGCGATCCGGGCGGAGGTGCGGATTCGTGCCCGGCCGATCTCGATCCGGGTGCGCATGCGGACGTCTCCTCGGATCGCCTCCGCCAGCCTGGCTAGCAGGCCGCCCAGGTCCCGGGCCTCCAGGCGTGCTGCGGCGGCGAGGGAGGCGACGATCAGGTCCGCCGACGAGTGGTTGAGATCGGTGGCCAGCTCGTCGAGAGCGACCTCGATTGGTTGATGGCGCAGCCGGTGAGCGAAGGTTTCGAGTTGGGGTCTGATGGCGGTGGGGGCAACCGCTGCCGTCTGGATGAGTGACTCCTCCAGACCCGACGCCCCGGCCATGGTGTCTCTGATCATGTCCGCCCAGGTGGCGATGGCGTCGGCGGTGGCCATCTCCTCGGCCCGTCGGGCCGCCCCGCCGAGCGCCGCCGGTCCGAGGAGCACCCCCAGTCCGGTCGCCAGGCCGGCGACAACCCAGCCGGTCACCAAACCCACGACCAGACCTGAGACGACTGCCAGGCTGAGCCACACCGCTGCCCGTTCCACCGGCACCACCACGGGCACCAACTGGCGAGCCGGTGGGACAACCCGGATCCCCCGCCACGCGGTGATCCCCAGCCAGAGTCCGAAACCTGCCAGGGCGCCGACGGCCGCGACGAGAACAACCGGCATGCTCACCACCTTCCCGATGGGTCGGCCAGATGTGAGGGGTCGAAGCCGGCTGCGACCAGCCGGTCGAGGGTGTGATTGCGGATCGTCGGCCCCGGAGCGGGGGTGGCTCGGCCGTCAGCTGATGGTCGGTAGATCTCGTTGGTGGCGATCTGACGTGCCTCGGCCTCCAACACCTCGCGCACCGAGGTGACCGTCCGCATGCTGTCGACCCATCCGAGGTGGACGATCAGGTCGACGGCGTTGGCGATCCACTTGTTGGAGGTCTCCTCGTCCAGTCCCGCCTCCGCCGTGTACATGCCAAGACGGACGATCGCTCCCTTCGACGAATCGGCGTGAATACTGGACATGGAGCCGTCGTTGCCCTGGGACATGGCCCGCAGCATGTCGACCACTTCCACCCCGCGGATCTCACCGACGATCACCCGATCCGGGTTCTGACGCAGCGTCGCCCGCACACAGTCGGCCAGCGATGCTTCACCTCGCCCCTCGATGTTGGCGCCTCGCCGCTCCCATACCACCTGGTCCGGATGCAGGTCGGTGAACCGGTCCAAGCCGATCTCGAGGTTGTCCTCGACGGTCACGACTCTCTCCTCAGCCGGGATCTCGTTGAGGAGGCAGCGGAGCATGGTGGTCTTGCCGGTGTTGGTCCCACCGGCGACGATCAGGTTCAGCTTGGCCCGAACCGCGGCAGCGAGGAACGCCGAGAGTCCTTCGTCGACCACTCCCAGCTCGACGAGGTGCTTGAGCCGGTAGATGCTGAAGTCGTGGCGGCGGATCGTGATCGCCGGCCGACCCGTCAACCCCATCACGGCATGAAGACGTTCACCTCCCGGGAGTTGGAGGTGAAGCTCCCACGACACCTGATCCCACCGCTTCTCAGTACGGCCGATCCGCCTGGCAGCCGTTGCCACCATGTCGATCAGTTCCCGGTCCGAGTCGGCGGCCGGTTCCCCCCGGACCTTCGTGCCGTCCCGGTAAACCAGCCACACATTGTCGTAGCCGTTGACGTGGATGTTCGCCAGGTCCGGGTCGTCGATATAGGGCTGGAGACGTCCCAGCCCGTGGACCCGGTCGAACACCGCCTCTCCCAGTTCGGCCTCGACGCTCGGGTCGAGCGGAGTGCCGCCCCGCCGGTAGGCGTCCTCCGCCAGACGCTGCAACTCCGCAGCGATCAACGCTCGGGTCAGTGCTCGTTCGTCCTCGAGACTCAACAGTCCATCACCGTCGAGGGTGCGGAGATGCTCAGACAGTTTCTCGGCGACCATGTGGTGGAGTCGCGCGTGAAGGTCGACGTCGCTGCTCACCGAGACCTCCCATCCCCCACATCTGACATCACTCCTTGCGCCGGCTGGGTGTCGCTCTCAGCGTCGGGTTCAACCGGTGGTGCCGGGGCGAGGCGTGCTGCCAGGGTGGCCGCCGACCGGACCAGCCGGGATCGGCGGAGGTCACGCACCGCCGCCTGTGTGCCTGCCAGCACCGCCGCTGTCCGTGGGTCCCAGGCGATCACCCCGACGACATTCACACCCAGGTTCGTGGTCACCTCGTCGGGCCGGTAGGGCTCGTCACCGACGAGCAGCAGCCTGGCCCGCACCCCGGAGGCGTCGAGTACGCCGAGTCGATGGGCGGCCGGTCGAAGCTGGTCGAGCGTCGGGCGCGCCGCCACCAACACCGCGCTTGCCGCCGTCATCGCTTCCAGCGTCGGGGAGCCGGGTGCGATCCGCCCACAGTCGACGACCACGTCAACCTCGGTCTGGGATCCAGCCCAGGCGGCCAGTGCCCTCGTGATGTCACGGAGCACCGCGTGCGCCTCGTCGGCCGACCCGGGCCCCACCAGCATCGGGACACCACCTGGTAGCGCCTGGGCATGGCCCCACACCATGTCGTCGTCGATTCCCCTTCGGGCGACCGCCGCCAGCGAAGACAACCCGGGCGCATCACCCAACCCGTAGCGTGCTGCGAGCACCCCACCGAACGGATCGGCTTCGACCAGCAGACATCGGCGATGTGGTGGCCACGTGGCCGCAAGAGCCAGGGCGGTGGTAGTCACCCCAGGAGACCCGTGCGCTGAGCACAGACAGATCAGGCTCATCCTTCGCCCCCCTGCTCTGCCACCAGCACCAGCCGAACCCGACCTGCATCCGCCGCTCGGGCCACCTCGGCCGCCATATCGGCCGGCATCCGAAGGGAGATGAACCGATCCCCTTGGGTGCCCAACTCGGCGATGTCGAACACCTCCGCCGACGCCATCACCGTCTCGCCGTCGGCGGCGCCAGTTTCAGGCGACCCACCATCGGTGAGCACAACGTCGACCCGATCACCGGGCGCCAGCATCGGTGTCGGATACTCGCCCGGTGCCAGGGCCAACCCGACCACCCCCTCCCCTGGATCGAGGACAGTGCGAGAAGCGAAGTGGGCGGGGGTGAGGATGGTGCCCGCCTCCAGGTCCGCCACAGCAGTCATCCCCACCAGACCGGTTGCCGCCTCCGACGACAGCGTGGTGATCGGATCGTCCGTCGCCAGGTACACCACCGTCACGTCATCGGTGGAGACCACCTGACCACGTTCCAGCGGCTGGGCGAGGGCCAGCACCGGCTCCCGGGCCGCAGCACGAGAGAACAACACCACCGCCGCGAGAGCGCTCACCGCCACCAAGAACACGGCGATCAGGAGTTGCGGTACCTGCACCCTGCGGCGCGGCGGTTCCAGACGGAACGGTCCAGCGGCTCGTTGACCGTTCCCGGCCAGATCAGTCCGCTTCGTAGTTGGGCTCGTTGTACTGCGGTTCACTCTCAGCCTCCGGTCTCCACTGCTTGGATCTCCCCCACCGCCACGTCGAAGCCCGCCGACAGATCGACGGTGCCGAACACCCCCTGGTAGACGTCGTTGATCCACCACTCGAACTCCCACGACACCGCCACCGACGCCTCGAAACGGCCCTCCGGCTCGCCGTAGGAGCTGTGCTCGTACATGTACGAGCAATCAGTGGCCTCCTCGGACGCCCCCGAAGTCCACACCACCCCGGGTCCGTCACAGGTGACGCCGCCCCCGTCGCCCATCACCCAGCGGGTATGGGTGGGCGTCGCCCTAACCGTCACCGTGGTCAACCCACGAGTCTCAGACACCTCGATCGGTGACCAACTCGCCGGGTCGAGCCACAACCAGGTCGGGACCTGCACGAACGTTTGGCTTGTGAGTGACGGGCTCGTCTCCGGGTCTGGCTGAGGAGGCTCCAGCCGAGCGGCCGCCACATCACGGATCGCCTCCGGCGGAACAGGTGGGGTCACCTCCACGATGATCTGGACCTCGATGTCACCACGACCATCCCGCCAACAGATCACGTCGTACCAGACGTACTCACCTGTCGGATCGAGTCCGAACAGCTCGATTTCGTCGGTAGCAACCGGTGCGACCTCGTAGAACCCGACCTCGTCCCCCTCCTCGTAGGGGCCGGCGTCGGTGCAGTAGATGTCCCACAACTCATGGACAGACCTTCCACCGGGTTGACCAGGCGTCGCTCCGTGGCACTCGGCGACGACATCGCCGCCACCCTGATAGATGTCACCGTTACCGGAGCAGTGGTTGGCCAGCGCTGGCGCGACCTGGAGTGCCATCGCCGCAACAACCAGGGCGAATGTGAGAGTCAGACGGACGGAAGCCCGCGATCTGTTGGTGCGAACTCGCATGCGAAATCCACCTGACCTTGCAGGTCGGATACCTTCCATAGACCCCCCTCGAGAATCATCACCGCCGATTCGAGGTTTCTCTGACCATCCCGAACGGCCGGCACGTCGTCGAGGCGCTCCCCCGTGTCGATGTCGTAGAGGCCATATTCGGGGGATGGCTCCAAGCAGCTGAGGATCACGAGTTCGGTTGGGCTTCGAACCTCGATGATCGCGTCCATGTTGTGGCCTCGGCGACGGAGGCGTACGGGATGCTCCACTTCGGACCACCAAAGACCTACCAACGTCGAGCAGTACCCATCCCCCAGGCACTCGTCGCAGAGCTAACGACGCATCTTGCTGGCAAGGCCGGTCGCGACTTCGTGTTCACCTCATCAAGAGGCGGGCCCCTCCGGCACTCCAACTTCTACGCTCGACATTTCAAGCCTGCAGTGCTCCGAGCCGGTCTCCCTGAGCAGACCAGGTTCCACGACTTGCGACACAGCTACGCCGCCATGCTCATCGCCGAAGCGGCGCACCCACGAGCGATCATGGAACGGATGGGCCACAGCACCATCCAGGTCACACTCGGAACCTACGGCCACCTCTTCCCGAACCTCGAAGCTGCCCTTACCGATGCGCTCGACGAGGTTTATCGCAGCGCCGAGCCAGCGACCCCGGCCACCGTTCTCAGGGCGCGCAGGGCAGCCACTGAGAAGTAGCTCCAGTGGCCAGAGAGAAGCGCCAGTTGGGTCTACGGGCTCTGGAGTGCGCGTTGGATCGCACCCGCGATGCTCAAACCAGGGAGGAGGAGACGGCCTTCTATGCATCGGTCGCTGAAGTTGTGTGGTGGCTTACGATGCTGGACGAGGCACTCTGGGCAACGAAGCGAAACGGCGAGCAATATGCGTCAGTCCGCTCATCAGACGAGGGCGGTTCCATCTTGCTCGGGGTTCGCTACGCGCGAAACCGCCAAGTCCACGACACCGAGGTGACGGCCATGCAGGGCAATCCGCTTCTTGCTCTCGAGGAACCCGACGGCGATCGGTGGGTCTGGCGGTCCCTCGATGACGAGGGAGTGCCGCCCTACGATCCTCGTGAGGGCGACTGGGGCAGAGAAGGTGAGCGTGTGTACCAAAGACAGATGGCGGGCGGTGCGATCGTACCCACACTCGAGCTGGCCGCCTCCTTCTTGAACGAGTGGATCGTGAAGATGCCTGACTGACATCAGACGCCCACCGCATCGGCCAGTCAGACCGACGAACATGGGAGCGTGTCGGTCCTCGAATTCATCGCATCATTGACGAGTTCGCTTGCATGGCCGCTCGCCGCGTGCGCCATTGCCGTTCTCTTTCGCGACCAGCTACGGCGCCTCCTGGACGTGTCGGGACCGCTTCGACGGCTAAAAGGGCCAGGAGGACTTGAGGCGTTCTATGACGAGACTGCCATCGAGACCAAGCAGGCAGCGGCTGCCGCCCTGAAAGCGGCGGGAGTTGCCGAGCAACCGTCACCGCTGCTCATACTCGACGACCTTGAAGCCGTAGCGAGAATCTCGCCCCGTGACGCCGTCGTCGATGCCTCCTCGCGAATCGAGAACAGACTCCTCGAGCTCCTCCGCGACAACAATGTTGAAGTAGGAGATAATCGAAGTATTGGAACCGTCGCGTCGGTGGCCTTCAAGCGCGGACTCATCGGTGAGTCGACGCTTCAGGCGGTTCTGGGCCTTAGGGTGCTACGGAATCTGGCCGCGCACGGAACCGACGAGGATCTCGACACGGATCGAGCGTTGGAGTTCCTGACGCTCGCAGACGCGGTGCTCTACAGCCTTGGATCAAAACCCGCGTGAGAGTCCCGATCCTCGGGTCCCGGTCCGCGCCATGTTCAGGAGACAGAGAGCCTCTTTCTCGACACGTCTTGCTGAGGCCTCGCCGCTCCGGGCGCGACGCCGAGGCCCGCGGACTTCTACGGCTTGCACCGAAAGGATCAGCCAGCACGGCGAGGCGGTGTGAGGGGTGCGGACCGAACTGCCAGAGCGGTCAGGAGCGTCATCGTAATGGGGACGACAACTAGGAGCAGTCCGAGTCCTAGCCAAGGTATGGCGATTCTTGTGCCGTCGACGACTCCGAACGGGGCGGCGTACCGGTAGGCCTCGGTGCTGGCTAGCGCTTTCATCATGAGGATGCCGAGTGGTATCGCGAGGACGGCCGCGATAACTGTGTGGTAGCCGGCCTGGATGGCAAAGAATCGGCGCCTTATCGAGTTGGCTGCTCCGACAGCGACCATGGCTTGGATGTCGTCACCTGACTCGGCGGCGGAGAGAGCGGTGACCAGGGCGACCACGATCAGGACGATGAGGATGGTCCCACCGATTGCCAGCGCCACGATCGCTTCCGACGAGGTGTCCTCCCATCCGGTGGTCATGTCGAGGTTCCCGTTCCAGAGGGGTTGCATCTGTTCCGTGGTCGGTGTTTCAGGAGCGATGAATAGGGCTCTTTGGTGCACGGGGCCGTCGAGGGCGCTCGCGATCTCATCGTTGACGAGGATGCGGGGCATGAAGTACTCAATTGCCGGTATGGGTAGTTCGCGGGCGTCGTGGCTGATGCCGGCGATCATCACCTTGGTGGAACGGTCTTCCAACCCGAGAACTACGACTCCTTGCTGGTCGAGGGCCGACTTGATCCGTGGGTCGTCAAGTACTGCGATGAGGTCGGGGTTGGCGTGGGCTACGGAGTATGCGATCCCGCCCTCGTCAATCAGCGGGCATTGGGCGATGTCGACATCCGGAGCTTCAGCCTGGCACGCTCGCATCTGGGCTTCGAAGTAGCCCGGCACGTCTATCTGGTCGAATCGGGCATAGGCGGCTTCGGGGAGCTGTCTTCGTACCAACGCGATGTCCTCGTCCCGCAATTGCGGCTGTCCGAACGGGCCGGCCTGAGTGCCGAGCAGAATGAGATGGGTGGCCGGTGCGCGGAGTCCGCGGGGTTCGGTTCGTGCCCGTGACGTGGCATCGGCGGTCAGCCCGGCGGCGGGGAGAACCATGATGACCAGGGTCGCGGCAACAGCCGCCGCGGCTCGCGTGCGGTGTCGGCTGGAATCACGGAGAACAAGTCGGAGGGTGGAGCGGGTCCGGCTGGCCAGCCTGCTGGTGAAAGCGATCAGCGGGCCGGCGAGAAGGGCGGAGCCGCCGATCATGCATGCCACGCCGAGAGCTGCGCTCGAGGCTCCCAATGTGGACTCGGTGGCCAGACCGACCAGGAGGAGCAGTGTGCCCAGACCGGCCGCCCCCACTCCAACAGGGACTGTCCAGCGCCGAGGCGCCGATGTTGGCATCCTGCCCTGGAGTGCCGTGGTTACCTGGACGCGGGCCGCGGTTCGAGCGGGCACCCAGGCGGCCAGGGCGGCGGCGAGAACTGCCATGACTAGAGGGCCGATGGCATCCGTGGGTGTGAATAGCAAGCCAGTGATACGCCGGCCAACGAACTGTTGGATGAGGGGACGGCCGAAGATAACGAAGAGCGCCCCGAGACCGACCCCGACCAGCCCGCCGATCAACCCCGCTGCGATGCCTTCACCGATCAAGGACCAGCGCATATGTGACTCGGTGGCACCGTTGCATCCCATGAGACCGATCTCTCGAAGTCGTCGTCGAACTCCGGCAGCGAACGATGCGCCGGCGATGAAGGCCACTTCGGCGAGCAGGACCGCTGACACCAGTGTGGCGAGGGCGAAGGGTGTCTCGAGAGCTCCGCCGCCGCCTGTCGACAGATACGCGGAGCGGCTTTCGACTCCCAGCCATGGCAGGGTAGGGACGTTCTCGACGTCAGCGAGCATCTCTTCCAGTCGAGACCAGACCGCATCGGGATCGCTCTGGGCCACTTCAATGAGTTGGCCAACCTGGTCAGCGTTAAGCAGGACGTAGTAATCGTCTGACACGAGTTCGTCGAGGATCACCGGTTTCGGGACCACCGCTCCCTCGGGCCAGCGCTCGAATCGGCTCTGGTTCCATGCCTCCTGGAGCGTCGTCGCTACGTCGTCAGGGTTCCCGGTTGTGGCGATCAACGTGACAGCCTCGCGTTCACCGACCGGCGCCTCGACCAGATCGAGGGCGTCCGGCGACACGAACGCAGCAGGGAAGTTCCAGTAGAGGCCATGTTTGGCCAGTCCGACAACGCGATATGTGTCAGCGTTCGGGTCGTTGGGATCCAAGCGGACCGAGTCGCCGACACCCGCTCTATAGAATCGAGCCAGGCTATCGCTGAGAACTACCTCTCCCGTTGAGGCGGGGATGCTGCCTTCGGTGAGGTCCCACATGCCTTCTACCAGCGGGCTCTGAAGGTCGAGGTCCGTCACCGGACCGCCCACATTGGTGCCGAATGTCCGGTTCACAGTCCGATAAGTCGTCGCATCCGCGCCGCCGTCGAGCTGATCGACGGCCGCTTCGAGCCAAGAAGTCGTGATGGCCGATCCGTCGTGTGGGACGGCCATGTCCGCTGCGCCCATGTACCCGACCACCGACTCCTCTGGGGTGGTCTCTTCGGCGTGGAGAAAGCCGGCTGCCACGACCGCGACCGCCACCGGGACCGCGATGAGCAGGATCACGAAAATGGTCCGTTTGCGGTTGTAGCGGCTGGTGCGCCACGCCACCCGCAATGCCGCCCCGCGGCCCGCCGTGTTCACGGGCCGGTCTCCACCAATGACTCAACCGAGGCGCGCTCCGAGATGCTTTCAACTCGCCCATCGCGAAGCCGTACGACACGGTCAGCCCAGGCTGCATATGCCGGTTCGTGAGTGACCAGGAGAGCGGCGGCGCCAGCATCGCAGCGCTGTCGAATGATGCGAAGGATGTTATCGCTGGTCGCCTCGTCGAGGGCGCCGGTCGGCTCGTCGGCCAGGAGCAGCATTCTCGGTCCCACCAGACCCCGAGCGATCGCCACCCGCTGCTGCTCACCCCCCGACAACTGATCCGGAAACCGGTCCGCCATCCCCTCCAGACCCACCTCGGCCAGCGCAAGCTCCCCGAGCTTCCTCGCCTCGGCCAGGTCCATTCCGTCCAGTTCCAAGGGGAGAGTGACATTCTCAACGGCTGTCAACGCCGGCAACAGGTTGAACTGCTGAAACACATAGCCCACGGACAACCGCCTCAGCCGAGCCAACTCACTCCGACTCATCTCTCCCAGGCGCTGCCCACTGACGGTGATCGTGCCTGTGGTGGGCTCGTCCAGAGCTCCCGCCAGGTTGAGGAGAGTGGTCTTGCCCGACCCGCTGCGTCCTGTGACAGCCACAAGCTCACCAGGCGTCACGGTCAAGTCGACAGCCACGAGGGCGTCGACTCGTTGAGGACCCTGCCCGTGGGTCTTTCCTACCTGGCGCATCTCCAGAGCTGGTTCACTCATCGACTGGTTCTCGCTTTCGCCTCCGCGCCCCGCCGCAAGGATGGTGCCTTCCTCTCCACGTCTCCAAGGCGGTCCTCGACCCGGTCCAGCCACCGCAGCTCGGCCTCGACCGACAAGACCAAGCGCTCCAGACGGAGCTGCCAAGCGATGTCTTCGGGATCAATCTCGGCGCGGAGGCGGGTGTAGTCCTGGAGCAGACCCATCGCCGCTCCGCGCTGCGTGGCGATCACCTCGCGCGGATCGGCCGATCCGGTCGCCAACACCAATAGAACCTTCATCGAGATCTCATCGCGGCCAGCAGCCGCCAGATCCGTTGGCCGGCGCATCCAGTCGCCAAGAGCCAAACGTCCGGACTCCGTCAGCTCATAGATGACGCGTCCCTCGTCATCGGTCTCCTTGACCGTGACTAACTCGTCGCGCTCAAGTCGCTGCAAGGTGGTGTACACCTGCCCGACATTGACCACATTCCCATCCGCCGTCGCCGCCTCCAGGTCCAACTTGAGTTGATAGCCATGACTCGGCCCGGCCGCTAGGAGCGCCAACAACCCTTCTCTGACACCCATCACGCCTCCCGATCACATATACTGCGTAACTACATCTCTAGTATGTATCCTCAGTATGTAGCTGTCAAGTATCCGTGGGCAGACGACTGACGGGAGATGGTTGCCTGGCTGCGTCCACCGGCCTAACGAAGGCCTCGGAGCCATACCGGTTCGCCCGGTAATTTGCATGTCGCGCGCGATGGACGCGCGATGGAGTCGATTCGGTACCGACCGTTGGGTTCCCAGAGACACCGAAAACCCTTGCGGCGCAAGGGTTTTCGTTCGTAGCGGGGGCGGGATTTGAACCCGCGACCTTCGGGTTATGAGCCCGACGAGCTACCAGACTGCTCCACCCCGCGTCGGTGGAGCCTTAATTCTATGGCAGGTCGAGCCCAACGACAACATCGCGTGGCGCAACGTGCTATCCAGAGGAGCGTTGATCATCGCTCCCGATTCGTTCAGCGATCAAGCGATCCAACTGCTCAAAAACCAGCGGCACCGAGCTCTTCATCGCCATCAACTCGGGACCGTACATGACGATGGCATCGATGGCACTGGTAGCAACTACTGTCGCCGTTCTCCTTGAATAGCGCAGTAGACCGATCTCGCCTACGACATCGCCGGGGCCGATCTGGGCGATAACGGCCTCACCATCGAGGACGTCAGCGGTTCCGCGCTCGATCACAAGTAGCTCGTTGGCAACACGACCCTGCTCGATGATCTTGGTTCCCTGCGGAATCTGAACCTCGTCGGCATGCTGGGCAATGGCTTTTCGCTCCCTCTTGGACAGCTGGGAAAAGAGCGGAATGGACTTGAGTCGCGCCACATCCATCTATGAATCCTCGTGCTTGTACGCGGACGCGAGACTAGCCCTCAGGCCAACTGGGATGTCGCCCTCAGGGGTGCCACACGAGTGGATGGACGACGAGTGCCTCGCCTATCCCCTTCGCCTGTATCTCCTGCCCCGGGCCGAACACGAAGCTGTCTCCGACCACCTGAACAATGGCCTTGGATACCAGCACCTGGTCTCCCTCGGCCGCACCGGCTACACGGGCCGCGGTGTGCACCTCGAGGCCGACGAGTGCGCCGCTCGATTGCAGGACCTGACCGACGTGGACCCCGACTCTCACCCGTGGCGAGAACCCTGAATCCTGTCGGTGTCTCCGCAGAACAGCCTGGATCTCCGCCGCACATTCGAGCGCCGCTTCGGGCGTGTTGAAGGAGACGAAAAAGCCATCTCCCGCATGGTCGATCTCTGTTCCGTAGTGCCGATGGAGCAGAGACCGAATCGTGCGGTCATGCCAGGAGATCAAATCGGCCCAGGACTCGTCTCCGATGAAGCCCACGAGTTTGGTCGAGTCAACGATGTCGGTGAACATCATGGTGGTCATTGAGTGCAGGGCTGCCGGTTTGTCTTGCCGCTCCACCATCTCGGAGATCCGCCCCAAATCGACGACCGCCCCCAATCTGGTGAACTCAGCCTTCGCCTCATTGATCTCCAGCCAACCGAGAGCCTGTGAACCTTGCTCGATCAGGACCATCCCCAGATCGCAGCGAGCACGTGCTGCCTCGTAGGGAACGCCCCAGGCGACCAGTTGCTCAACCACCATGCGTAACGGGGCAACGGAGTCTTCAAACCGACCCTCATGAGCCGCAATCCTCCCCTCACCTTGAAGGGCAAAGGTGCCCAGCAGGTCGGACCGATAGCGGTCGGCGATCTCGGCGAGCTCCGCTGCGAGGTCTCTTGCGGCGTCAGCCACTTCGACGGCCAATGCAATCTCGATGGCCGCGGGTATCAGCTTTGCCCGCTCCAGATAGGCGTCGGTGGCTGTTAGCGCCGCCCGGATCATCGACCACGCTTCAGGGGTTTCTTGCCGGGCAAGCTTCAACAGCGCAAGGCCTGGCATAGGGCTGAGTCCAAGCGAGTGTGCCTTCATGAAGGCGTCTTCGGCGCCATCGAGATCGCCAGTGTTGAGCCGGATCATCCCCAATTCGTTGAACGCTCGTGCTTGGTAAGGACGGATGTCGGCGAGTTCGTTCGCGGCCCGGTTTGCTTCAACCTCGGCGGCAGGCCACGCGCCTCTCAGACGCATGAACTCGGATCGTCGAACCCGGCAAGCCCCCGGGTACCCGCCGCCGCCCCCAACGGTCTCGCACCAACGCATCGTTTGGTCGCTCCATTCGGTCGCCCTCTTGTAGTCGGCCGTCGATGCTGTCACCTCGATGGTGTTGCAGAGAATCCTGCCCGTAATCTTGGGACCCAGCTCTCGGGCAACCGCGCTGACCAGGGCTTCCTCCATCATTGCCATCCCCAGCTCCGCCTCCCCGAGATAGACCGTGTACCGACCCCGATCGTGCAGACCGAGCATCTCGAGGTCCCTGTCACCGGTGCGAGAGCCGATCTCCTGAACCTCGATCGCTAGTCCGAGAGCCAGCCTGAGACCCTCGTCCGAACCCGAGGCATTGACCGATTCGAGGCGACGGAGATGCCCCAGGGCTGGAGTCTCGTCGAGCCCGTCGAGAAGACGGGCCGCCCGTCGGCTCCATCCGCTGGCCAGCGAAGACTGAAAGCGCTGACCGTAGAGCTCGGCGACCTGGACGGCGGCACGGGCTGCGTCCGGGTTTCGACCCGATGCGCTATATGCGGATGTTGCTCGCTCACCTGCGGCCAGCGCATCGTCGATTCTCCCGATCCACCATGCAGCTTCGGCCAGCATCTCCAGATGCTCGGGATCGGCTTCGGGGTCGTCGAGCAGCGGGAACAGCTTGCTGTACGCCTCACCCCACTCATGGTTTCTCATTGCCTCGAGACCACGAGCGAGGTCGGATTCAGAGATTCTCACCATTCGAGCCCACACATACTGCAGCGTGTTCGGAATCTAGCGGAGGGGCTGATCGCTACCGGCGTCACGGGAAGTGACTCGCGGTGCGGTCGTCTGACAGATCCGAGACCCGGTGGGTGCCGCGTCCATCCCACCGGTGATGCTGCCGGCGGGCCCGTCAGGGACGTAGAAGTGACGCGAGCAGATTGCGAGCCCCATCCGAGGCGACCCCTCTCGGTTCGCCGGAGTCCGAACCCTAAGTGCGACTGACTGGTGGCGCTGGTGACCCTATTCGGGATCGCCCTTTCCGGGCCAGGCGGTGCGGGTATTGCAGATCGAGGCGTTGCGTCGGTGCCCCCGGCAGATACACATGAGCCCGACGAGCTACCAGACTGCTCCACCCCGCATCGGTGGAATAGCCAATTGTAAGACCCGGCAACCGTTGTGCAACCGGCGTTCCCGGTCAGCCCGAGGTGCGGCCTAGATTCAGGGTCAATGTCCGAGACCATGCTCGAGAAGTACGGTCGAGGAAGGCTGGCTCGGATCGTCTCCTCGTTCTACGGCGACGTCCTCCAATCTCCACGCCTTGGCCATTACTTCGATGACGTTTCGATCGCCGGACTGATCGAGCACCAGGCGCGGTTCCTGGCGATGGTGATGGGAGGTCCCCCCGCCTACAGCCCACACGAGATCGAGGAGGCCCATCACCGGTTCCACATCATCGACGACGACTTCGACGAGATGCTCCGCCTCCTGGAGAACAGCCTGCTCAGATTCGAGGTCAATCCCGAGGACGTCACACAAGTGATTTCCCGTTATCGCCAAATGCAGAGCTCGGTAGTCAATCCGTCGCCGCGTGGGGTGAGCGACCCCGCCTCCTGAACGCCGTGGTCGGGCCTACGCCCCGACGTGGAACACCGTTCAGGCCGGTGATTCGTCGGCAGTTCCTTCGACCCAGCCGGTGATGCTCCCGGCGTGGCCGTCGGGGTCGTAGAAATGAGCCGCTAGCAGGGTGCGCACCCCGTCGGTGTTCACCACTCTCGGCTCGATCTCAAAAGGGACACCGCGCTCGCTCATCTCTCGATGAGAGGCAAAGACGTCCTCCACCTCGAGGACCACCTCGGTCATGGAAAGGTCTTCGATCTCACGATCGACCTGATTCAGGGCCACCTGGACCGATCCCCCATCGAGAAAGGCGAAGGCCTCGTGCCGGCCGAGCAGGGCAAGTCCGACCTGATCCGACCAGAACCCGACCGCTCGGTCCAGATCCGAGGTGCGCAGGATGACGGTGGAGACCTTCATCCCCCTCACGCTACCGATTGGCGGTTGGCCCTAGTCGAGCTCGTCCCACCAGATAGCGACCATCGAGTAGACCCCGATGACGACTATGAGGACTCCGGCGACCCCGGCCACCAAGTTCATGAACAAACCCATGCCGACATCATCGGACACCGGTGTGACAAATCACATAGCGCGGGAAACCCATTCAGTTTCCACGGTCGGGTGATATGAGCCGGCGTCGGCTCAGCGGTAACGCCAGACGATGCGACCCCGGGTCGGGTCGTAGGTCGAGACCTCGACATCGACGGTGTCGCCGGGAAGGACACGGATCCCCCGACCGCGACGCATGCGTCCCGAGGGTTTGGCGAGCAACTCGAAGCCACTCTCCAACTTCACCTCGAAGGTGGAGTCGGGGAGCATCTTGACCACGGTGCCTCGCATCCGTATGTATTCGTCTTCGTCTTTAGCCATGTGTTCCTTGGGAGCCGCCCCACGATAGGAGGATGGGGGGTGTTGTGGGGAATGCGATCAAGCCGAAGCCAGCGAGAGGCTGGAGACCGAGGCGATCTTCTCGAAGTCGGTATCGGCGGCGAGCAACGGCACCCTCTTCCCGATGGCCACAGCCGCCACCAGGAGGTCGTTGGTGTTGGCAGGGGTAAACCCAGCCTGTCGGCAACGGGCGAAGAGCTCGGCGGCAACCTCGTAGTCGAAGAGGGGCCGGGTGGGAAGCATCAGGCACCGGTTCATCAGGGCCCAGAGCTTCTCCCTCTGCTCGGCGACTCTCACCCCCGCGAGAAGCTCCATGATCACGACATCCGTGATCGCGATCGCCCGGCCCTGAGACCCCACCAGAGACCGCACCGCCAGGTTGACCTCCGATCCGGTCGCTCGGAGGTACTCCACCCAAGCCGAGGTGTCCACGAGGGTCGTCAATCCCATTCCTCGATCACCACCACCCCACCGATCTCGGCGACATCACCGTCCCAGCCAAAACCCTCCATGGCCAGAGCCTCCTCCTTGGTCATTACCCCTCCGACCAGTCTCCGCAGCGCCAGGTCAACCGCCTCTTTCTTGGTGCGCAACCCGTATCGCTGCATGGCCATCTCGACCAGCCTGTCGTCGAGGTCGATATTGGTCCTGCTCACATACACCATGATACACCACATGGTGTAGAGGTGATCTCTACTCAGCCGGCTGCACCCAGCCGCGCCTCCACCGCCCCCTCCACGAGCGATCGGGCCTCATCGAGGAGTCGTTTTGCCTCGTCGACCCAGCGCTGATACCCCGAGAGGTCGCCGGCGCGAAGGGCAACATCGGCACTGTCGAAGGCGGCAGCCGCCTGGTCCAGAAGTTGTTTGATGGTGGTTCCGTCGGGAGTGGTGGGTTCCTCCACCGGCTCACCGGTCTCACCACCGAACACCAGCCCCAGCGCCCCGTCGAGAGTCTCCGCCCACTCCACCTGGTCGCCGTAGACGACGATGACCCTCCTGAACTCGGGGAACCCTCCCTCCTCGGCCTCGAGGAAGATCGGTTGGAGATACATGAGCGAGTCCTCGATGGGCACTACCAACAGGTCGCCCTTGATCACCTTCGAACCGGTGCTGTCCCACAAGGTGAACTGTTGGGAGATCTCGGCGTCCTGGTCGATGCGTTGCCCTACTTGCTCGGTGCCGTCGACCAATTCTCCCTGCGGCATCCTGAAATCGATCAAACGCCCGTAGCGACCCGGTGTCGAATCGGCCACCAGGAAACTCGCCATGTTCTTCTTGTCCTTGGGGGTGAACGGCTGTAACAGCAAATAGGAGAGATCGGTCTCTCCGGGAAGACTGGTCAGCAGGTAGTAGGGAAGGATCTCCGCCCGATAACGCACGGTCTGCGTCGCCTCATCGGCACGGTCCCCGACGAGAAACTCGGAGCCGACCCCGGTGCCTCGAGAGATGGTCGAGGGATCGGCGGGAAGCGACCAGGCGTCGTTCCCCGAGAAGAGCTCGGTGTAGTCGGTCACGTGGTACTCGAGATAGAGCTCTCCTTGGACCCGGAACAGATCCTGTGGATAGCGGAGATGATCCTCGAGGCCGGGCGGCATCTCGGAGACGGGTCTGAAAAGGCCCGGATACGCGTCCGACCAGGCCTGCGCCACAGGGTCGGCCGGGTCGTTGAGATAGAAGGTGACGTCACCGTCAAAGGCGTCGACCACAGCCTTGACCGAGTTGCGCATGTAGTTGATCCCGGGCCGAAGCGACGAGGATTCTGCAAGACGGCCCACCGAGCCCGGAGTCAGCGGTTGGGAATAGGGGTAATGGGACGAGGTGGTGTATAGATCGAGCACCCACAGGATCCGCCCATTCATGATCACCGGGTAGGGGTCGGTGTCCACATGGAGGAACGGTGCGACATCCGCAACGATCTGACGGATGTTGCGCTCGACCAACACTTTGCTCTCGGGGCGAATCTCTCCCGAGATCAAGAGGTTCAAGTCCCGGTAGCGGAAGGCGAACGCGATCCTCTGCCAGATGCTCCCCAAGCTCACCCCCGCTTCACCGTCGTAGCGGTTGTATTCCGTCCCCTCTCCCTGGAGCGGGTAGTCGATCTCCTGGGGCTCGTCGCCAGTGCCTACGATCACAGGCCGCCCCGCCTCATAGGTCTCCCCGAAATAGACCCGTGGCTGCTCGAGCTCCAGTTGAGGCACCGAGGCCCGCGGCGGCACGTCCTGGAGCAGGAAACGGGGCTGGCCGTCCTCCTCCACGAAGGCGGCTGCGTTGGCCACTGCCCCGACACCGTGGGTGTAGATGAGACGTTGGTTCAGCCAGTCCTCTCTCGGCAGGACCTCATCGAGCTCCCGAACCGCCAGCATCACCTGGGTCGGGATGCCTTCATTCAGATAGCGATCGGTGTCCACCACCCCGAGGTTGTAATAGTTGCGCAGCTCCTGGAAGTTCTGATAGGTGCGGGGCAACACCGAAGGGGCCCAAATCCGAAGGTTGTCCACCGTCAGCTGATTGGCCTCGATGTCGTCGGCCGTGATGTCCTCAGATGCGGCGAAGGGCTGGACCTCGACCCGGTCGAGACCCCAGGCGGCACGGGTGAACTCGAGGTTGTGCTGGAGGTACTCGGTCTCCTTGACCAAGGGTCGGGGAGCCACCTGAATCCGTTCGATGATCGCCGGATAGATAGCGCCGGCGGCGACACCAACCACGACCCAGGAGCCGACGGCTACCGCAGCCAGGGTCCATCCCTGGCGAAAGATGTTGATGATGAAAAGCACCGCTGCCAACAGGGCCACCAGGATCAAGAGCCGATAGGCGGGAAGCCGGGCCGTGAAATCGGTGTACCCCGGCCCGAAGAAGGTCTCGCTCCGATCGGACAACATCAACTCGAACATGTCCAGTCGGTACACCGCCGCTCGGACCAGGGCGATCAGCGCCAGCATCACCGAGATGTGGGTCTTCGGCCCCCGGGCGACCGTGAATCTCCGCCCGTTGAAGCGGATGCCACCGTTGAAGTAGTGGGAGACGACGGCCACCAAGGTTGCCAAAACCAGGGCGTTGAACAGCCAGTCGGCCATGGTCGACCACAAGGGCAATCGG
Organism: Acidimicrobiia bacterium; assembly: GCA_040905925.1. Taxonomy (GTDB): domain Bacteria; phylum Actinomycetota; class Acidimicrobiia; order Spongiisociales; family ZC4RG35; genus JALYNX01. Next base: position 545 of record JBBDQO010000105.1, on the reverse strand, counting down.
AACACATAGAACCCGAGGTCCATTTCGAAGAAGGGGTCGAGGGTCCCGAAGTCCTGGACGTTCATGAAGAGGAAGACGTCGTCACGCCATGACGCCACCGCCAGCCCCAACAGCACCGCCAGAAACGAGGTAACCCAGAACCGAACTTGACGGACCCGGGGCTCCATCCACTCCCGGAAACGCTCGATCAGCTCCTCTTCCTCGCTCAGATCGAACGGGGCCCATCGTGGTGAGAACCGGTCGACCAGGCGCAAGGTCAACCAGATAACGAAGAAGGCCACGGCGATGCCGACCGCGCCGAGGACGATCGACATTCCCCATTTCCGCTGCCAAACGCTGGCGTAGCCGATGGAGTCGAACCAGAGATAGTCGGTCCACAGGGTGCCGAGAGCGGTCAGGACGAGGTAGACAGTGGCCACGATCACCACGATGACGGTGAGCGGGCGTCGTCGGTCCGCTGGATAGTCAGCGGGTGCTCTGGTGAACATCGGGACCGAGGGTAATGGGTGCGTCAGCCTTTCGTTTTGGCGCGGAGTTCTGGACCT
>JBBDQO010000104.1:7010-22685 GCA_040905925.1 Acidimicrobiia bacterium | reverse complement strand
CCACTCCCCCCAACGTCGCTGCCGCTCCTGGGGGGAGAAACAGCTGCCGCTCCTGGGGGGAGAAACAGCTGCCGCTCCTGGGGGGAGAAACTTGACCTTCGACGTCGACTATCTGGCTTTTGCTCCCGAGTTTGTCGTCATCGGGACGTTGTTGCTCGTCTTCGCCGTCGATCTGATCCTGCCCCGACCCCAGAAGTACTGGACGGCGACAGTGGCGGTGGCGGGTACCGCCCTGGCCGCAGTGCCACTGGTGATTCTCGCCGTCGAGGGGGAGACCAGATCGATGTTTGACGGCTCCTATGTGGTTGACGAGTTCGCTTTGGTCCTCAAAGGTCTGTTCGTGGTGTCGGCGTACCTGGTGTTCCTGATGTCGCACCATTACATCGAGTCCGACCGTTATTACCAGGGCGAGTATTACTTCCTGCTGCTCTCCTCGGTCCTGGGGTCGATGGTGATGGCCTCGGCCCGGGACCTGATCGTTATCTTCGTCGCTCTCGAGTTGACCACCGGGCCTCTCTACTTGCTGGCGGGATGGAGAAAGGGTGACGTCAAGTCGAACGAGGCGTCGATGAAGTACTTCATCCTCGGCGTCCTGTCCACGGCCATCTTGCTCTATGGGCTGTCGTTTCTCTACGGCCTCACCGGAGAGGTCACGTTCGCCGGTCTCGCCGGGGCCACCGCAGCGATGGAAAACGAGCCGGCCCTGATCCTGGCCATCTTCTTTGTGATCGTCGGTTTCGGGTTCAAGATCGCCGCGGTCCCGTTCCATTTCTGGGCGCCCGACACCTACGAGGGGGCGCCCACGCCGGTGACTGCCTACCTCTCGGTCAACTCGAAGGCGGCCGGATTCGTGGCGATGTTGCTCGTGATGTATCTGGCGCTTCCCGAGGTATCCGAGATTTGGGCGCCGGCCCTATGGGTTCTGGCGGCGCTCTCGATGACTGTGGGCAACCTGTCCGCCCTCCGCCAGTCCAACATCGTTCGCCTGCTCGCCTACTCATCGATAGCCCAGGCTGGATTCATGCTGGTCCCCTTCGCCTCAGCGGCGGTGGTGGGAGTGGATCTGGAGGAGGCGTTCTCCGCGACCGTCATCTACCTCACCATTTACGCGGTGATGAACCTCGGTGCGTTCGCGGTTGTGATCGCGGGCGCCCGCAAAACCCGATCCGGCGAGCTTGCAGCCTGGAGCGGGCTGGGTCAGGCCGACACCCGGCTGGCGGTGCTGGTGGCGGTCTTCTTCTTCAGCCTGGCGGGCATCCCGCCACTTGCCGGGTGGTTCGCCAAGTTCGCCATGTTCCGCTCGGTGATGATCGCGGGTGGGACGGCAACGGTGGTTCTGGCTGTGATCGCCGCGTTGAACGCAGTGATCGCCATCTACTACTACGCCCGGGTGGTGAAGACGGTTTGGATCGACGATCCCATCGGGGAGTTCGCCGACGAGGCCTCGGCCGCTCCGGCCGGGTCGCTGCGTCTCGCCCTCGGGCTGTCACTCGCCTTCACCGTGATCGTCGGCTTCTACCCGACGATCGCCACCTTTGTCGGCGACGCCTCGCGGGTGCTGGCTGCGGGTTGATTGGAGGACCAGGGCGAGGCGGTAGCTCGGGCCGACCGGCGTCTGTTTGCCCGAGACTGCAATGCCGAGATCGCCATGCCGCTTGGGTGATAACGGTTGGTCGAGGGCAAAGTCGGCCCGCAAGAAATCGGCCCGGTCTGCCGCATTGTTCTCTATTCTCTCGGGTCGTCGAGCCCCAGGATCTCGGTGATCTTTTGCACGGTCGCCCACGACCCACGGTCTTGGTTGCAGAGGACGACCACGGTGATGCCGGAGTCGACATAGTGCGACACCATCGTGGAGACACCAGGATCGGCTCCACCGTGGCCATAGATCGTCACCCGATCGTCAACGACCGCCAACTCCATCCCGTAGCCATATGCCTCGACACCGTCATCGTCGAATCCGTGTGGCGTGAGCATTTGGGCGACGCTGTCGGGATCGAGAAGTGAGCCCGATGCGATGGCGTCGAGGAGACGGGCCAGGTCGGTGGCCGTGGTGGTGAGCCCGCCGTCGGGCATCCCACCGGCGGGGACGCTGTAGATGTTGGAGCGCCAGGTCTCGGGTGGCTCCTCGGTGGCCAGGTAGGCCGTCGCCATGTTCCGGGGCTCCAGGTCGATCTGGAAAAAGCCGGAGTCGGACATCCCCGCCGGGATCAGTACTTCCTCGGTAGCCACATCGGCGAATGACTTTCCCGTCACCCATTCGATCAGCACTCCGATGAGAACGAAGTTGGCGTCTCCGTAGAGAAACACTCCGGGATCGGACACGGCAGGCAAGTCGGCGAACAACGGGAGGATGTCGCGTGGCCCCCGGGCGTGATAGACCGGAACCCGGTCCCAGGCCGAGGTGAACGATGCCCAGGTCTCATCCTCGTCGTCGTGATAGTTGGCCAGACCCGAGGTGTGAGACAGAAGTTGATGGAGGGTATGGCGCTTGTCGAGTGAGGCCGGTCGGTACTCAGGGGGGAGGAAGTCGATGAGGGGCCGGTCCAGTCTCAGAGTCCTCCGCTCGACCAGGCGGAGCGCCGCCGCCGCCGTGACCATCTTGGTGACCGAAGCCACCTGGAACCGGGTGTCGAGTGTCACCGGGACCCGGTGACCCCGATGGGCGTGCCCTGCAACATGGGTGAAGGCGGGCTTTCCGTCCTCCCACACCAGCACCACTCCACTGAACAGGTGTTGATCAGCCCGATCGTCGATCCAGGAGCGAAGGCCCTGTTGGTCGAGCTCCTTCATCTGGTCCCGCGCACCTCGCCGGTTCGCCGCAACGCCTGGTACTCGCGGTCGAGCAACGACCACAGCGAGTGATCGACCCAATTGCCCCTGATCAACAACTCCTCGCGGAGGACTCCCTCCCTGGTGAAACCCAGCTTGTGGGCCACTCTGTCGGATTGATCGTTGCCGACGGCGATGCGCAGTGTCACCTTGTGATACCCGAGCGACCCGAACGCTTCGGCGAGTAGGCACTCCACCGCCTCGGTGCAGATTCCTTTGGAGTTCTCGTCGGTTCGCACCCAATACCCGAACTCGGCGATCTTGCCAAGCTTGGAGATCGTCCAAAGCGAGACGTTGCCGAGATGGCGGTTGGGGTTCTGCTTGAGCCGAATCGAGTAATCCCAGGCCCGATCTTCCTTCCATGCCTGCATCGATTCCCTGATGAATGACGTGGTGTCCGCATACTCATAGTCCATGCGTGCCCAGGGAAGCCACTGGTTCAATTCGGGCAGTGATGAGCGAATGGCGCCATCGAGGGTGGCCTGGTCGCGTTTGGTGAAGCGCTGGATGATCAGTCGATCAGTTTCGAACAGAGGCCGTGGCACCGGATCAGGTTATCGGCGCACTTATCCTGATATCTGAATGTGGGACAGACTTCACATGAACGACCAGGCGCCTGTGCCAGGCGAAGGGCCGGTGGCTGCTGTGCTGGCGGCTTTGTACGAGGACGACGATGGCTCCGTGAGGATCGTTCTCACCAAGCGCCCCGACACGATGCCCACCCACGCCGGTCATATCTCATTCCCCGGCGGCAGGGCCCATCCCTCCGACCGAGGTCCTGTGGAGACCGCCCTGCGCGAGGCTCACGAGGAAGTCGGAATCGACCCGTCAGCCGTCGAGGTCCTCGGCTTCCTCCCGCCGATCGACACGGTCGAGTTCAAGCCGTGGGTGATCCCGGTGGTGGGCCGGCTGAGGGCACCGGTTGTCCTGGTGCCAAGCGAGCGTGAGGTAGCCAGGATCTACACCCCGCTCCTCGAGGATCTCGCCGACACTGATCACTGGTGGAGCGTGCCGTGGAACGAGCATGAGGTCTGGTACTACGACCTCGGCGGAGACACCCTGTGGGGCGCAACCGCGAGGATGGTCCGGTCTCTGGTCGGGCTTCCCTAGAGGTCTCCCAGGTTCAAGTTTTGCCACCAGTTTGGCCGATGTTCTCGATGTGAGTTCCCGCGCTCCGATAGAGGCGCAGCAGCAGTTTCACAGGTATGTGGCGGTGCTGTTTGCCGTGACCTTCCCGGCGCTGGCGATCATCGAGATCGTGCGCTCGGATATGAAGTCGCCCCTGGCCCCGATCCGATGGGCCAGCTACATGGTGCTCGCCATCTGGGCGATATGGCTCACCCAGCGAGAAGAGGCCAACACCATGACCTTGATCCTCAGCACCATCTGGCTCTTCTGCGTCCTCTCGATCATCGAGGCGCTCTTTGGTGTCGAGATCTCGGCATTCGACTTCACCACATCCTTCGGCCTGGTGATGATGCTGGGGGTCTTCGCAGGCACCTTGAGTGCCGGGAGCAGGCTCGTTTGGTCGAGCGCGGTGGGGTTGAGCATTGCCTTGTGGAGCATCACCATGGGAATCCTGTTGAAGGAGCCCGTTGAGGTCATCGGTGTTCGCTCGGTGATCGCGGTGGCCGGGGTCATCTTCACCACCGCCCTGGTCTCACGACTCTTTGATCAACTGTCAGAAGCGATTGCCCGCTACGACAAAGCCACCCTCCTTCAGCACGCGATTGCCACCTGCTCCGAGGCCTTGTTGGTGCAGACCGATGTCTTTGCCATCTACGAGGCGGTGAAGGCCCTGATGGAGGCCACTGATGCCGACTACGCCTACGTGGACAGGACGGTCCAGATCGACGGAGCCCCCCATTGGGAGATAATCGCCGATGCGAGGCGGAACTCGAACGTGCACATGGGAGGTTGGAAGAGCGGGGAGTACGACCCGTCCTCTGCCACCTATCGGGCCCTTTCCGAGGCCCGGGCTATCTCCATTCACACCGCGAGGCTCATGGGTGAGGAGAGGGCCGTCTACGAGCGGGATGGCATCGTTTCGGAGGTGACTGTTCCCATCTTTGTCGCCGGCACTTTCCGGGGGTCGATTGGCTTCGTGTCCTGCGTCGATGACCGAAGCTGGAGTGAGGCCGAGGTGGAGACCCTGTGGCGTGCCTCACACATGATCGGCGCCTATTGGCGGCGCCAGGACGATCAGGAGGAGCTGAAGGCGTCGAACGAATCCAAGGACAGGCTTCTCGCCTCCGTCAGTCACGAGATTCGGACCCCGTTGACGGCCATCGTGGGTCTGGCCGAGGAAATCGCCAACAGCCGGTCGATGCTGGATGCCGACGAATTGGTCGAGCTCAACGGCATCATTGCGGTGCAGAGCCGTGAGCTTGCCGAGCTGGTTGAGGATCTGTTGGTGGCGTCTCGGGCCGAGGCGGGGAACCTCTCGATCAAACCCGACATGATCGATCTTCGGGCCGAGGTCGAGAGTGTCGTGCGCGGTGTACGGGAATCACATCCCAGCGGCAAGGATCTGATCGTCGACGGCGAGAATGTAAAGGCCTGGGCCGATGCCCTCCGTTGTCGCCAGATCATCCGCAATCTCCTCACTAATGCGGTGAAGTACGGGGGTGAGAAGATCGCGGTGTTGGTCAGGTTGGTTGGTGACCGGGCGCAGATCCTCGTTGTCGATGACGGTCGGGGTGTCCCTTCCGAGGAACAGGAGCTCATCTTCGAGAGGTACTACCGGGGAAGGCATTCACCGACCCAGCCCGGATCGGTAGGGATCGGTCTCGCTGTCTCCCGCCAACTTGCCGAGTTGATGGGCGGGAGCCTTCGTTACGTTGACGCCTACGGGGAGTCACGTTTCGAGCTAAGCCTGCCCACGGTCCCCAAAGAGACTGTGCGCTCGGTGTCGATGTCAGCGGATCCGATAACGTCGAGCGTGGACGCTGCGTTTCGAGTCTGACGGTGGCCGAATCGTCACCTGAATCAACGACATAGAATGTGATCTCCCACCGGGGCTGACCAAGGGTGGACCTCCTGAAAAAGCGGTTGCTGATAACCGGCGCGCTGATCGCCGTCGTGCTCCTGGGCACTGGAGCCGTTTTCGCCGCGTCGACATGGGGCGACGTGAATCGGGTGAGCATCGATCGGCCGGCGCTGACCGACCCCACCGAGACCCCCGACAGCGAGCTCGGGTCAGGGGGGCCGGCAATGGATGTCACCGTGCCTCCCAGCGGCGCCGATGGCTTGGATGTGTTCCTTCTGGTGGGATCCGATTCGAGGGATGACCTGTCGGACACCGGGGGGTTCGGCGAGTTCGAGGGTGATCGCGCCGATGTGGTCATAGTCTTGATCCGGCCCCGGGACGATGAGCGCAGCGCTGCCCTTCTCTCGCTGCCCCGTGACCTCTGGGTCGAGGACAGTTGCACAGACTCGGAGCACCGTCTCAACGACGCCTTGGAAGGATGCGGAGCTCTGATGAACGGCCCCACCGCCCTCACCGTGACCGTCGAGAACCTGATCGGGGTCAGCATCGATCATTTCGCCCTGGTGGACCTCGCCGGGTTCCAGGAGGCGGTGGACGCGATCGGTGGCTACGAGATCTGTCTGCAGCGCCAGGTTCGAGACTCCAAAGCCCAATTGCATCTGCCAGCCGGTTGCACTCTGGCGTCAGGAGCGGAGACCCTTGCCTGGCTCAGGTCGCGCAACACTCAGGAGCTGACCGCCGATGGCTGGCGGGTGGTCCCCGGCGTCAGTGATCTGACGAGGAACGAACGACAGCGGGAGTTTCTGCTGTCGATGATGGGCAGTCTTGCCGACTTCGGCAGCCCACAAGACATGGCATCGGTGGCCAAGGTGGTGGCTCCTTACGTCACCGTCGACGCCGATCTCAGCCTGATCGACGCGGTTGGCCTCGCCTGGACCATGCGTGGCCTCGGGAAGGGATCGATCCGGCAGCTGGACATCCCGATGATGGACACCACGACCGCGAATGGAGCCGCCGTCCTAGTCGCCTCCGTGGACATCTCGGAGGTGGTCGCCTCGTATCTCGCACCCGAAGTCGCCGAGGACTCCGCATCCGGCTTCGCGGGATGAGGCTCGCGGTTCCGGCCCGACAAGCCCTGCCGTTCCCATGAGCGCACCCCTTCCCCCCGGACAGATCGAGACCAAGCGGTTCCCGGTGGTCGGGGAGAGACAACCGTCGGCCGATCTGAAGGATCCCACCCGATGGTCGCTGGAGGTCACAGGATTGGTCGAGCGGCCGATTGAGATCGGGCTCGATGTCTTTCTCGAACGCGCCAAGCTCAACCTGGTGTCCGACATCCACTGTGTGACCAGTTGGAGCCGTCTTGTCATGAACTGGACGGGCCTGCCTCTTCGTGCCCTGCTCGAAGAGGCAGGGGTGAAGGCCGGGGCGGCGTTCGTCTCATTCGAGTCCTACTCGGAGCGAAGCCATCACACCTCGCTTTCCCTCGAGGTTGCTTCCGCATCGAGTTGGCTGATGCACGCCGCCGACGGTCAGCCCTTGAGTGCCGAGCACGGTGGGCCGGTCCGGGTCTTCACCCAGGGACGCTATTTCTACAAGTCTCTGAAATGGGTGAAGAGGGTCGTCGTGCTCGCCGAGGATCGCCCGGGATGGTGGGAGGCAAACTCTCAGTACCACAACAACGCCGACCCGGCCCCCGGTGATGAGAGGTTCACGACCGGCTCGATCCGCCCTGAGCAACTCGATCGGTTTCTCAACGCCTCGTCGTACGACAAGTACCGGGGGCGGATCATGGTTGGCCTTGATCTGAGGTCCTGGTCTCCGCAGACACGCGATCTTCAGCGTCTGTATCTGAAGAACTGCGACCTGTCGGGGGTCGACTTGGCCGGAGCCGACATGAGGGAGTCGAATCTGTCTCTGAGCGATCTTCGGGGCGCCGTGCTGCACGGGGCGGACCTCTCGGGGTCCGATCTGGAGGGAGCCAACTTGGCCGGCGCCGACCTGAGGGATGCCGACCTGTCCGAGACCGCCCTCTCGGCCACCCGGTTCCAAGAAGAGGATCGTGGCGCCGACGTCACCGGAGCAAGGTTCGACGGCTCATGGGGTTTGACGGAGTCCCAGGAGGACTACCTGGCCTCGCGAACCTAAGGTGTCGCCCGACGTGGCGTGCTCTCCGTCAGCCCAGGAAAGGTGAATGTGACCAATCGAAAACGGGTCTTCTCCGGTATGCAGCCCACTGGCGAGCCTCACCTCGGGAATCTGGTCGGGGCCCTCTACAACTGGGTTCAGATGCAGGACGACTACGAGACCATCTATTGCGTGGTCGATCTCCATGCAATGACCTCTCCCTATGATCCGTCCGATCTTGCCCGGGATCGACATGACCTGGCCCGCATGATCATCGCTGCCGGAGTCGACCCCAAGCGTTCCCTCCTCTATTACCAGTCCGAGGTGCCCCAGCATGTCGAGCTCGCCTGGATCCTCGGCACTATCACCGGGATCGGGCAGCTGGAGAGGATGACCCAGTTCAAGGAGAAGTCCGACCGGTCCGGTCAGAACTTGGGGATCCTGGCCTATCCGGTTCTCCAGGCGGCAGACATCCTGATCCACAAGGTGCATGCGGTCCCGGTTGGTGACGATCAAGCGCAGCATCTCGAACTGACCCGGGACGTGGCCGAGCGGTTCAACACCCGTTTCGGGGAGGAGTTCCCGATTCCGGAGCGGATCACCCCTGAGATCGGGGCCAGGGTGATGTCGCTGACCGATCCCAAGGCCAAGATGTCCAAATCCGATCCGTCGCCGCGCTCACGGATTCTCCTCAAGGACACTCCTGACGACATCCTGAAGAAGGTCAAGGCGGCGGTCACCGACACCGGGAACGAGGTGACCTACGACTGGGACGAGAAGCCAGGCATCTCCAACCTCCTCGAGCTGTTCAGCTTCTTCAGCGGGCGATCGATCCCGGATCTCACCAGGGAATACGGCTCGGCTGGTTACGGCGAGTTCAAAACCGCGGTTGGCGAGTCGATCGCCGAAGGGCTGCGCCCGATCCGGGAGGCCTACGCCGGTCTGAGCGACGCTGAGGTCAGCGAGGTGATGGAGACGAGTGCAGCCGCGGCGCGGGATCGAGCCGAGAATTCGATGAAGACGATCCGGGAGAAGACCGGCCTGCTGTAGCGGCCGCTAGCTCACCGACTCGAGCAACTCGGGGGGCACCAGCAGGACGATCGCCGCCAGCAGGTTGAAGCCGGAGTGCATGAAGATTGCCGGCCCGAGACGGTTGCTGCGCAGGGTGACCCATGCCAGAGCCGTCCCAACGATGAAGAGTTGGGGGAGAACCACCGCCGAAGCCTCCAGCAGGTGGGCTGGATCGAGGCCGAGCACGTGGAAGGCGGCGAACACCAGGGCCGTGACCACGATGATCGTGCTTCGGGCGCGGGTTCCCAGCGCCTTCAACAGGACTCCGCGGAAGGTCAACTCCTCGGTGACGGGGGCTAGGACCACGGCGACCACGACAGCGGCAACACGTGCTGCCGTCGATTCGAGACCGGCGAGGGCCGACCCGACCTGTTGCACCGATTCGCCTTCAGGGAAGAAGAAATTAGTCAGAGGGAGGAAGAGGACCGCGAGCACCAATTGGAGCAGCAGGCCAAGTCCAAGGTAACGGAGATCTCCGGCCTCGATCGAGAAGCCCAGGTCAGGATTCGACTTGCCCCTCACCAGCAGCCAAAGCACCCCGAGATGCCCCAGGTACTGCCCGGCCAACCCCAGAACCAGCAGCAGCTCACCCTCTCCCCAGAGGAGGCTGAATGCCACGAAGATGCCTGCCCCGAGGAAGCCACCCAGGACCACCAGGATGAAATCGATGACAGTCCAGGGTTTCGGCACGGGCGGGTCAGCCTACTGACCGGCTCAGTTCTCCCACTGTTACCCTGCAACCAAGCGTCGCCGGAGGTTGGACGAAATGGAAATCGACATCGGAATCGGCAAGTCAGGACGTCAGGCGTTCGGTTTCGACGACATTGCGATCGTCCCCTCGAGACGAACCCGCGACCCCGACGACGTGGACATCTCCTGGCAGCTCGATGCGTTCAAGTTCCCGCTTCCGATGATGGGCTCGGCCATGGACAGCGCCATCAGCCCCACCACCGCCGTGATGATCGGGAGGTTGGGCGGTCTCGCCGTTCTCAACCTGGAGGGGCTCTGGACCCGATACGAGTCCCCCCAGCCATACCTCGACGAGATCGCTGAGCTCTCCAAGGAGAAAGCGACCCTGCGCATGCAGGAGATCTATCTGGAGCCGGTGAATCCGGACCTCATCGGGCAGAGGGTTGCCGAGATCAAGGCGGCCGGGGTAGTCACCGCCGGCAGCCTTACCCCACAACGGGTCCGTTCCTGGGCTTCCAACGCGCTGAAGGCCGGCCTCGACATTCTGGTGATCCAGGGGACGGTGGTCTCCGCAGAGCATGTGTCGAGTCGGGAGGAGCCGCTCAACCTCAAGGAGTACATCGCCGACTGTGAGGTGCCGGTGATCGTCGGGGGTTGCGCCAGCTATTCCACCGCGCTGCACCTGATGCGCACCGGCGCCGTGGGTGTGCTGGTTGGTGTGGGCCCGGGGGCGGCCTGCACGACTCGGGGCGTTCTCGGGGTGGGCGTGCCGCAAGCCACGGCCATCGCCGACGCTGCGGGCGCGCGCATCCGGTACCTCGACGAGACGGGGCGATATGTCCACGTCATCGCCGACGGTGGGATGCGCACCGGTGGCGACGTGGCCAAGGCGATCGCATGCGGTGCCGACGCGGTGATGATCGGCTCGCCCCTTGCCTCCGCATCAGAGGCGCCGGGACATGGCTACCACTGGGGGATGGCGACCTTTCATCCGACCCTTCCCCGCGGCGCTCGGGTGGAGGTCGGTGATCGGGGGACCCTGGCCGAGATCCTGGTCGGCCCCGCCCACGAGAACGACGGGCGGCTGAATCTGTTTGGGGCGCTCACAGTTTCAATGGCCACCACCGGCTATTCGGATGTGAAGGAATTCCAGAAGGCCGAGGTCATGATCGCCCCCTCACTGCAGACCGAAGGCAAATCGCTGCAGCGCAACCAGCGGGTGGGGATGGGGTAAGTGGAGGCTCGGACGCCAAGTCATAACACGCGGCGGAAGCTGCGGCGGACCGGCGTCTGTTTCCCCGAGACTGCGGGTCGCGCGGCCAGCGTTGCCCTGAGAGAGGACTGAGGGTGGGTCGAGGGGAAAGTCCGCCGCCCAATGAATTGGTGCTGGTTGTTGATTTCGGAGCCCAGTACGCCCAACTGATCGCACGTCGCGTCCGCGAGGCACACGTCTACTCCGAGGTCGTTTCCAGGGACATCACCGCCGCCGAGATCCGGGCGAGACGACCCATCGGGCTCATCCTGTCCGGCGGGCCGGCATCGGTCTATTCCGAGGACGCCTATCGGATGGACCCATCGATCATCGAGTTGGGAATACCGGTGCTCGGGATCTGTTACGGCCACCAGCTTCTGGCCGACCTGGCTGGTGGCGAGGTTGCCAACACCGGCACCGGGGAGTACGGCAACACCAGTCTCGAGGTCACCGGCGACTCGCTGCTTCTTCAGGGCCTCCCCTCGGAGCAGGGGGTTTGGATGTCCCACCAGGACCAGGTGACGGTGGCACCCGCAGGGTTCGTGGCCGTGGCGAGGACCGGTGGGGCTCGGGTCGCCGCGATGGAAGACCGCGACCGAGGGCTCTATGGCGTCCAGTTTCACCCCGAAGTTGGCCACACCCCCCGGGGAGCCGAGATCCTGAAGCGGTTCCTATATGACGTGTGTCACGCCTCTCCCACCTGGACCTCGCATTCGATAATCGAGTCACAGGTCGCTGCGATCAAGGCACAGGTGGGTAGGGAACGGGTCGTCTGTGGGCTCTCGGGCGGAGTCGACTCCGCGGTGGCTGCCGCCCTGGTGCATTCGGCGGTGGGCGATCAACTCACCTGCATTTTCGTCGACCATGGTCTCCTCCGGATGGGCGAGGCGGAACAGGTGGAGCGGACCTTCCGCTCGCACTTCGCGGTCGACCTGGTACACGTCAAAGCCGAGGATCGCTTTCTGGAAGCGTTGGCCGGGGTGACCGACCCCGAGGAGAAGCGAATGATCATCGGCGAGACCTTCATCCGGGTTTTCGAGGAGGCCGCCGAAACCGTGGGTGACGCCCGTTTTCTGGTCCAGGGAACCCTCTATCCGGATGTGGTCGAATCCGGCTCGGCATCTGCTGCCACGATCAAGACCCATCACAACGTCGGTGGGCTTCCCGAGGACATGCGATTCGAGCTTGTGGAACCGTTGCGCGACCTGTTCAAGGATGAGGTTCGTGCCGTCGGCGAGGAGCTCGGCCTGCCCGAGGAGATCGTCTGGCGCCAGCCGTTCCCCGGCCCCGGCCTTGCGGTTCGCGTGATCGGGGAGGTGACCCGGGAGCGTCTCGACCTGCTCCGGTCCGCCGACCAGATCGTGGTCGATGAGATCCGCCGCGCCGGCCTCTATCGGGACATCTGGCAGGCTTTTGGTGTTTTGCCCGTGGTCAAGACCGTCGGGGTGCAGGGGGACGGGCGGACCTATGCCTACCCACTGATCGTACGGGCCGTCACCTCGGACGATGCGATGACCGCCGATTGGGCCCGACTTCCCTACGAGGTGCTGGAACGAATCTCCAATCGGGTGATAAACGAGGTTCCGGGGATCAACCGCGTCGCGTATGACATCTCGTCCAAGCCGCCCGCCACCATCGAGTGGGAGTGAAAAAAGGCCTTCCGGTTCCATTCAGAGCCTTCACCGCCTTGCCGATAACGGCCCTATCGGCCAGAAGAACACGTAGTTGGACCTCAACACCCCTGAACTGACGCGCATTTTCCGTGAAGAGCTGGACGAGAGGTCCAGTCGCCTTGTCGCGGGCGCGCGTGCGCTTGCCGACGACACGTTGGACCCGGCCTGGGTGCCCGATCTGGTCCGGGATGCCCACACCATCAAGGGCTCCGCCGGCCTCCTCGGATACGAATCCATCCGGGAGGCTGCGACGCAGCTCGAGCAAATGTGGCGTCTCATCTCCGAGGGTCACGAGCCCGACGCCGACATCGTGATGGCGATGGAGAATTCGGCCGGTCAACTAATGGCAGCGATGTCCGAGGACGAGCGTGGGCAGCTCTCCGATTTGACCGAGAGACTGCTGGGAGGAATCGAGGCGTCACGCAATGTGGCGGAGACGATCCCCCTCCGGCGCCCGGAGCCGGGCAGTCTCGGTGGACTGTTGACTTCGGTCTCCGAGTCGCTCTTGGGGGGCGCGACCCGGGTGGACACCGGCGATCTCTACCGGCTGATCAACCGCATCGTCGAAGTCGCCTTGGACACCGAGGCGCTGGCCGACCTGGCCCTGGTGTCGATCGAAGGCTCGGATCCCGCCGTTTTTCGCCGATCCTGGCGATCTCAGCTGGAGAAGCTGAGCACCTCCATCGGAGACATCCAGGATCAGGCGGTGGCGCTCGCCAACGTCTCTTTCCGCGATGCAGTGTCGACCTTCCCCCAGTTCGTCCGCTATCTGGGGCGGAGGATGGGCAAGGACGTCCGTTTCGAGATCATCGGCGACGACGTGCAACTCGACCGTCAGATCGTCGACCTGTTGCGGGAGCCATTGCGTCATCTTCTGGTCAATGCCGTCGACCACGGTATCGAGGGTGGCGCCGATCGGATCGCGGCCGGGAAGATGGCGACAGGTGTGGTCCGCATCGCGGCTCGGGTCGTCGACGAAGGTGTCGAGGTTTCGGTCTCCGATGACGGAGCCGGGATCAACTGGGACCTGGTGGCAGAACAAGCGGTTCAGAACGATCTCCCGTTCGATCTAACCCCGCTCCTCTTCCAGCCCGGGTTCTCGACCAATGAGGCGACCAATGATTTCTCGGGCAGCGGCGAGGGTCTGGCCGCGGCCCGGGACTCCGTCGAGCGAGTCCATGGCGCGGTTCACATCGAATCTGTGAGGGGACAGGGCACGACCGTGACCATGACCCTCCCGATGTCGATGGTCCTCCAGAATGTCGTAGTCGTCGCGGCCGGTGACCAGTTCTGGGGATTCCCTGAGGCTGCAGTCGAGGCCGCCATGCCCCTCTCCAAGGCGGAGATCAAAACCACCAACGGCGGGCGGGAGCTTCATTTCGAGAGCGGGGCGATACCGATTGTGTCCCTCTCGCAGGCCGTCGGAACCGGTGTCGACGCCGACGAGTCGGAACTGTTGATCATGAGCACCAGGTTTGGCCTGGTTGCGGTGACGGTTGGCGAGCTGATCGATCGCCGTAGGGTGGCAGTCAAGAACCTGGGCCCGATCCTCGAAGGGCCGGGGCACGTCACCGGCGCAGCTCTGCTTGGCGGGGGACAGGTGCTGGTCGTCATCGACCCCAACTTCCTGGGAATCCTGGCGAGGCGACGTCCCCGCCTGGTCGGGCGGCGCCCGCGCATCCTGGTGGTTGACGACTCGGCAGGAGTCCGCCAACTCCTCTCGGCGACCTTGAACGGCGCCGGATTCGAAGTGGAGGTGGCCGGCGGCGCCCGTGAAGCCGTGATGGCAATGGCGGAGGATGACTTCGATGCCATGGTGGTGGACTACTCGATGCCCCGGTCGAACGGTGTCGAACTGGTCAGGGCGATGAGGGCTGCCGAGGTGCGGGTGCCCATCGTCATGGTCTCCGGTGTGGCCACCCAGGAGGAGAAGCGTGCTGCGTGGGAGGTCGGCGTCAACGCCTACCTGGACAAATTCGACCTGCGTCAAGGTGTCCTCACCACCACATTGCGCCGTCTGATCGGTCTCGAGGACGTGGGGACCGCCTGAACCGTAAAACTTCAGCTGGCCCGAAAACTCCCCGATAAAAGCTGAGAATGTCCGAGCCGACTATCCGCGAGCTGTTGCCCTATCTCCTTCCGGTGGTGGGCATTGCCTGTGTGCTCTGGGCGCTGGCGATCACCAGGCACGGCCGACAGCGGGAGCGAGAGGTGGTGCGCCTCTCCGAAGAGGCTCATCGCATCAAGAACGACTTCGTGGCGATGGTCAGCCACGAGCTGCGGACTCCCCTGACTTCGATCGCTGGTTTTGCCGACACCCTGGTCGAGTCCTGGAAAGAGCTCCCCAAGGAGGAGGTCGACGAATTCCTCTCGATCATCAATCGACAGGCGATCTATCTGGGTGACCTGGTCGAGGACGTCCTCGTCATCCCGCGGCTGGAGGCCGACCGTCTCCGCTTCCAAGCCGAGTTGTTCGACCTCGGCGACCTGATCGAGGACGTGGCGAAGATGGTCTTCCCCAACGGCGGCAAGAAGACATCGTTGGTCTCGCTGCCCGACGGGGTGAGGGTCAAGGCCGATCGCCGTCGCGTCCAGCAAGTGATCCGAAACCTCATGGAAAACGCCCGCAAGTACGGCGGAGACCAGATCATGGTCGAGGGCTTCGTGATGGGAGACCAGTACCTCATCATCATCTCGGACAACGGTCCGGGAGTCCCTGACGAGGAGACGCAGAAGGTCTTCGAGAACTTCGAGCAGTTGTCCAAAGGTGACGCCAGGGAGTCGACCGGGATCGGGCTGGGCCTCCCCATCGCCCGGCGCCTGGCGCGGGCGATGGGTGGCGAGGTCTGGTACGAGCGACGGTTCCCGACCGGTGCCCGGTTCTGTTACTCGCTGCCGCTGCGCCGCCGCACGGTGGTGGACGAGGGAGAACGTCCCGAGATCCCCGATGACTCCAGCCAGGCGGAAGTCGATCTGGGCGATCCGGTTTTCCGCTCAGCTTGATCACATCGGTGCGATCCCCTCTACTCGTTCTGGCGCGGAGA
>JBBDQO010000104.1:0-7000 GCA_040905925.1 Acidimicrobiia bacterium | reverse complement strand
CCACCCCCCCCCGCCAGAACGAGTAGAACGAGGAAGAGGCCTGCGGCCGGTACCATCGCCAATAGATGCAGGCTGAGTGGTTCTACGATGACGTCCCGGCCGAGTCCCCGCTCTTTGGCGACCTCAACCCCACGCAGCGTGAGGCAGTGGCCGCGACCGAGGGACCGGTGCTGGTGGTTGCGGGTGCCGGCTCCGGCAAGACCCGGGTTCTTACCTACCGCATCGCCCATCTGATCCGCGACCTCCGGGTGGCGCCCGAATCGATCCTCGCCATCACCTTCACCAACAAGGCAGCCAACGAGATGAGGGGACGCGTGGGCGCCCTCGTCGGTGGAGCGGTTCGCTCGATGCAGGTGTCCACCTTTCACTCCGCATGTGTCCGGATCCTGCGCCGAGAGGTGTCGAGACTCGGGTACCGATCGGGCTTCTCGATCTACGACGAGGCCGATTCGGTGCGCCTGATCAACCTGGTCCTCAAGGACCTCGACCTGGACAGCAAGAGATTCCCCGCCAAGGCGATGAAGGCGGTCATCTCCAAGTCCAAGAATGAGTTGGTCGACTTCGAGACCTTCGCCGACCAGGGTGAAGGCTTCTATCACGAACAGGTGGCCGACGTGTATCGCCTCTATCAGCAGCGATTGCTCGAGGCGTCGGCGATGGACTTCGACGACCTCTTGATGGTCACTGTCGAGCTGTTCGGGGCCTTTCCCGAGGTGCTGTCCCAATATCAGAGCAAGTTCCGCTATGTGTTGGTCGACGAGTACCAAGACACCAACCGGGCCCAATACGTCCTGGTCAAGCAGCTCACCGCCGTCCATCGCAACCTGTGTGTGGTCGGTGACTCGGACCAGTCCATCTACCGGTTCCGCGGCGCGGACATCCGCAACATCACCGACTTCGAGAAGGACTATCCCGACGCCCGGATCATCGTCCTCGATCAAAACTACCGGTCGAGCGAGACCATCCTCGATGCGGCCAACTCTGTGATCGCCAACAACACCAAGCGGACCCCAAAGAACTTGTGGTCTGACAAGGGCCGCGGGGTGCCCATCATCCGCTACGAGGGCGAGGACGAGCACGACGAGGCGGGCTACGTGGTGGACGAGATCGAGCGTCTCAAGTCGGCTGGGCACAACCTGTCAGATGTCGCGGTCTTCTATCGCACCAACGCCATGTCCCGTGTCATCGAGGACGTCTTCGTGAGACGAGGGCTGCCTTACAGCGTGGTCGGCTCGGTCAAGTTCTACGACCGCAAGGAGATCAAGGACGCGGTCGCCTATCTGCGCGCTGTCGTCAACCCGTCCGACGAGGTCTCGGTGAAGCGAATCATCAACGAGCCCCGCCGCGGGATTGGGGACACCACCCTGGCTCACGTCGACCGGTTCAGCCAGACCCAACGCATCACTTTCTTCGACGGCCTGCGACGGGCTGCGGAGATCCCCCAACTGAACGCCCGAGCCCAGACAGCGGTGGGGGAGTTCGTTGCGATCATGGATCATCTTGGGGAACGGGCCGCCGAGGAGGGTGTCACCGCCGCGGTTCAGGCCGTTCTCGACGACACCGGGATGCTCGCCACGCTCGAGGCCGAGAAGACAGTGGAGGCCATGGGGAGAGTGGAGAACCTCCGAGAACTGGTGGGCGTCGCCTCCGAGTTCGAGGCCGCCAACGAAGGTGCGGTGATCGGCGACGAGGAGTTCGATTCCCTGGACAATCTGCGGCGCCTCGAGATCTTCCTCGAGTCGACCGCCCTCGTGGCGGACATCGACGAGTGGGACGAGGGCGCCGGGGCGGTCACCCTGATGACGCTCCACACCGCCAAGGGCCTGGAGTTCCCGGCGGTCTTCATCGTCGGTATGGAGGATGGGGTGTTCCCCCACATGCGCTCACTCGGAGACCCCTCCGAGCTCGAAGAGGAGCGTCGCCTGGCCTATGTCGGGATCACCCGGGCCCAGGACAGTCTCTATCTGACCTCCGCCTGGAGCCGCATGCTCTTCGGAGGCTCCAATTACAACCCGCCCTCGAGGTTCCTCGGCGAGAT
This sequence comes from Acidimicrobiia bacterium, assembly GCA_040905925.1. Classification (GTDB taxonomy): domain Bacteria; phylum Actinomycetota; class Acidimicrobiia; order Spongiisociales; family ZC4RG35; genus JALYNX01. Next base: position 4,962 of record JBBDQO010000104.1, on the reverse strand, counting down.
TCCTGAGGGGCTCATGGAGAAGGCCGGTAAGCGGGAGCGACGCTCCCCGGCGGAGCGGGCCGCGGCGACGGGCCCTCGGACCACGGTGGCGCCCGGTGAGATCGGCCCCGGCGACCGGGTCCGACACGACAGGTGGGGTCTCGGAACCGTGCGCGAGGTGGTCGGCGCCGGCGATCGTGCCGAGGCCGAAGTCATGTTCGACACCCAGGGCAAGAAACGTCTCCTACTGGCGTGGGCTCCTCTGGAGCGGGCGTGATCAACCCGAGCTCAAGCCTGGTCTACCCGCTCCAAAAGCTCCAGCCAGCTCCTGGTGAACTTCTCCACCCCTTCCTCCTCGAGGACTCGAACTACGTCCTGATAGTCGATGCCGATTGAACCGAGACGGTCCAGGTCCTGTCTCGCTTTCTCGATGTCAGCCTTTGTGAACGGGGCAGCTGAGGGGTCACCATGATCTTGGTAGGCGTCGATCGTGGCCAAAGGCATGGTGTTGACCGTGGCCGGCGCCACCAGGCCCTCCACGTAGAGCAGGTCGGGGTACGCCGGATTCTTGGTCGAGGTCGACGCCCACAACGGACGTTGCACAGAAGCCCCCGCGACGGCAAGAGACTGGAAGCGCTCGGATTCGAACCAATCCTGGAACAGGCCGTAGGCGACCCTGGCGTTGGCGATCGCAGTGACACCACGCATGGCCAAGCTCTCCTCGGTGCCGAGAGCCTCCAGACGAGGATCGACCTCGGTGTCGAAGCGGGACACGAAGAAGGAGGCGACCGATGCGATCGTGGACAAGTCGCCACCGGCTGCGCGAAAGTCCTCGAGGCCGGATAGGTAGGCCTCCATCACCTGGGCGTACCTATCCAGGGAGAAGATGAGGGTGACATTCACCGAGATCCCCTCTCCGGTGAGGGCCCGGATCGCGGGGACCCCTTCAGGAGTCGCGGGGACCTTGACCAGCAGGTTGGGGCGGCTGATCTGCTTCACCCAGTCCCGGGCCTCCGCCACGGTGGCCTGGCTGTCGCCGGCCAGTGTCGGGGAGACCTCGACCGAGACGAAGCCATCTCCACCGGCGGTCTCGTGGAACACCGCCAGCAGCAGGTCACAGCCTCTCTGGATGTCAGCGGTCATGAGGCTCTTTGCGATCTCCTCGGTGGGGACCGCGGCCGACTTCAGATCCTGGAGCTGCTCGTCGTAGTCGGAGGAGCCCACGATGGCCCCGGCGAAGATCGTGGGGTTGGAGGTCACACCGGTCACGGCATCCCGCTCGATGCGCAGAGCCAATTCCCCCGAGTCGAGCATTGCCCGCGAGATCTGATCCGACCAGATCGACACGCCAGCGGCTGCCAGGCCGTGGATTCTGGAGGTGGTCATGCCTGAATCGTAGGGGAGGTCGCGGCGTGCGGATCGGACACCAGCTTTCTTGGCGGAGTGTTCACTTGAGCCGCGGTCACTCGCTCCTCGTTGATTCGAGGACCGTCGTCTCACTCAGTTGGTAGCTGGAATCGGTATCCCATGCCGGGCTCGGTGATGAAATAGCGCGGGGTGCCCGGCTGAGGCTCGAGCTTGCGTCTGAGCTGAGCCATGAAGACACGAAGATAATTCGTTTCCCGGCCGTACTCCGGGCCCCACACTTCTTTGAGGAGCTGAGTCTGAGTTACCAGCTTTCCTCGATGACGAACCAACATGTCCACGATGCCCCATTCGGTGGGGGTCAGTCTGATCTCCTCGCCGTCGGGCAGGCTCACCCGTTTCGTGGCGAGATCGATGACGAAATGGGGAGTTTCGACCACCGGTAGGTCCTCACCTGGATCGGCTTCCCTTCTCAGCGCCGCACGCAGACGAGCCACCAGCTCGCCCATTCCGAAAGGCTTGGTCATGTAGTCGTCGGCCCCGGCGTTGAGTGCCTCGATCTTCTCCCGCTCGGCATCGCGCACCGAGAGCACGATGATGGGGATCTTGGTCCAACCTCGCAACCCGCGGATGACCTCTTTACCGTCGATGCCCGGTAGGCCGAGGTCCAAGATCACCGCGTCTGGGCGATGCTCTGCGGCGATGCGCAGAGCCTCCTCCCCGGTTGCCGCGGTGTCGATCCGATATCCCAGCGCCTTGAGATTGATGCTGAGCGCCCGGACGATCTGGGGTTCGTCGTCGACGATCAGGATGCGCGCCTCTTCAGCCACTGATCACCCCTGCGTCCACCGGCATCTCGATAGGCCCCGCGATCTTCAGGCCGATCACCATCGTGGTACCGCCACCGGGGGTGTCCTCGATGACGAGCTCGTTCCCCATGGCCTCCAAGAGCCCCCGGGCTACGGCCAGGCCCAGACCCACACCTTCGCGATTGGGGGAGTCGCCAAGCCGTTGGAAGGGCTGGAAGACGGTGTCTCGTGCCTGCGGCGGAATCCCTGGGCCCCGATCACTGATCCTGAGATCGATGCGACCGGCGACCTCACCCGCGCTGACCCGCACCGCCTGGTCGGATGGTGACCAGGTCAACGCGTTCTCCACGAGGTTGGCCACCACCCGTTCCAACAGCACCGGATCGGTCTGAACCTCGGCCAGGGACTCAGAGATGTCGACTATCAGCCGATCCCGACTCGAGTCGAGCCCCGCGAGTGCTGCGGCCACTACCTCCTCCAGCCCCACCGGTCGGTAAAAGACGTGGACGGCCCCAACCTGAACCCGGCTGGCATCGAGGAGCTGTCCCACCAGTCGGTTGAGGCGCTCGGTCTCATCGAGCGCAGTGCGCAGGAACGATTGGGTCTCTTCTGGGGTCCATTCCAACCCCGTCTCCACGAGACTCGTCAATGAGGCTTTGATCGTTGCGAGCGGTGTGCGCAGGTCGTGGGAGACTGCCCCCAGGAGAGCGGTGCGGAGCCGATCGGTCTCGGCCATCGACCCAGCCGACTCGGCCTCACGTTCAAGCTCCTCCCGCTTCATCGCCTGGACGATCTGGGCAGCAAACGCCCGCAGCACGATTCGATCGTCGGCCGAGAGCCTGCCGTCGAGGATCACCATCACGACCTCTTCGGTGAGATCTATCACCTCGCTCCCTTCGCCCGGGGTCGACAGCTCGCGCGACCCGTCCCACGCCAGCGTTTCCCAGCCATCCGATACCCGGCGCAGGATGCTGACCGCTTCGAGGGCGAGGACGTCCCGAACCCGTCTCAGCAGCCCCTGGCGATCGGATTCGTAGACGGGATGCCCCAGTGAGGTGGTGGCGGCAAGCGCCTCCGCTTGGGCCCGTGCCTTCCTCGCATCGGCGCTTCGCCGGCTGGAGTACCCCACCAGGAGACCGACAGCCAGCGACACGACGAGAAAGGCGAACAAGGAGAACAGGTCGTCAGGGCTGCCGATGGCCCAGGTCTCCTGAGGTGGCGTGAAATACCAGTTGGCGAGCAGGAATGCGGCCACGGCGGTGGCAGCTGCGGGAAGTGCTCCCCCGACGCCTCCGGCGACCACGGCGGCGAGCAGGTAGATCAGCTGGACGTTGTTGAGCGCGACCTGCCCCCGCACGCTGCGGAGAACCCACGTGATGAGCGGAAGGCCGATGATGGCAATGCCCCACGCGATGCCCAGCCGCAGGCGGCTGATGGGTTTGTGGTGCCTTGGTCGGAAGTGCCGGCTCGGTCGGTGGGCTCCCTCATATGAGATCACGTGGACGTCTATGGCGTCGGAGTTGCGGATCACCTTGGCGGTGGGCGAGCCCCGCAACAGCTCGTCGAAACGTGACCGGCGCGAGGCACCGAGCACGATTTGGGTGGCGTTCTCCTCCCTGGCGAAGGCGAGAACGGCGTTTCCCGGGTCGTCGCCCACCACCTCGTGGTAGCGCCCTCCCAGATCCTGCAACAGCTCTCTCTGCACCGAGAGTGAAGGGCTGGTTTCCTCGGCGAGACCGTGGGTGGGTCGCACATAGACCCCGACCAGGTCGGCCCGCGACCGCATCGCGAGACGAGCGGCCCTTCGGATGACCCCTTCTGCTCCTTCGGCACCGGCCAGGGCCACCACCACTCTCTCTTTCGTCTCCCACGGGTGGGCGATCCCGTGCAGCTCCCTGTATTTGGCTACCGCTTCCTCGACACGGTCGGCGGTCCAGGAGAGGGCGAGCTCACGGAGTGCGCCCAGGTTGCCAGAGCGGAAGTAGTTGGCCATGGCTGCGTCTATCCGCTCGGCGGGATAGATCTTCCCGGCCGCAAGACGCTCCCGGACACCCTCCTGTGTCAGATCCACCAGCTCGATCTCGGCGGCTTTTCGCACCACCTCGTCCGGGATCGTCTCGCGCTGCAAGATGTCGGTGATCTCGAAGATGACGTCGTTGAGCGAGTCGAGGTGTTGGATGTTGACCGACGACAGGACGTCGATTCCCGAATCGAGCAGCTCATCGACGTCCTGCCAGCGCTTGGTGTTCCTGGATCCCGGAACGTTGGTGTGCGCCAACTCGTCGACTAGGGCAACCTCGGGGTTCCGGGCCATGACCCCGTCGAGATCCATCTCCTCGAACACCGACTCTGCATAGGTCATCGACCGCCTGGGGATCAGCTCGAGATCGCCGATCATGGCGGCGGTCTCGGCTCGCTCGTGGGGCTCGACGAAACCGATCACCACATCTCGACCCTCGGACCTGAGCCGGTGACCTTCCTCCAGCATTGCGTAAGACTTCCCCACGCCGGGGGCGAAGCCCAGGAACACCTTCAGCTTGCCGCGGCTCACCAGCCCAACTTACATCCCGCCCCGGTGTCGCCACCAGTGAGCTGACGCATCTCAGGATTCGCCGGGAGCATCGAGGGACTCGCCCCGCCGGCCAGTAATGTGGATTGGCCCGTTGTGGCGTCAACTAGCCTCGCGGCCCCGTGCCCCGCCGCATCCTCATCGCAAAGCCCGGTCTCGATGGTCACGATCGGGGCGCCAAGATCATCGCCAGGGCGTTGCGCGACGCCGGGTTCGAAGTCATCTACTCCGGTCTGCATC
>JBBDQO010000103.1:0-23199 GCA_040905925.1 Acidimicrobiia bacterium | reverse complement strand
CAAGAACTTCTCACGGGGCGCCCACCGCGGCTCGGTGGTGGCCACAAGTGGCGATGTGTGGTGGGGCGACGACTCCAAGGCGACTAACCCCCACGCCGCGATTGCCTCCATCCGCTCCCACGACTCTGTGATCCTGATCGCCGGAGGGCTGGCCAAAGGCCTCGATCTCAGGCCTATTGCGAAGGAGCCGAATCTGCGAGCGGTGATTGGAATCGGAACGGAGGGTCCGGTCTTGGCGGAGGCGGCCGGATCCCGGAGTCATCTCGCCATGACCCTCGATCAGGCGGTTGAGCTGGCGGCCGCACTGGCCCAGCCTGGCGACACCGTTCTCCTGGCGCCGGGATGTGCCAGCTTTGATCAGTTCCGGTCGTTTGCGGAGCGCGGCGACACGTTTGCCCGCTTGGTGGTGGAGAAGGCAATAGGAGGCTCCACAGGATGACCGCGAATGTGACTTCGATCGCCAAGATGCGAGCAGCGGCTCGGGATCGCGCCGAACGGATCAAGCTCAACAACCGCACCGCTACCACGCTGCTGGTGTTGGTGGTCGTCTTGGTGGTGATCGGCCTCGGGGCAACGCAGTCCGCCTCGTCCGCCGTGGCCATCGACCAGGCAGAGGATCGGTTCTTCTTCTTCAAGCGGCAGCTGGTCGGTGTCGGGATTGGGACTGTCGCCCTCCTGGTGGCGAGTCGAATCCCCTATCAGTTCTATCGCAAGGTCGCCATCCCCTTCTTCGTGGCCACCGTGGGTCTGCTCGTCGCCGTGCTCGCAGTGGGGCCCGTGATCGGGGGTGCCCAGCGCTGGCTGCCGGTGGCCGGTTTCAGCTTTCAGCCGTCGGAGCTGGCCAAGGTGGCGGTGGTCTTTTCCCTGGCTTATCTCCTCGAGAAGAAGCACAAGCTCATCGATCGCTTCGGGCACTTCCTGGTCCCGGTGGTGTTCATCGTGGGGACCATCGGGGTGCTGGTGATGAAACAGCCCGACCTGGGCACCGTGATCGTGATCGGGGCCGCGGCTCTCGCCGTGATCCTCGCCAGCGACGCCCCCCTTCGGTATGTCGCCTTCCTCGCCATCATGGCCATCCTGGCGGTTGCCATCCTGGCTTTCAGCGATGGGTACCGGTCCGATCGGATCGTGGGCTTCCTGGATCCGTGGGGCAACTCGAGTGGCGAGGGCTACCAGCTGGTGCAGAGCTATTACGCCCTGTCCAACGGCGGGATCTTCGGGGTGGGGCTGGGAGCCAGCCGCGCCAGGTGGTTCTATCTCCCGAATGCTCACACCGACTTCATCTTCGCCATCATCGGTGAGGAGACCGGTCTCATCGGGGCTATCACGGTGATCGGCCTGTTTGTTGTCCTGGCCCTTTCCGGATGGATAGTCGCATCCCGGGCGCCGGATCGATTTGGACGCATGGTGGCGGCGGGAATCACCGTGTGGCTCTCGTTCCAGGCCCTGGTGAACATCGGGGGAGTGCTCGGCGTCCTCCCGATAACGGGGATCGCGCTTCCGTTCATCTCTTTCGGCAGCAGCGCTCTGATCGCCTCCATGGCCGCCCTGGGTGTCATGGTCAACATCGCCCAGGCCGGCGTGCATCGCAAGACATGAGCTTTCTCATCGCGGCCGCAGGCACGGGAGGCCATGTGTTCCCGGGTCTGGCGGTCGGCGAAGCTTTGACGGACCTCGGGGTCCCCAAAGACGAGATCCTGTACGTGGGTGGCGACCGGATGGAGGCAGATGTGTACCCACAAGCTGGGTTCCCGTTTCTCCGGGTGGAGATGAGAGGGCTTCGACGCTCCGCCTCGGCCCGGAACCTGGGCATTCCCCGTTTGGTGTGGCGAGCCAGGGATGCCATTGCCCGGGCCATGGTGGAGCACCGGGCCCGGGTGGCCCTCGCCATGGGCGGTTATGTCACCGTCCCCACTGGGCTCGCCGCGCGCAAGTCCGGTGTTGGGCTGATGGTTGCCGAACAGAATGCCGGGGCCGGGCTCGCCAATCGCGTGGTCTCACGTTGGGCGTTGCGCAGTTTCGGCTCGTTCCCCCACACCCCGGGTCTGAGCCGGGGCGAATGGGTGGGGAACCCGGTGCGACGCTCGCTTTCCGACTTCGATCGCGGCATCCTGCGCCCTCAGGCCTTGGATCGCTATTCGCTGGGCCCCGATGATCCGGTCCTCGGGGTGTTTGGCGGCTCTCTTGGCGCCGGTGTCGTCAACGAAGCTGTGGCTTCTTTGTGTGCTCAATGGGATGGCCCAACGATTCAGGTGGTCCACATCGCCGGCCCCTCACACGTCGGGGCCCTCCTCATGAGACCGGTGGCTCCAGGCGTCACCTGGGTTCGCCTCGATTTCGAGGACCGTATGGATCTCTTCTACGCGGCGTCCGATCTGGTGGTGGGGCGCGCCGGTGGTGGTGTTGCCGAGCTGACCGCAACCGGGACACCGTCCATCTTGGTGCCGGGAGAGTTCGGGTCCCACGGACACCAAGCCGCCAACGCCGCCTATCTCGCCGAGGCCGGGGCCGCGGTGGTGGTGCCGGAGGCCGACCTCGGCCACTTGCCCCAGGTGGTTGCTGCAACTCTCCTCGATCCGGCGGTCATCGGGAGAATGGGGGAGTCGTCGCGGAGAATCGGGAGGCCAAACGCGGCCCGGGTGATCGCCCAAGCCATGATCGAGGCCGCTCGATGAGACTCGAACAGGATCGGATCCATCTGGTTGGGGCCGGCGGGGCCGGTATGAGCGCCATCGCCCGCGTGCTGATCGGCATGGGTCATCAGGTGTCCGGATCCGACCTTCGTGGCGGCTCCACACTGGATCGTTTGAGTGACGTCGGGGTGGAGACATACACCGGCCACCATCCGGAGGCGGTTTCGAGCGTCGACCTGGTGGTCGCCTCCTCGGCGATTCCCGACCGCGACCCCGAGTTGGCCGCGGCCGGCGAGGCAGGAGTTCCGGTGTGGCGCCGACCCCGCCTGTTGCAGGAGTTGACCCAGTTGATGCCGACCATCGGGGCGACGGGGACCCACGGCAAGACGACGACCACGGCCCTCATCATCACCGCTCTTCGAGCCGCCGGCGTCGACCCGTCGTTCATCGTCGGGGGTGATCTGGCAGATCTGGGCACCAACGGCCATTTCGGCACAGACCCGCTCCTGGTTCTCGAGGCCGACGAGGCGTTTCGAACCTTCGAGAGCCTCCATCTGGTCGGCCTGGTCGTGACCAACATCGAATCGGAGCATGTGGAGCATTTTGGGTCGCCAGGGGAGCTGCTGGAGACCTTTGTTGCGGTCGCCTCATCGGTGAAAGGCCCGGTGGTGGCCTGTCTCGACGACATGGGATCGGCACAGGTGGCGGAACGGCTGGGTGTCGTCACCTATGGCCTCGACGCTTCTGCAACCTGGCGGATTCGTGACTTCACTCCCAGCCAGGCCGGCAGCCGATTCACGTTGACCGGGCCCGACGCCGAGGCGGATGTGCACCTGCGCCGGCCAGGGCTCCACAACGCCCGGAACGCCGCGGGCGCCCTGAGCCTTCTCGCGAGTCTGGGGCACGATCTCCAGGCATGCGCCGACGGTCTCGCCGGGTTTCACGGTGTCGGGAGGCGATGGGAGCACCGTGGGGTCGTGGCCGGGGTCACCTTGATCGACGACTACGCACACCATCCAACCGAGGTGGCGGCGACCCTCAGCGCGGCGGTAGGTGTGGTCCCGGGGCGGGTGTGGGCAGTCTTCCAGCCGCATCTCTACAGCCGCACCGAGCGTCTTCAGGACGATTTCGGGGAGGCCTTGAGTGCCGCCGACGTCGTGGTCGTCACCGACGTCTACGGCTCCCGCGAAGAGCCGGTTCCGGGTGTCACCGGAGAACTGGTGGCCGAGGCCGTGCGCCGCCGCGGTGGGGAGGTTCATTACGTGGCGCACAAAGCAGATCTGGCGCGCTTCCTCGTCGACCGTGTGGCCGGGGGCGACCTGGTGCTGACCATGGGTGCCGGGGACATCACCCTGCTTCCGACCGAGTTGGCCGCGATGCTTGCCGAGCCGAGATGAGCGGGCTCGAGGATCTGGTGGCGGGGGGCGTGGTCACCCGTGAAGTACCCCTGGGGCCCTACACCACGTACAAGTCGGGAGGGCCGGCCCGTTACTTCGTCACTTGCGACGACCTGACCACCCTGGTCGGCCTGTCCGCCTCCGGGGCGCTCACCGATATGCCCGTCCTGGTGCTGGGCCGGGGGTCCAACCTGGTCGTTGCCGATCAGGGCTTCCCCGGGCTGGTGATCCGTCTCGGCTCGGGCTTCACCGGCATCGAAACTGACGGTGACCTGACGGCGGCGGGCTCGGCGGTGTCGTTGCCCCAGCTGGCCAGGGCTTCGGTGAACGCCGGTCGGAGCGGCCTCGAGTTCTTCGTGGGCGTGCCGGGTTCGGTGGGTGGGGCGGTCCGGCAGAATGCCGGTTGTTTCGGTGTCGAGACCAAGGACCGGCTGATCAAGGCCACCGTCGTCGACCTTCGTGATGGCACCGTGTCGGCACGCGGCCCCCTGGATCTCGATCTCGGGTACAGGCACTCCAACCTGAGCCCGACCGACGTCGTCACCGAGGCGGTCTTCGCCAGCGAGGAAGGCGACATCGAGACCGGTCTCCAAGAGCTGCGACGCATCACCCGATGGCGCCGCGATCATCAGCCCGGCGGGACTTTCAACGCCGGCAGTGTTTTCAAGAACCCGGCTGGGACCACCGCCGGCGAGTTGATCGATTCGCTCGGTCTCAAGGGCCTGAAAGTGGGGGACGTGTCGGTGTCCAAGAAGCACGCCAACTTCTTCGTGGCGGGCCCCGGGGCGACATCGGCCGACATTGCCGAGCTGGTCGCGGTGGTGAAAAGCCGCGTCTTCGAGGCGACCGGCACCATCCTTGAGCCCGAGATCCAATTCGTGGGATTCGAGGAATGAGCATCGATCCGAGACTGAGAGAGCGGCGCCGGGTGGTGGCCGAGGATCGGGCGCGTCGCAAGATCAGCCGTCTGCTCAAGTGGATCGTCGCCGTGGTCCTGGGAGGGACCGCGGCCTGGGTCCTGCTCTCCCCGTGGCTCAGTGTCGACGAGGTGGTCACCACCGGGGTCTTCTCCAGCGAGACCTATGGCACGTTGGCAGATCTCGGGGTGGTCGCCGGAACCCCGATGATCTTGGTTCAGCCGGGAAGGGTGGAACGAGCCCTGCAAGCCGACCCCTGGGTCAAGAAGGCCTCTGTGGTGCGCGACTGGCCCGATCGTCTGATAGTCCGGGTCGAGGAGCGGGTGGCACTGGCCTGGGTGGAGACGGCCGGTGGTTGGGCCCATCACGCAATTGACGGGGTTGCCCTGCCCTCACCCGAGAATCCCGATGACACCATGGCCTGGATTCAGTTGCCCGAGGTTCCCCTCGCCGAGAGCGACTCGTCACGAGACGTTCTCGGCGCACTGGAGTTTGTCGCCGGTCTACCCGAGGAAATCCGGGTGGGAACCACGATCAGGATGAGGGTGAACGGTGAGTTCTGGGGGCAGGTGTCGGGGTACGAGGTGCGATTGGGGAGAGCGGTCGACATGGATGCCAAGGCCCGCAGTCTCACCGCCCTACTCGCCGAGCAGCCGGCCCAGGGATCGACTTTGATCCTGATCGCGCCGGCCCATCCTGCCCTGACGTCGCCGCCATGAAAACCTTGAAGGTGTACTTGAGGCTTAGAGGTTGGGGGTTTACTTACCCCGGGGCGAGCATTAAACCTCTACTTCAGCTTTCGATTTCCCCTTGGAGGTACCTGTGAGTTCATCGAGTGGCGGCTATCTGGCCGTGATCAAAGTGGTAGGAATCGGTGGCGGTGGAGTCAACGCCGTCAACCGAATGGTCGAGGCCGGGGTGCGTGGCGTGGAGTTCATCGCGCTCAACACCGACGCCCAGGCGCTTCTCATGAGTGACGCCGATGTCAAACTCGACATCGGGCGTGAGGTCACCAGGGGCCTGGGTGCGGGTGCCAACCCCGAGATCGGCCGGGCGGCTGCAGAGGAGCACCGTGCCGAGCTGGAGGACGCCCTTAAGGGCTCGGACATGGTGTTCATCACTGCCGGGGAAGGCGGTGGCACCGGGACCGGTGGCGCTCCGATTGTTGCCGAAGTGGCACGTTCCGTCGGCGCCCTCACCGTGGGCGTCGTCACCAGGCCGTTCGGGTTCGAGGGAAGGCGTCGGGCGGTCTACGCCGAGCAAGGAATCGAAGCGCTCAAAGATGCAGTCGACACCCTGATCGTGATCCCCAACGATCGACTCCTCGACGTGGGAGATCCCAGTGCGCCGATTGCCGAGACGTTCCGGCTTGCCGACGATGTGTTGATGAGCGGGGTCACCGGGATCACCGATCTGATCACCACCCCTGGGTTGATCAACGTCGACTTCGCCGATGTGCGCACGATCATGGCCGACGCCGGGACGGCGGTGATGGGAATCGGGCGAGCGACCGGTGAGAACAGGGCGAAGCAGGCCGCGGAGCGGGCGATCTCCAGCCCGATGCTCGAGACCTCCATGGAAGGCGCAAAGGGCGTCCTCCTCTCGGTGGCGGGCCCATCGGAGATGACGCTGCACGAGGCCACCGAGGCGGCCCGCGTGATCTCAGACCACGCCCACGAAGACGCCGACATCATCTTCGGGGCGATCGTCGACGACGACCTCGATCAGGAGATGAAGATCACCGTGATCGCCGCCGGGTTTGAGCTCCGTCGCGGCCAACGAAGCAGCGGCGGCCGTTCCACCCGGACTCCGATCCTCTCCGACTACGACGAAGACGCACTCGACATCCCGACTTTCGTCCAGGGATGATCCGACCCCCCGGTATGGGCGGGGTGGCATTCACCGAAGCCGGGGACGGTGACCAACGGCTGGATGAAAGGTCCCGCGCCGTGGTGTCCGCCACTTTGGGCTTGTCGGGTGAGTGGGCGTCGGCCCGTCAGGTCCACGGGAATGTCGTCCACCGCGTCGACCGCCCGGGTGAGACCGGAGATGGTGACGGCCTCTGGTCGACTGTTCCCGGCCTGCCGTTGGTCGTTTTCACCGCAGACTGCTTCGGGATTGTCCTCCATGCGTCCGACGCCGTGGGGGTGGCCCATGCCGGGTGGCGGGGGGCCAAGGCCGGTTTGGTGACCCGACTCCGGCACGAGATGGTCGAAGCCGGTCATGCCCCGACCCGTGCCGCGGTCGGTCCCGGGATAGGTCCCTGTTGCTTCGAGGTCGGTGAGGAGGTTGCGTCAGATTTCGACGAGCACAGGTCCGTGACCTCCTGGGGCACCGGCTCGGTCGATCTGGCGTCCTCGATCGTGTCCGAATTGGGCGACCTCGAGGTCTGGACGGCCGGTGCTTGCACGCTGCATCAACCCGGTTGGTTCAGTTACCGGAGGGATCAGACGTCGGCGCGGTTGGCCACGATCGGATGGCTCCCGTGAGCTATAAGGAGGTTCTCAACCGGATCGAGGACGCCGCCCATCGTTGTGGCCGGGCACCATCCGAGATCACGTTGGTTGCCGTATCCAAGTCGAAACCCGTGTCCGACATCGGCGCTCTATACGAGGCAGGCCATCGGGACTTCGGTGAGAACCGGGCCCAGGAGATGGCGGAGAAGGCCGCAGTCCTCCCCGACGACATCAGATGGCATTTCGTCGGGGCACTTCAGACCAACAAGACCCGTCTCGTACGTCCCATCACCCATTTGCTGCATTCCATGGACCGCGAGTCCCTGGCGTTCTCCTGGGCCAAGGGGATCGGTCTTGCCCCGCCGGTGCTGATCCAGGTCAACACCGGCTCGGAGCCACAGAAGGCCGGCGTCGAGTTCGACGAGGTGACGGCGCTGCTCGAGACACTCCTCGGCCTCGGTGTCGAGGTGCGGGGATTGATGGCGATTCCACCGCTCAGCGACGACCCCGAGGAGATGCGCCCCCATTTCCGGGAGCTGCGCCTGATCAGGGATCAGCTCATGGAGCTTCACGGCCAGGTCAAGGAGTTGTCGATGGGGATGACCGACGATTTCGAGATAGCGATCGAGGAGGGTGCCTCGTTGATCCGTGTCGGACGGGCTATCTTTGGCTCCCGAACCTGACCCTGGAGTGGGTGAATGTCACTCTTTTCGAAAGCTCTCGTCTATCTGGGATTGGTTGACGAGGACCAACTCGACGATGAGGCCGCCGAGCGGCCACCGAACGGCGTCGTTGAAGAGGCCACCCGGCGCCCTGTTGAGGTGATTCCGCAGAGTCGCAGAGTCGAGCCGCCTCCCACGGCCCGTGCCGCCACCCGCCCGCAGAGTCGCGCCAGCTCATCCGATACCATCGGCCTGGTGCGACCCGTCGAAGTTCAGTCAGACATCCTGGTGGTCGAAGAGTTCGGAGATGCCCGCATCCTGGCCGATCGGGTGCGTGACCGGACGCCCGTGGTTCTCGACATGAGGAGGGCCACTCCCGACCTGGTGCGGCGCGTCGTCGATTTCTGCTCGGGGCTCATCTATGCCCTCGACGGTTCGATGCGGAAGGTGGGAGACGGTCTGGTGCTCGTGCTCCCGCCGAGGGTCATCCTGAGCCGGGACGAGAAGCGTCGTTTGACGACGCTGGGGGCCTACGAGATCGACGACCTCGACGACTGACCTTGGACCCCATCGGAATCATCATCCTGATCCTCCAGGTGTATTTCTATGCGGTCCTGGCATGGGTGATCCTCTCCTGGATCCCCACCTCGTCTACCCATCCGTTGGGGCGGGTTTCGATATTCCTCGACCGGATCATCTATCCGGTGATCCTCCCTCTGCGAAGGGTGATCCCACCCCTCCGACTGGGTGGTGGCATGCTCGACCTGACTCCGATCGTGTTGCTCTTGGGAATCAACATCCTGATCAGGATCCTGGCCAATGCCGGGTGATTCTTGGAGTCGGAGGGCGCGTTTCGTATCCTCAAAGCCAACCTGAGAGGTTCATTGATGCCAATCACATCGTCCGATATCGAGCACAAGACGTTTTCAACCGCCCTCCGTGGCTACGACCTCGACGAGGTGGACGATTTCCTCGACGAGATCGTGGTGGCGCTGCGCGATCTCCATGGCGAGTTGACTGCCGCCAAGGCCAAGATCGCCGAGTTGGAGCAGGCCAAGGGAAGCGGTGGCGGTGGCGGTGGCGACGAGGCTTCGGTGGGCCGGGTGCTCATCCTGGCCCAGCAGGCAGCCGATCGCACATTGGAGGAGGCCCGCGCCGAAGCCGATCGGTTGCTGGAAGATGCCCGCGCCGAAACCGATCGGTTGCTGGAAGATGCCCGTGGGGAGGCGGAGCGCACGCTGAGCGAGGCTCGGACCGAGGTCGACTCGTTCGAGGCCGACCGCGAGCAACGGCGGGAGGCCGCCAGAGCGGAGATGGCGGAGTTGAGCATCATGGTCGCCAGTGTCAGAAACCAGCTTGCGGTTCTGGCCACCACTGTTGCCGACAAGCTCGATGAGATGGACTCCTCGATCGGCTCCGCCGATCTTGATGCCCTGACCGAGGAAAGCCACGATCTGGAAGTGATCGTCGACGAGGCGGGCAACGGGGCCGAACAGGCTTTTGCCGAGATGATGGGTGCTAACGAGATGACCCCAGAGACCGAGGGTGTCGGAGCGGAGCAGGGGGAGACGGCCGAGTTGGACCTCGACACCACCGAGATCGACGAGACGATCCCAGATGAGAGCGCCGACCTCGGCTCGGAGACCGAGTCTGATGCCGACCTCGAGACCGAGGAAGGCATGGAAGACGATTCGGACCAGGGCGCCGGGGACGACGAAGAAGACGACGACGACGACGAAGAAGACGAGGACGACGAGGACGACGAGGACGACGAGGACGATGACGACGGGGAGTCCGAAGAGCCCGACTGAGCGGGGCCCCTTAGTCGGCGGGCTCGATGGAGAGCCAAACGGGGCGACCATCGAGATCGAATTCTCCGCCCACAGGTGAGCTGGAGGGCGTCACCGATCTCGCCAGCACTTCTCCGGCGATGACGTCGTGGTGGGTGGCGAAAGCACCCGCCACCTCCGGATCGGCGCTGCTCCAGGTGAGGGCGATCCGATCGGTCACGACGAGACCCGCTTCCCGGCGGAGTCGTTGCACCCGGCTCACGATCTCACGAGCGACGCCCTCCAATACCAACGTCTCGTCGAGAGTGGTGTCGAGGGCGCAGGCGAAGTCGACGCCGGTCTCGACGATCACACCGTCGATCGGTGTCCTCTCCACGATCAGGTCTTCGAGGGCGACTCGGTGGCCGGCAACCTCCATCGATCCGCCTTCCAGGATCTGTTCGAGGTCGGAGGCGGTGAGTGCGGCAATCCCCGCTGCCACGGTCTGCATCTTGGATCCCAACTCCGGTCCCAGCTTTCTGAAGTTTGCCTTCGCCGAGAGATGGACCAAAGCGGCTTCGTCGCCGGTGGCCGTCACCTGCTTCACATTGAGCTCCTCGGAGATGATGTCGCCGTGGGCCTTGACGGCTGCCGCGATCTCGGGGTCGTGGCTGAGGACGGTGAGACCGGCCAAAGGCTGGCGAACCCGATGTCCCTCCCGCTTTCTCAGGTTGCGGCCGAGGCGAACGACTTCTCTGACGACCGCCATCGAGCCCTCCAACTCGGTGTCGATCAGAGACTCCTTTGCCTCGGGGAAGTCACGGTGATGAACGCTGCGGACTGCGGCGGGGTCGTGTCGGGCGACGAGATCCTGATAGAGGTGCTCGCTGATGAAGGGGAGGATGGGGGCCAGCACCTCGACAAAGGTGGTCAAGACCTCATAGAGGGTGGCGAAGGCCGCGAGTTTGTCCTTGTCGGCCTCTTTCGATTCACCTCTTGCTCTCCAGAATCTGCGGCGGGTTCGTCGCACGTACCAGTTGGTTAGGTAGTCGATGAACCCGAGGATCGGGGGCACCACGTTGTACAGGTAATAGCCCTCCATCTGGGTGTTCACCTCCTCGACCAGGCTCTGCAACACCGACAGGATCCAGCGATCCATTTCCGGGCGCTGGTCGGCCGGGGGAGCTGCGCCGAAGTCGGCCATGGCGATCCCGTCGGCTTCGGCGTAGGTGGTGAAGAAGCTGTAGGTGTTCCACAGTGGCAAGAGAACCGTCCGCACCACATCGGCCACCCCCTCCTTGCTGAAACGGAGCGGCTCGGCTCGCAGGACAGGGGAGTTGATGAGAAAGGCCCGCAGGGCATCGGCGCCGTAGTGGTCGAAGATCTCGGAGGGGTCGGTGTAGTTCTTCAGGCTCTTCGACATCTTCCTCCCGCTTCCGTCCTCGGCCAGGATCAGCCCGTTGACCACACAGTTCTCGAAAGCGGGTCGGTCGAACAATGCAGTGGAAAGCACCATCAGGGTGTAGAACCAGCCCCTCGTCTGGTCGAGACCCTCGGCGATGAACTTCGCCGGATAGGTGGCTTCGAAACGCTCGGTGTTCTCGAACGGGTAGTGGACCATCCCGTACGGCATCGAGCCCGATTCGAACCAGCAGTCGAGGACCTCGGGGATCCGGCTCATCACACCCTCGCAATTGGCACACGGCCAGGTGATCTGGTCGATGAAATGCCGATGAAGGTCGTCCGGGCGCTGACCGGAGAGCTTCTCCAACTCGTCGACCGATCCAATTGCGACCTGCTCAGCACAGGAGTCGCAGACCCACACCGGAATGCACGAGCCCCAATAGCGGTTGCGGCTGATCGCCCAATCGCGGGCATTGGCCAGCCAGTTCCCGAATCGCTTGGAACCGACGTACTCGGGAACCCAATGCACGGTTTCGTTGAGCTCCACCATTCGGTCACGGAGCTGCTCCACCGCGACGAACCAGGTCGGTATCGCCTTGTAGATCAGGGGCGTCTCGGTCCGGTAACAGAAGGGGTAGGAATGGACGATTCGCGCGGAATGAACGAGCTTGCCTGAGGCCTTCAAGAGCTCGATCAGCTTGGAGTCGGCCTCCTTGACGTTCTGACCGGCCACATCGGGCACCTCTTCGGTGAACGAGCCGCCGGCGTCCACCGGGTCGACCAGGACTTCGATGCCCGCTTTCTGCAGGGAGAGGAAGTCGACTTCGCCATAGGCGGGAGCCATGTGGACCAGCCCGGTGCCCTCATCGACGGATACGTCTTCGGAGGCGATGGTGCGGAATGCGCCCTGGTCCCGACGGTCGGCGAAGTAGTCGAATGGTGGTTGGTAGGAGACTCCAACCAATTCCCGGCCGCTGGCCCGCGCCACGGTCTCTGAATGGTCTCCGAAAACCGTTGTGACCCGCTCCGCGGCGATCCAGTAGTGCTCCCCGTTGTCGGCGATCCGCAGGTATTCGTGGTCCTCCCCAACCGCCACAGCCAAGTTGCCGGGCAAGGTCCATGGGGTTGTGGTCCAGATGAGAAGGAAGTCGCCGGATTCGACCGCGGCGTTGCCGTCGAGCACCTCGAGTCGGACTGTGATCGAAGGGTCTTCGACGTCTCGGTAGTCGAGGTTGGCCTCGAAGTTGGACAGTGGCGTTGCTGCGCCCCAGGAGTAGGGAAGGACTTTGAAATCCTGATAGACGAGGCCCTTGTCCCAGAGCTGTTTGAAGACCCACCAGACGGTCTCCATGAATTCGGGGTCCATCGTCTTGTAGTCGTTCTCGAAGTCGACCCAACGCCCGATCCGCTCGGTCAGCGCCTCCCACGCCTCGGTGTTGGCCTGGACTCCGATCCGGCAAGCCTCGTTGAAGCGGTCGATCCCGTAATCGCCGATCTGACGGGGCCCGGAGATGCCGAGTTGCTTCTCGACCTCCATCTCGATGGGGAGGCCGTGGGTGTCCCACCCGAATCTGCGCTCGACCCGGTATCCCCTCATCGTCCAATAGCGGGGGACCATGTCCTTGATGACGCCGGCCAGCAAGTTGCCGTAGTGGGGGCTGCCCGTGGGGAAGGGCGGGCCGTCGTAGAATACGTACTCACGATCAGCAGGGCGGCGACGGACCGATTCGGCGAACGCATCGGTCTCACGCCACAGGGAAAGCACCGCCTCTTCCAGTCGGGGGATGTCGACCGCAGGGTCGACCCTTTGGAATCCGGTCTCGTTGGTCAATGCACGCAGTCTTTCGGGTGTCCGGGACCGGGAATCGTAGGGTCTCGGCCCTCCTGTGACGTAGAACGAGGGAATTGATAAGGTTCCCGCCCTTCACGAGGTTGAGTGGTGGCCAGAAATCTCGCCAAATCAACGGTCGAGCGGTATCGGAAACGTCTCGAGGACGAGCGTGACCGGCTCCAGGCGATGATCCTGGACTACGAGCTCGAACTCGAGGAGGCCCGACTGACCGAGAGCTCCTCGGATCGCAGCCCTGATCCCGGCAACGCCGAGGCGGGCTCGATGAAATTCGAGTACGAGAAGGAGCTCTCCATCGAGCAGAACACGGTCGACCTGTTGGGGAAAGTGGAGCGGGCACTCGACAACATCGAGAAGGGGACCTACGGGATCTGTGAGAGCTGTGGGAAACCGATTCCGATGGCCCGTCTCGATGTCCTGCCCTATGTGACCCTCTGCGTCGACTGCGCTCGCAAGAGTTGACCCGGCGCTACGCCCTCGCGATCGGAATCGCGACTTTCGTCGTCCTGGCGGACGCAATGACCAAACGTTGGGCGTCGATCCGGTTCGTGGGCAACCCGCTCGAGATCATTCCTGGGTTCCTCACTTTGACCTACACCGAAAACCCTGGCGCTGCCTTCGGCTCCCTCCAGAATGCCGGGCCGATCCTGGGGGTGGCCGCCGTGGGAGTGACGGCGGGGTTGTTATGGGCATTGCGTCACGCCCGACCCGGTCTCGAGGTGGTGGCCTTCGGCCTGATCATCGGCGGAGCCATCGGGAATCTCGTCGATCGGATTTTCCGGGGCCCCGGTCTTCTCGACGGCAAGGTCATCGACTGGGTCAACCTGTGGTGGATCCCGACCTTCAATTTCGCCGATATGTCGATCACGATCGCTGTCGTCCTGCTATTGGTTCAGTCGTGGCGGACACGCTGACCCTCGAAGTGCCGGCGACACTCGATGGGGCCCGGGTGGACAAGACACTGTCCTCGCTGCTTGGGGTGAGCCGCTTTGTCTCCCGCGAGCTACTGGAACGCGGGGTGCTCCTCGATGGGCGCCCGGCCCGCCCTCGAGACAGGGTGCACACCGGGTCCATGATCGAGACACCACACCCAGCGGCTGAGGTCGGCCTCCAACCAGAAGAAGTCGTCTTCGAGGTCCTCTACGAGGACGAGGCCCTCTTGGTGGTCGACAAGCCAAGCGGTGTCGTGGTCCATCCGGGATCGGGGACAAGAGCCGGGACCCTCGCCGCCGGGCTCCTCAATCGCTACCCCGAGCTGGAGGGGGTGGGGGAGCCGGGCCGTTGGGGCCTGATCCACCGCCTCGACAAAGAGACCTCGGGCACCCTGATCGTGGCCCGGACCCAGGACTCCTATCTCGCGTTGAAGGCAGACCTGGCGGCGAGAAGGATCGGTCGCACCTACCTCAGCTTGGTCCATGGCCTGTTCTCGGCGCCCACGGGGACCATCGATGCCCCCATCGGGCGCGACCCGTCCCGCCCCACGCGTCGCGCCTTCATAGCCACCGGCAAACCAGCCGTCACCCACTATGAAGTGATCGGCGAATACGCCGATGACGATGTCTCGTTGATCGAAGTCCGTCTCGAGACGGGAAGGACTCATCAGATCCGGGTGCACCTGGCCGCCATCGACCATCCGGTGATCGGGGATCGGACCTACTCCCCATTCAACACCAGGGTCAAGGCACCGAGGGTCTTCCTCCATGCCCGCCGGGTTCGCCTGACCCATCCCATCTCAGGTGCGACGCTCGAGGTCGAATCGCCACTCCCTGAGGATCTCAGCCGGGTCCTCGAGGGTCTGCGATCCGGGACCAACCTGTAACCACTTGATACCTCTACCGTTTCCGTCGTGACCCAGGATCACACCACCGAGGCCCCGGTCTGCTACCGGCACCCCGATCGCCACACCTTGCTGCAATGCAGCCGTTGCGGGCGCCCGATCTGCGCCTCCTGCTCGATCGACGCCACGGTCGGCCAGCGGTGCCCCGAGTGCATCCGTGAGGAGGGGGTGCAGAAGGTGATCAGACCGGTGCGACGACCGGGCTCTGCCACCATCGGCGCCCCCGCCACCAGGGTCTTCGTCGCCTTGTCCGTGTTCTTCTACCTGGCGTCCAGCTTCGGGACGTTCGGTGACGAGATCTTCGTAGCGCTGGCCCAGGACAATCAGGCAGTGGCGGTCGGGGAGTGGTGGCGGATCTTCACGGTGGTGCTGCTCCACGGGCCCATCACCCACATCCTGTTCAACATGTGGGCGCTCTGGGTGCTCGGGCCCCAGGTGGAGCGAGGTGTTGGCACCTGGCCGTTCGTCAGCCTCTACGTGGCGGCGGCCGGAGTAGGGGGAGTGGCGGCGTACCACTTCGGGGGGCCGTTCGATGTCGGAGTGGGGGCGTCCGGGGCGATCTTCGGCCTCTTCGGGATCTGGTTGAGTTGGGCCCTCCACCGCCGCAACACGACCTACGGCCGGGCGGTGCTCAACCAGCTCGGGTTCCTGTTGCTGATCAATGCAGCGCTCCCCTTCATCTTCCCCAGCATCTCGTGGCAGGCCCATCTCGGCGGGTTGATCGCCGGGTTGGCGATCGGTGAGGTCTGGGCGAAGATCCAGGGGCCGCGGGCGACGGCTCTTCGCACCACGGTCGGCTTTGCGGTCGCGGCGCTGGCCGTCGTCGCCGTCTCGATTTGAGGTAAGGTTGAATGACAGCCGTGTCATTCGCCCACCTCCACGTTCACACCGAGTACTCGATGCTCGATGGCGCGGCCCGGATCCACGATGTGGTCTCGGCGGCAGCCGCCGACGGGCAACCGGCTATCGCCATCACCGACCACGGCGTCCTCTACGGGGTGGTCGATTTCGTCAAAGCGGCCCGCGAGATCGGGATCAAGCCGATCATCGGGATCGAGGCCTATTTCACCGACGGCTCACGATTCGATCGCCCATTGGGGAGCGCCAACAAGCGCTACCACATGAACCTCCTCGCCGAGAACGAGGTCGGCTACCGCAACCTCTTGCAGCTCTCGTCCAAGGCCTACCTGGAGGGCTACTACTACAAGCCGAGGATGGACTTCGAGCTGTTGGCGAGGCACGCCGAGGGAATCATCGCCACCTCGGGTTGTCTCGGTGGGCTGGTGCCCCAGCTCCTGGCGCCGGACTCGGTGAGCGAGGAAGGCAACCAGGGCCAGGTCCGCGACTTCGATGCCGCCCTGGCCGCCGCCGGGAAGTTCCAGGACATCTTCGGCAAGGACAACTTCTTCGTCGAGGTCCAGGACCATGGGCTGGCGGCCCAGAAGGCAATCATGCCCGATCTGCTCGCCATCTCCAGCCAGATTGGTGCCCCGCTGCTGGCAACCAACGACGCCCACTACACCAGGCGCGCCGAGCACGAAGCCCATGACGTCCTGCTCTGCATCCAGACCGGCTCGTTGCGCAGCGACCCCGGGCGTCTTCGATTCGACGGGAGCGACCACTACCTCAAGACGGCCGCCGAGATGCGTCAGCTGTTCCCGGCCGAGAGCTTCCCCAAGGCGTGTGACAACACCCTCTGGATCGCGGAACGAGCGGAGGTCGACCTGGAGCTCGGCAAGATCCTGCTTCCCCATTTCCCGGTGCCGGCAGGGGAGACCGAGGTCACCTATCTGAGAAAACTCGTCGATCAAGGAACCCGGGAGCGCTATGGGCCCAACCCCTCATCCGAGGTCTGGGAACGAGTCGAGCACGAGTTGAAGATCATCGAGGAGATGGGGTTTCCCGCCTATTTCCTCATCGTCTGGGATCTCATTCGCTATGCCCGGGAGAATCGGATCAGGGTCGGCCCGGGCCGGGGCTCGGCGGCCGGGTCGATCGTCTCGTACTGCCTTCGGATCACCGACCTCGACCCGCTGGCCTATGGCCTGATCTTCGAGCGCTTCCTCAACCCGGGGCGCAAGGAGATGCCCGACATCGACATGGACTTCGACGAGCGGTACCGCGCTGACGTGATCAGATACGCGGCTCAGAAGTACGGCTCCGACCGGGTGGCCCAGATCGTCACCTTCTCCACCATCAAGGGGAAGCAGGCGATTCGGGACGCGGCTCGGGTACTCGGTCACGCCTACGGGGTCGGCGATCGGATCGCCAAGGCGATGCCGCCGGCCATCCTGGGCAAGGAGCCAACCCTGGAACAGGTGCTTACCCCTCCGCCCCCGGACGCCGACTCCACCATCAAGGATTGGTATGCCAACGCCCAGGGTCTCCGCGAGTTGTACGAGGCCGACGCGGCGGTGCGGGAGACGGTTGACGCCGCTCGCGGGGTCGAGGGGCTCCGTCGGCAGGATTCGATCCATGCCGCGGCGGTGGTGATCGGGCCGGAGCCGCTGATCAACATCGTTCCCATCCAGCAGAAGGGTGAAGGGGCTGAGGTCGTCACCCAGTACGAGATGTACGGGGTGCAGTCTCTGGGGCTGTTGAAGATGGACTTTCTCGGTCTTCGCAACCTGTCGATCATCGAGCGCTGCCTCGAACTGGTAGAGGAGACCACCGGGGAGCGGGTCGATATCGACGGCGTGCCACTCGACGACGAGAAGACCTTCGAGCTCCTGCAGAGTGGGAACACCATCGGCGTGTTCCAACTCGAGGGAACTGCGATGCGCTCGTTGATCAGATCGTTGAGGCCTGACTCATTCAACGACGTGATCGCCCTGGTTGCCCTGTATCGCCCGGGCCCGATGGGGGCGAACATGCACAACCTCTACGCCGATCGGAAGAACGGTCGGGCCGAGATCGAGCAGTTGCATCCCGCCCTGACCGACAAGCTGGCCGACACCTATCAGATCATGGTGTACCAGGAGCAGGTGATGACAGTCGCCCAGGAGATGGCCGGCTACTCGATGGTCGAGGCCGATGACCTGCGCCGGGCCATGGGCAAGAAGATCAAGAAGGAGATGGTGGCCCAGGAGCAGCGGTTCGTCCAGGGATGCATGAGCCAGGGCCATACGGAGGAGGTGGGCAAGGAGATCTTCGGTCTGATCGAGCACTTCGCCGGTTACGGCTTCAATAGATCACATAGCGCCGCCTACGGGCTGGTCGCCTATCAAACCGCCTATCTAAAGGCTCATCACCCCGCCGAGTATCTGGCTGCGCTGCTCACCGCCACCAAGAAGGACAAGGACCGCACCGCCGTCTATCTCAACGAGTGCCGCCAGACGGGGATCAAGGTCTTGGTCCCCGATGTCAACGAGTCGGGTAGCGACTTCACGGTCCTCGACGGTCGGATTCGCTTCGGCCTCTCCGCGGTGCGCAACGTCGGGGAGGGTGTGGTCGAGAGGATCATCGAGGCCCGCGCCGAAGAGCCGTTCGCCTCACTTCAGGACTTCGTCGACCGGGTCGACATCTCGGCGCTCAACAAGAGGACGATCGAGTCGCTGATCAAGGCTGGTGCCTTCGACGCCTCCGGCGACCCGCGCAAGGGCCTGATGATGGTCTACGAGCAAATCCTCGACGCCACCGTCGAGCGGCGGCGTAACGAGGACATGGGTCAGTTCAGCCTGTTTGCAGGAGACACGGAGGCGGTCCGTGAGAGTCACGTCGAGATCCCGGAAATGGAGTGGCCGCAGAAGATCAGACTCGGGTTCGAGAAGGAGATGCTCGGCCTCTACGTCTCGGACCATCCCCTGCTGGCGATAGGCCCGTCGCTGGCCGCTGCCATCAGCAACGGAATCCGGGACCTGGCCGAGTTGGCGGATCGGACCTCGGTGACCGTCGGGGGCTTGGTCGCCTCGATAACCCGCCGCTGGACCCGAGCCGGGGAGCCGATGATCTTCTTCCAGTTGGAGGACCTCGAGGGCTCGGTCGAGGTCATGGCTTTTCCCCGCACGGTCCACGACTTCGGTCCGGCCATTGTCGAGGACGCGGTGGTGGTGGTCAGCGGCAATCTCGACAATCGGGGTGACGACGTCAAGGTCATAGCCAGGGAGATCAAGGAGCTCGAGGTACGCGACGACTACTCGGTCCGGCTCCAGGTGGCGGCAGGCCGCCTTTCACCAGAAGTGGTCACCAGGCTCAAAGGCATCCTCGCCAACCATCCCGGTTCGGCCACTGTGTTCCTCCACATGGTTGGTGACAGCGGCACCAAAGTCCTCAAGCTGAGCGACACCCACCGGGTGGAGCCAAGGTCTGCCCTCTTCGCCGAGCTCAAGGAGCTTCTCGGTCAGAGGGCGGTGATCTGAGTCAGCGGCGCCAGAGCTTGGTTTGTTGGTGAGCAACCCGGGCCAGGGCACTGGCCCTGCCGTGTCGCCGGCCGAGGGCGTAGGCGCCGGCGACGGTAGCTGTCGCCACCGTTCCCATTGCGCTGACTGCCACCGCCCGTTTGGTGCGGCGGGCGAAGATCACGATCGGCCACCCTCTCTCGTGAGCCACCCGTTCCAGCTCGGAGTCCGGGTTGACCGCCACCGGATGCCCGACCATCCCCATCATCGGGAGGTCGGAGATCGAATCGGAGTAGGCATAGCTCCGTTCGAGGTCGTAGCCGAGGTCTGAGCTGAGCTTCTCGATCGCTTCCGCCTTGCCGATCCCATAGACGAACGGGCCGTCGAGCTCACCGGTGTAATGCCCGGCGACCACCTTCATCCTGGTGCCGATGGCCCCGGTCATCCCCAGTGAGCGGGCGAGGGGATCGACGATCTCGTGTGGTGAGGCCGAGACGATCCAGGTCTCACGACCGGCCTCGTGATGCATGTTGATCAGTTTCCGCGCCTCGGGCCGGACCCTGGCCACCAGCTTGGGCATCACTGCGATTCCCACACTCTCCAGGGCGCGAACCGAAGAGCCGCCGATACCGGTGAGGAGATCGCCCTTGACGCTCTGGGAGGTACCGCCTTTGTCGCCCATGAGCTTGAAGCTGACGGCGGCGACCGCCCATCTCCCCACCTCTGCGCCTGAGGCCAAACCCTGCCGCCAGGCCTCGATCCCGAACGGGAAGGCAGAGGCGCCCGAGATCAGGGTGCGGTCGAGATCGAAGAATGCGGCACTGCTCGCCATTCCATAGAGGATATTCCCCGCTATTCGATTCCAAAAGACCCCCATGGCATTCCGTGGGCGTGCTCCAGCATCTCGGCCAAGCCGTCGAGGTCGGTGGGTGGGCTCGTCGACCAGGGTATGGTCGCCACCTGGGCCCCGTAGCGGGCCGAGAACTCGTCCCGCACGTCGCGCTGGCGGACCGTCTCCGCACTCCATCGGGCCAGGTTGTTGGCGAGGACCGGTGAGGCTCCAACAGGCGACGTCGCGGTGGCCCAGCCCTCGGGCAGGATCCTATTGAACACAACCGCGGCCGGGGTGGAGGCCAGCTTGGGCAACTCCCGATAGAACTTGATCGCTTCCCAAACCGGGGCAGGGTCGGATGTAGTGACAACGAGGATGGCCGCCGACCTCATGACCTGTTCGATCTCACGTCCGCGCCGTGACACCCCGTCGTAGGTGGTGCGCAAGTCGAGGAGGAACTCGGCGACACGCTCCAGAAGATCGGAACCGAGGATCGAGCCGGCCATGCGAAGCATGGGGCGGCCAGCGGCATTGAACAGCAGGCGACGTCCGGGGAGCGGCCCTCCCGTCATCCAACGCAGCAACCGGCCACCTACCAGGTCGGCCATCTGCGCCGGCGCGGTGAAGAAGTCGATGCCACCGCCGGACGGTGGGGTATCGACGACGACCAGGTCCCAGGCCTTGGCCTGCACGAAGGTGGCGGCTTGGTCGGCGGCCGCGTAAGCCTGCGATGCAGGGAAATGCTCGGAGGCGGCCCGAAAGAACTCGTTGTCGGCGAGCCGGATGGCCACGTCAGGGTCGGCATGTCGCATCGCGACCGCTCGCCAGGATGCGCTCGCGTCGAGCATTGCTGCCCAGAGGTTGGGCTCATCTTCATGGGGCTGTGGTTCGTTGCCGAGGTTGGTCACTCCGAGCGTCGTGGCGAGACGCCGCGCCGGGTCGACCGTCACCACCAGGGTTCTCAAACCCGTGCGCGCGGCCCGGATCGCGATCGCGGCCGCGACCGTGGTCTTGCCCACCCCGCCGCCGCCGGTGACGAGAAGGGTGGCCGTCATATGATCGTCTCGAACTCGTCGCACATTCGGGCAGCCACTTCGCCCGGGGTGAACACTCCGAACAGATAGGGGAGTTGGTGCTCGGGTGGCAGGCGCCGCAGCCACTCCTGCTGGCCGCGCCAGAGCTTACGGTGAAGCTCGGCTGCCTCGCCCAGCGGGCCCGGCGGGGTGGATGGATCCGTGAGCTCGAGCAGGACACGATTGGCGATGAGCCGGGGGCTCGGAATCACCTTTTCGGCGGCCAGCCACTCCATTGTCTCTTCGGTCTCGGTTGTCGGCAGCTCTTCGGGGAGGGTGACGAGGACCATCTCTGTGATCTTGGGATTGGCGAGCATGTCGCGCATCATGTCGGCCTGGGCTCGCACCTTTCCTCCCGGGACCAGCTCGGCGATGGTCGAGGGAGCCCGGAGGTACGACCCGATCTGACCGGTGGGGGGTGCATCTGCGATCACCACGTCCCACCGATCCTCCTTCACCTCCCAAATCGCCTTCCCGATGGTGATGATCTCGCGGATCCCTGGGGCAGTGGTGGCCAGGGCGTCGAAGGCGCGGGCGAACGGACCGAACCCGGAGAAGCCACGAATGTTGAGTTGGATCGCCAGGTACTCCAACAGGGCGTCGGAACGCACCATCTGCATCGCATGCAAACCCGGTCTGACCTCCCGTGGCTGGAACCCCAGGGCGCCGGTCCCGAAATGAGCGGACAGGCCACCGGGAGATCCCATCTCCATGGCCAGGACCCGCTGACCGCGGCGTTGGGCGAGAAGTGCCAGGCCGGCAGCCACCGCAGATTTCCCGACCCCCCCTTTTCCGGAGACCATGAGGAGACGCTTGTCGAGCACTAGCGGTTGGTCACTGGCTGCCGCTGAGCGGGATCCGGAGCACGAGGTGGTCGTCCTCGACGCTCCAGATCGCATTCCCGACCAATGCGTAGTCGGTGTAATCGCGCTCTGCCTGCTCGATGAACAGCCTGCGCTCGTCTCCGGCAACCGGAGGTAGGGGACGATCCTTGACCGCCGCTGCGCGCTCCTGGAACCGATGCAGCATGGCGTCAACGTCGAATTGGGACATGGGGGCAACGCTAATGCGTTGCCCGACTCAAGCCTCAAGCCTCTGGCCTGAGACTTAGGACCTGGGGACGCAGCGTCGCCGCCTCGCGGCGTTGCGCTGCTTTTCGCTCGCCCTCCAGCCGTTGCAGGTCGACGTCGGTGTGGTCGACGTAGGTCATGGCGTCGGCGATGAGACGATGCCCGGCAACATCCCGGATCGCTCGATGCATGGCGTGGGCCACCGCCCGGTAGGCGGGGTGCCCGGCCGGCTGGCTGCGGAGCTCGATGAGATGGAATGCCTCACGGGGGCTCATCTCCATGACGAACCGGACGTTATAGGCGAAGGGCACCACGTACTGGGCCACCTCGACGCCGAGATCCGAGCGGATGTCCTCGTAGAGCGACCCGGCATCATCCATGACCGAAACCCACTCGTCGGCCAACCCATGCTCTTGGAGGTCTTCTGGGAGGTCGTAGCCGAGGCGGGTGGAGAAGCGCTGCCATTCGAGGGTCATCAGTCGATGGCGCTGCAGATCGCGAAAAGCACCGATGTCACAGCTGACGTCGAAGCGATACATGGTTCGCTCCATCGCCCGACCCGGTTTGTGGCGCCGATTTGCACGCCGGCCCACCAAGGCCGCGATCAACTCCGCTCGCTCCTCCTGGGTCATCTCTCGAACCAGTCGCTGCAGGGCCTCATCGGGGAGCTCTGAAACCGCATAGAGGGCGGCGGCCGCGATTTTGGTCTCGGCGTCGGGATCCCAGTCGGTGAGGGTCACCGAGGGCCCGACATCGGAAGGAGGGCCGAGTTGGGCGGCGATCGCCTCCAGGTCGCTGCGGACTTCCGCCAGATACCGAGACCAGCGCACGCCACGGTCCTCGAGATCGACCCGGGTGAGGAAAGAGGGGATGATCTGGCGGAGCTCGCCCAGCATCATCTCGCCGTAGCTCCGGACCTCGAGGAGGGGGCTCGCCTGCATCCGGATTAGGGACATCTCGTAT
>JBBDQO010000102.1:0-23245 GCA_040905925.1 Acidimicrobiia bacterium | reverse complement strand
AGGCGCTGCTCGGGTAGAGCAGCGCCGGGCCGGGAATCTGTCAGCAGCAGCAGCCTCCGCCACCACAACATCCAGATGGGTCTTCGCGGATGGTCATCTCAGCTCCTTTCAGATCGATGATCTTCGATACATCGATCTTGGTCGATTAATCGAAATGTGTCAATATATGGACATGGAGTTCTGTTGCACCCCGGTGTTCGAAGGTGTGATCGAGGAGGAGGACGCGGTGGAGACCGCCAGGGCACTGGCGGCGCTCGGCGACCCGGTTCGTCTCCGGATCATCTCGTTGCTTGCCGCGGCACCGGGCGGATCGGCCTGTGGCTGTGAGCTCGAGTCCCCGCTGGGTCTCAGCCAGCCGACGGTGTCACACCACTTGAGAATTCTGCGCGAGTCCGGTCTGGTGACCGGTCATCGTGAGGGTCGATGGGTCCACTATCAGGTGGTCTCGCAGCGTCTCGACGAGATCCGGGAGGTCCTGGCGCCGCCGATAACCGTCGGTGTCTAGGTCGATTCAGACCCCGGTGACGAGGGTGACGTAGGCTCTGCATCGACGTCAATAGACAGGAGCCTCCATGCAAAGTCGAGCCACCGCCACCTGGGAAGGCGATCTCTCCACCGGTGCCGGGACCGTCACTCTCGCTACTGGGGTGGCCACAGACCTCCCGGTCAGCTGGCCGAGCCGAACCGAGGCCGCCAACGGCAAGACCAGCCCCGAAGAGTTGATCGCGGCCGCTCACGCCGCCTGTTACTCGATGGCCTTCTCCAATGCGCTGGCCGGCAAGGGTTTTCCGCCGGTTCGGCTCGACACCAGCGCTGAGGCCACGTTTGAGAAGATCGAGCCCGGATGGCGTCTCACCAAGATGGCGTTGAGTGTGCGGGGAAATGTTCCCGGTATAGGCGCCGACGAGTTTCAGGAGGTCGCAGCCGCGGCCAAGGATGGCTGCCCGGTCTCCAACGCCCTCAAGGGCAACGTGGAGATCACCATCCAGGCCGTGCTCGCCTGATCGTCGACAACCTCAACTCATCATCTCGAGAAGCTTGGTGACGGTGTTCCAATTGCGTGCGGTCCCCGCCATTCCCAGCTGTCGCTCGAAGTAGTCGAGGCCGAGTCTGGAACGGCCCTGCCCGTTGGGATAGCTAACGAAGATCTCCCTCCCTTTCACCTCGAAACGGTCCGGTGGGGAGCGGTCGGGGTCGAGATCGGCAACCTTGCAGGCCGCAGGGGCGGTCTCCAGGAAGACCACATGGAGTCGGGAGTGGTCGGAGTCGTCGTCGCGAAACGGGTGTGCGGCGGCCACGGCTGCGAGGTCGTCCTTGCCCCGGACGATGACCCTCACCTCGAGCCCGAACTGGTCGGCGATCGCCGTCTCGAGAGCGGTAGCCAATTCCTGGAGCAGCCGCCGGCCGGGATCGAGGACGATGTTTCCGCTCTGCAGATAGGTCTGGACACCGTCGAACCCCTGATTCGAAAGGGCCGACCGCAACTCAGCCATTTCCAGCCTGGAGTGCCCGCCCACGTTGGCGCCTCGGAGCAGGGCCACAGCCAGGCTCACCGAGCTAACCGCCCTCTATCGCATGGCGGAATGCCGTGAACAGCGGTTTGTGATGACCGGCATCCAGACGCTCCGGATGCCATTGCACCCCGACTGCCCACCAGGCGCCGCGGCACCGGGCCGCTTCGATCAGCCCATCGGAGGTGCGCCCTTCGACCACCAGATCGTCGGCGAGATGCTCCACACCCTGATGGTGCAGCGTGTTGACCGACAACTCACTCGACCCGTAAACCTCGGCCAGCACCGACCCGGGCTCGAAACGGACCTCATGGCGCCGTTGATTCAGGGACACGGAATCCCCTTGCACCGGGGCGTGGAGCCCACCCTCACTGGTGACTTCCTGATTCAACGTCCCTCCGAGAGCCACATTCAGGAGCTGAAGTCCGCGACAGATGGCCAGCACCGGCTTGCCCAGGGCCTGGGCCTCGCGGACCAACGCGATCTCGAATTCATCGACGGCCGGGTCGTCCCCGTAGGTCGCTTGGTCGCGGGTGGAGCCGTAGACAGCGGGGTCGACGTCGCCGCCCCCAGTCAAGACCAGACCATCGACCATGGCGACCAGCCGCCCGGCGTCGCGGGGGGATTGGCCGGCCGCAAACATGATCGGGACCATCCCCGAATCGACCACCGCCGTCACATAGTGGTCGGCCAGGCTGTGCAGCGGGTCGCTGCCGATGTAGGTCTCCAACCGCCTTCGCCAGGTGGTGAGCCCGACCAGAGGGGAGGTCACGATTCGACCTCCGGTTCGTAATGCCTGGATCGGGGGCCGTGCGGGGCCCGGATCCCCCTGAACTCCCAGTCTCCTCCCAGGGCGGTCGAGACCACCTCCTCGGATTCGCTGGGCTGGGCGCCGACATCGGCCCGGATCGGGGCCGCGCCCTCGACGATGGTGTTGGTCAACGCCCCCAACCCTTCTACCTCGACGGTGACGAGATCGCCCGGCACCACTGGCCTGGAGCCCGCCGGTGTCCCACTCAGGATCACGTCACCCGGGAGCAAGGTGATGGTGCGGGCCAGGTCGGCCACCAGATAGGCCATGTCCCATTCCATCTCGGCGGTGGTGGCCTCCTGTCTCACCTCGTCATTGACCAGAGTCCTGATTCTCTTGTCCCGAAAGTCCCAGTCATCCACCAGTCCCGGTCCGAGCGGGCAGAGAGTGTCCGATCCCTTGACCCGGAGCATCGACCCGGCGTCCGTGTCGCGAAAATCGTGGAGCCCGTAGTCGTTGGCGATGGTGTAACCGGCTATGTAGGCGTCGGCCTCGTCGGGGGAAATGTCCTTGCAGGTCTCTCCGATCACGATGGCGATCTCGCCCTCATAGTTGAGGTACCTGCACCCGATCGGCCGGATCACGTCGCCAAGATGCCAGTTGAGTGCGGTGGTGGGCTTCTGGAAGTAGGTCGGGGCCGGGGGAAGTCGTGTCATGAACTCTTCCACCCGGCTCCGGTAGTTGAGATGGACGGCGAGGATCTTCGAGGGCTCGGTGGGAGGGAGATGGTCTGCGGACCCGGCATCGAACCTGCGGCCGTTGTCGGCCACCAATTCGTCGCCCTCGCGTCGCACGTCGAGCGGGTCATCACCGACCAGGATCCTGCGGTGCTCGGTCATCGGGCAACACGGTAACCAGGGACGCAGGTCCGATTATGTTTGGTTCCTAACGATCTCATGTCGCTCAACATTCTCCATCAGGACCTCGGAGAGGCGCACGCCGACCTCGCCTCACATGACACCTTCGTCCGGTGCGTCCCCCACGCCGCCTTTGCCCGGATGCGTCACGAGGAGCCGGTGGCCTGGGTCGAGGAGAGCGACGGGTCTGGTTTCTGGGCCGTTGTCAGACACGCCGACGTGGAGATGGTGAGTCGGGACTTCGCCAGGTTCACCGCGTCACGCGGGATCCGGATCGAGGACATGGCTCCCGACGAGCTGGAGGCGAGACGCACCATGATGGAGTTCGACCCCCCGGAGCATGCTCGATTGCGAAGGCTGGTCCAACCCGGCTTCACCCCCAGGGTGGTGGCCACCTATGAGGAGGCGTTCCGGCGGCTCGCCGGGTACGTGCTCGACCGGGTGCTGCCAATCGGCGAGTTCGATTTCGTCACCGAGATCGCCCGTGAGCTGCCGATACGCCTCCTCTGCC
Organism: Acidimicrobiia bacterium; assembly: GCA_040905925.1. Classification (GTDB taxonomy): domain Bacteria; phylum Actinomycetota; class Acidimicrobiia; order Spongiisociales; family ZC4RG35; genus JALYNX01. The sequence goes on along the minus strand of JBBDQO010000102.1, from coordinate 19,555 downwards.
GCCTGTTGGGAGTTCCCGAGTCCGATGCCTCCCAACTGGTGGCCTGGGGCGACCAGATGATCTCCAATGCCGACCCGGAGTACACGCCGGTCGTGATCGACAAGGACGACAGCGAGGAGTATCGCCTCCTGCCCTTCCGCTCCCCGGCGGCGATCGAGGTGTTCCGTTACGCCGAGGAGATGGCGGTGAGGCGGAGGGCCAATCCCGAAGACGACATCATCACCACCCTGCTCCACTCGGAGCCGGATGGGGAGCCGTTGACCGACCTCGAGTTCAAGAACTTCTTCACTCTGATGATGGTGGCCGGCAACGAGACCACCCGGCACACCATCAGCCACGGTCTCATCTTCCTGACCGACCATCCCGAGCAGTTGGAGGAGCTGCGCGCCGATTCCGGCGATCTGTCCCGCTCGGCAACCGAGGAGATCCTCCGGGCTTCGGCGGTGACGATGCACTTTCGCCGCACCGCCACGGAGGACACCGAATTGGGAGGAGTCGCCATGGTGAAGGGTGACCGGGTGGTGGTCTGGTACCCGTCGGCCAACTACGACGAGGAAGTGTTCGCGGACCCGTTTCGCTTCGACATCCGGCGCACACCCAACGACCACCTCACTTTCGGGGCGGGGCGTCATGTCTGCCTCGGGGCCTCATTGGCCCGCCTCGAGGTACGGGTGGTGTTCGAGGAGTTGTTGAAGCGGGTGCGCACCATCGAGATCATCGGTGAGCCCGACCGGCTTCGCTCCAACTTCATCAATGGGATCAAGCATTTGCCGGTTCGCATGGGCGTCTAGCGGTCAGGGCCGTTCCGCACCCAGTGTCTCGGATCAGCCGATCAAGGCCTTTTCGATGATGTCGATCGCATGATCGATGTGATCGATCGTGGTTCTCCGGTTGAGGATGGCGAAGCGGAGCACGAACCGGTTGTCGACCATCGTCGGTGACACATGCACCATGCGGTCCCGGTTGATTGCTTCCATCGCCGCCCGCCCCTGATCGTCGTCATGGAAACGGAAGGCGACGATCGAGAGGTCCGGTCGCCATGGGGTCTCGATGCCCTCGATCCCGGCCAGCCGGTTGTATGCCAACTCCGCCAGGTCGAGGCTCTGGTCGAGTGCCTCCCGAAATGGGGCCACCCCGTGAAGGTGGAGCGGAAGCCAGACGTGAAGGCCTCGGAATGGCCGTGACAACTCGGGGCCCAGAGAAGCGATGTCACGCAACCCGGAATGGCTGTCCTCGGCGAGGAGGTAGGCGCCACGACCCTGGTTGGCGTCGATCAGATATGACTCGTCCCGTACCAGCAAGGCGCCGTTGCCGAAGGGGATGGAGAGGCCCTTGTGGGGATCGATGGAGATCGAGTCGGCCCGTTCGATTCCAACGAGTCGGGCATGGCCCCGATCGGTCAGCTGGAAGAAGCCACCGTATGCGCCGTCGATGTGGAACCAGAGCTCGTTGGCGGCACACACCTCAGCCAGGTCCCAGAGGGGGTCGACGGTTCCGGTGTCGGTGGTCCCTGCCGATCCCAGCACCAGGAAAGGCAGCCACCCGGCGTTGCGATCTTGGTCGATGGCGGCCGCCAGGGCGTCGAGGTCCATGCGGAGGTCGGAGTCGACGGCGACAGCCCGGATCTGATCGTCGCGGAACCCGGCGAGACGGGCTGCCTTGGCCAATGAATGATGGGTGTGGGGAGTGAGGTAGAGGACCCCTCGTGTCAGGTCGTCACCGAGCTTGGAGGTGCGGGCGGCCACGATCGCGGTGAAGTTGGCGAGGGATCCGCCGGACAGCATGAGGCCGGAAGCCTTCTCGCCGAGATCGAAGAGCGAAGCCATCCAGGAGATCACTCCGTGCTCGATGGCACTCATGCCCGGAGCGGCTCCCGCCACCCCGCTGTAACGGTTGAGCCCGGCGGCGAGAAACTCCGCCAGGGCGGCCGTGTACAGGCCAGCGTTGGGGATGTAGGAGAGGTGGCCCCCGGACGGGTGGAGGATCCCGGACTGACCGGCCGCCTCGATGTCCCCCAGGATCTCACCCAGAGGGCGGCCGTCCTCATTTGGTGGGCGAGCCAATCTGGCTGCTACCGATGGGTCGAGATCGACACCGGAGGCTGACATGGTGGCGGCCTGCTCGTACCAATCGTCCAGGTAGTCGAGGATCGCCTCGTTCAGGGCTTCACGCTCGCGTTTGTCGGGCTCCAGAGGCGTCGACATCGAGGTCAAGGTAGCCCACCCGAATGCTCTTGGTGATATCCGGCGATCTACGATGTGCCCCCTCCTCAGATGCCCGGATTTCTCTTCCCACGCACCGCCGACGGACGTTCGTCGCTGATCCCACCCCCACCGTGGCACTACTCGGGCGAGATGCTCACCGTCGAATATCGGGCCCACCCCGACCGGGTGGCTGCCCTGCTTCCCGAGGGTCTGACGGCCGCTTCGGAGGACCCTGGGGCAGTCGCCGTGATTTGGGCGGACTGGCAGAGTTGTGGCGACGACTTCAGCGAGATCCTCGACCCGGTGCGCTCCCAGTACAAGGAGTGCTTCGTGGTCGTACGTTGTGAATGGGAGGGCGCGACCTGGAGCCGGTGCCCCTACATCTGGGTGGACAAGGACTTCTCCCTGGTCCGCGGCTATCACCAGGGCTACCCCAAGAAGCTGGGCGAGATTTGGATGACCCGTCCCATCCTGGTCGGAAAGGCCGGGCCCCGGCTCGAGAGCGGTGGCCGTTTCGGGGCGACGCTTTCGGTGACCGGTCGTCGTATCGCCGAGGCGGTGGTGACCTTGCGTGAGAAGGCGACGAGCCCGGGATTCGTCAACGGCCATCCGATGTTGCACAACAGATGGTGGCCCGCCATCGAGTCCGACGGGGTGGACTCGATGGACGAGTTGGTGACGATGCGCGGTGTGGATGGCGAGGTGAGCGACGTGTGGTCGGGAGACGCGGAGATAACGCTGTTCGATGCCCCCACCGAGGAGCTCGCCTTGTTGGAGCCGGTGGAGATGATCGGCGGCTATTACCACCGGGTAGGGGTGACGTGGAAAGAAGGGACCACGCTGCGGCGTACTGTTCCCATGGAGGTCGAAGAAGAATGACAACAATTCTGGAAGAACTCAGAGCCGGCGGCATGACCGGGCTCTTCATCGGCGGGGAGTGGGTCGATGGTGCCGGAGAGCTACCGGTGGTCGACCCTGCCTCCGAGGAGGTCCTGGTCGGGGTGGGTCTGGCGGAAGCATCGCAAGCCGACGATGCGGTGGCGGCAGCCTTCGACGCATCGAAGTCCTGGGCGCAAACCCCGCCCCGGGAACGAGGCGAGATCCTGCGGCGCACCTTTGAGGCGATGCGAGCAAGGGAAGAGGACCTCGCTGAGCTGATCGTCCTCGAGAACGGTAAGGCCTACTCCGATGCGCTCGGAGAGGTTCGCTATGCGGCCGAGTTCTTCCGGTGGTTCTCCGAAGAGGCATCCCGGGTGTCGGGGGAGTTGCGCATGGCCCCCGCCGGCGACAAGCGGATCATGACCTTCCGTCAGCCGGTCGGGGTGTCGGTGATGGTCACCCCGTGGAACTTCCCGGCTGCGATGGCGACCAGAAAACTGGGCCCGGCCCTGGCTGCGGGATGCACGACGATCGTCAAGCCCGCGTCCGACGCCCCGCTCACCACCCTCGCCATCGTCCACCTCATGGAGCAGGCCGGCCTCCCGCCGGGGGTGGTGAACGTGGTGGTTGCCAGGGGATCCTCCGGTGTGGTCGAGAACATCCTGCGCGACCCCCGGGTTCGCAAGCTGTCCTTCACCGGCTCCACCGAGGTCGGCCAAACGTTGCTGAAGGTCGCTTCCGATCAAGTGCTTCGTACGTCGATGGAGCTGGGTGGGAACGCCCCGTTCCTCGTTTTCGATGACGCCGACCTGAATGCGGCACTGGAAGGGGCGATGGTGGCCAAGATGCGCAACGCGGGGGAGGCGTGCACCGCAGCCAACCGATTCCTGGTCCACGCCGCGGTTGCCGACGAGTTCACCGCGATGCTCGCCGGGGCGATGGGTGCCCTGAAGATGGGGCCGGGGATCGACCGCTCCAATCAAGTGGGCCCGATGATCAATGAGCGCTCCCGGGACGACATCGCCAAGCTGGTCCAGACTGCAGTCGATGACGGCGCGAATGTGGTGTTGGGAGCCTCGGTCCCGGATCGCAAGGGGTATTTCTACGAGCCGACGGTACTGAGTGGGGTTGCCCGGGATTCCGAGATCCTCCGAACGGAGATCTTCGGCCCGGTGGCGCCGGTGGTGACCTTCGAGACGGACGAGGAGGCGATCGCCCTGGCCAATGACACTGTCTACGGGCTTGCCGCCTACCTGTACAGCGGTGACCTGGCCCGTGGTTTGCGAGCGGCCGAGGCCATCGAGTCGGGAATGGTCGGCGTCAACCGGGGCCTGGTGTCAGATCCGGCGGCTCCGTTCGGTGGCGTCAAGCACTCGGGAATCGGGCGGGAAGGCTCCCACGAGGGGATGGACGAATACCTGGAGACCAAGTACGTGGCGGTTAGCTGGTAGGGGATCGCTGACCCATTTCAGAATTCTTTGTTAGGGAGGCTCGGGTTCCACCTGGTAGGTGTGGCCGAGTGGGCTGGTCCATTGATAGACCCCGGGCTTGGTCCGCTCCAGTTTCCACCCGGTTTGGTGTTTGAGTCGGTGGTCGTGTCGGCAGAGCGGGGCGAGGTTCTCCGTTTCGGTGGGTCCGCCTTCTGAGAAGGCGATGGTGTGGTCGAGGTCTGATTCCCCGGCGCAGATTCGGCATCCGGGGAAGACACAATGGGGGTCTCGGACTTGGACCCGGCGTTTTTGGTGGGTGGTGGGTCGGCGTCGCGTGGTTCCGGTCCAGATCGGCGCCCCGTGTTCGGTGACGGTGACCCGATGCTCTGAATCGAATTGGCTTTCGGCTACTTGGCGGGCGATGTCGGCGATGACTGGTCCGTAGCCTTTGAGTCCTCCGGGGTGGTCGTCCAGCCCGGCCAGGGTGGTCAGTTCGACACTGATGTCGACCATTCCACGGCCTTTCCCCTGCTTGAGGTGGCGGCCGTTGAGGAGGTCGAGGTAGACGTCGGCTCGGACCTGGTCCATGCTTCGGGGGTCGTCGGCAGTCTTGGCGGCTTTGGCCAGATCGTTGATACGGCGTATGGCGGCTTGGGCCTCGGCAGCGGGGAGGTCCAGGCCGAGGAGGTTGGTGGTGCCGTGATGATTGGGTTCGAGCACCACCCGACGCTCAGAGACCGCTTCCTCATACCGGTTCTGTGATGCTTGGGGGTCGAGGAGGATGACCAGTTTGCGGATCCGGGCTCCCAACTGACCGGTGGTCTGGCATGGTGCCCGCTCCAATGCCACTTCAGCGACCCGTTGGGCTTGTTCGATGGGCAAGTGGATGGTTTCGTTGCACAACACCCGAGCCTTCGGCAAATCAATCAAACCTTCATGCAAAGCTTTCCACACCTCAGGAAGCCGGTCCCGTAGCTCATAGGCGGTTCCCAACTGGAACTCGGCAGCCCTTCGGGTCAAAGTCAACGCGGCTCGGATCTCACCCTCAGCGGATTCCATCGCCTCATCAGGCTTGGGGAGCAATTCCAGTTCGGCTTCGGCCACCGCTTGGAGGTCGGCGTAGAAGTCGGCCTCCACCCAAGACCGAAGTCGGGCTCGAGCCTTCATCAGGATCACCCGCTCATAACCGGTGATCCGGTTCCGGTCGATCGAAGTCAACACCGCAGCCAGCTGCGGGCCGGGCGGCATTTCTGCCAAACCTGTCGGGATCCCCTCACTCTCGAACATATGTTCGAGGCTACAAACCACCCCCGACAAATTCCATACCCCTGTGCCGACAATCGGAATATTTTTTCAGGCTTCGTCCAACCCCCAAAACGGACCTTTCAGCCCGACACTCTTGAAGTAATCGCGGGCCGCCGCGGGCTCCCGCCTTTGATAGCCGTGGTCGAAACGCCCCTCGTACCAGTGGCTGGCGAGACGCCACAACGTGGCGACATCCATCACGTAGCCCTTTTCATGATCCTGGGCTCGCAGCCAGTCGTTGAGACAGTCATCGGAGCAAAACAGACGCTGGTTGGAGCAAGTGTGGACCACGTCGTCCCACATCTGGGCCGTCGGCACCAGGAAATGGGCGAGCCAATCGGAGATCGGGGGCGACTCCGGGGTGACCACCCAAGCTCCGGCTCGATCGCATCCCGGGCAACGGGTGGCGACCAGTACGTCGGGTTCTTCGGTGATGAGATGAGGGATGGCGAACGAGTCCCAAGAGCATCCGCCCCACCACAGGGTGTTGGCGCCCATCACGGAGAACCCCAGCGGTATCGATGAGAAGGGATGGGCCATCACGATATCTCCGGCATCGTTCAGGACCAGGTGTCGTTGCGCCGCAAGCTCAACGATGCTGTCGACGATCACATCCGACGGAGTCTGAAGACCCTCCGCCAGTTGACCGGCCGTTGGTGCCCTTCCGGTGGTGCGGAACGACTGATAGACCGCCAGCCGAACCTGCTCGTTATCCAATTCAGCCCACGGTTCCCTGGTTGACCTGAACCGTCTTCAGGTCGGAGTGGAAGTCGAGGGCATAGTCGCCCCCCTCCCGCCCGATTCCCGAGATCCGGCATCCACCGAATGGGGCGGTCAGGTCACGCACCAGGAAGGTGTTGACCCAGATCGTCCCCGCCCGGATCCCGCGTCCCACCCGCTCGGCCCGCTCCTCGGAGCCGGTGTAGACGACGCCGGAGAGCCCGTACTGGGTGGAGTTGGCCAAGGCGATCGCCTCGGCTTCGGTGGAGAAGGTCTGATAGGTGAGCACCGGCCCGAACACCTCACGTTGCACCACCTCGGAATCGTTGGACTTGGGCTCGATCAGGGTCGGCTCGTACCACAACCCGTCTTGTTTCCACCGCTCGCCGCCCCGAACGATTCGGTCACCGGCGTCCCGCGCTCGCCTGACGAAGCCGTCGACACGTGCCAGATGATCGGGATGGATCAGCGGGCTGACGGTGGTGAGCGGGCTCCGGCTGTCCCCGAGCACATGGGCGTCGGTGAACCGGTTGAACAGCTCCAGGAACTCGCCCGAGACACTGGCCTCGACCAGGAGCCGGGTGCCGGCGAGGCAAACCTGGCCCGCGTCGTCGTACTGGCCGGCCGCCTTCTTGGCCGCAGCCTCTAGGTCGGCGTCGGCGAAGACCACAAATGGCCCCTTGCCGCCGAGTTCTGCGGTGAAGGGGACGATGTTGCCGGCGGCGGCGATCCCGATGTGGCGGGCGGTCTCCGGCGAGCCGGTGAACGAGATGCGACCCACCCTGCGGTCGGACACCAGGGCCGCCCCGACCTCATCACCGATGCCCTGGACCACGTTGAAGACCCCTGGGGGCAACCCGGCCTGGTCAGCCAGGTCGGCGAGCAGGGAGGCGGAGAGCGGGGCCCACTCCGCCGGTTTGAGGATCACCGGGTTGCCGGCAGCCAGCGCCGGTGCCAGCTTCCAGGTGGAGAGCAGCCAGGGGGCGTTCCAGGGGGTGATGATCACCGCCGGGCCGGCAGGCATCCGCTGCACCTGGTTGTCGGTCCCCTTCGACGACCAGCGACGCCCCTCCCATTCCGATGCCAGGTCTGCGTAGTTGCGGAGGTTCTCGGCGCCCCGGTGGATGACCCGGGCCTGAAGGCTCTCGAGGAGCATCGCCATGTCGACACACTCGACCTGGGCGATCACGTCGATGTTCTCGTCTATCAAGTCGGCGAGACGATGCAGATACTCGCCACGCTCCTTGGTGGTGAGCGCTGCCCAGCCCGGGAATGCCGCCACTGCCGAGGTGACTGCCTCGTCTGCGGTCAGGGCATCTCCGCGGGCGACGTCGGCCAGTTTCCAATCCCAGTCGAGCGGCGAGCGCACCTCGAAGGTGTTGGGCGAGGCGACTCTCCTGCCACCGATGTAGTGATCGGGGGAAATTGCGTATTCGGAGATTTCGACTCGTGTGGTTGGCATGGTGGATGCGGGTCGTTCGCAAGCTAAGGATAAACTGCCTGTCCCGAACCACCCCCATGCCAAGACCACTCATCGACCATGATCCCGAGGTCGTGTTCGAGGCGGAGCGAGACATTCGTGCCCGGCTCGGGGACCGGCAGCTCGACTTCGACGCCCTCCTCGCCGTTTCCAACATCTATCGCGCCGCCACCGCGGTGCGCAACCGGATGGAACGGGAAGTTCTTGGCCCGGAAGGGTTGTCCTGGGGAGGGTTCACGATTCTCTTCGTCCTCTGGGTATGGGGAGAGCGGGAGACCGGCCAGCTCGCCGACGACTGCGGGCTGGCAAAGGGGACACTGAGCGGCATGCTGGGCACCCTCGAGAAGATGGGCCTCGTGTCTCGCACCCGCCATCCCGAGGACGGGCGCCGCGTGATCGTCGACCTTGAGGAGGGTGGCCGGGAGCTCATCGAGAGGGTCTTTCCCCGGTTCAACGAGCACGAGACGAAGTTCACTTCGAGGCTCAGCCAGCGCGAGCACGGAGAGCTGGCCCGATTGCTCCGCATCGTCACCGCCACTGCCGACGACCTGCCGCTCGTGGCCGACGACCGGGCAAGCCACTAAAGTCTCATTAGCTTCCTAACGACCTCAGGAGAGGCCTGAATGGGTGAGATAGTCGGTGCCGGGCTGATCAGTCATGCACCAACGATCATGTTCGACGAGGCGACCCGTCTCGAGCTCAACGAGGGCAAGGAGATCTCTCTGGTGCCCGGCCTGTACCGACTCCGCTCCGAAGTGTTGGACCGTCTCCAGCCGGACACGATCGTGATCGTCGATTCCCACTGGTTCTCCACCGTCGAGCACCTGATCTCGGCGCATGCGCGACGCCAGGGCATCTTCACCTCATCCGAGCTGCCGCGAGGGATGGCCCAGATCCCGTATGACTACCCCGGTGATCCCGAGCTCGCCAAGCTCTCCGCCACCCTCGGCTCGGAACTGGGCACGCCGACGCACGCCAACGAAGACGATTACATGCCGCTCTATTACGCCACCATCAACCTCGTCCACTATCTGCGCAAGGACGAGAAGGTGGTCTCGGTCTCCGTGGTCCAGACCGGTGACACCGACGACTTCATGACGATGGGTGAGGCCATCGGGGAGGCGGTGTCCCGGCTCGACCGCAAGGTGGTGGTGCTGGCATCGGGTGGGCTGAGCCATACCTTCTGGCCCCTCAAGGAGATCTCGAAACACGAGGCCTCCAACCCGGTCCACATCATCACTCCCGCCGCCCGCGCCGCCGATGAGGAGCGGCTCGAGATGATGAGGGCCGGGGACCACGCCCGGGTCGTCGACACGATGGACGACTACTTCGAGTATGCGCCCGAAGGGCGATTCGGCCACTATCTGATGATGCTCGGCGCCATTGGCGGCCGGAACTGTGTCGCTCCCGGCGAGATGTTCTCCGACTACGAGAACGCCACCGGCACCGGACAGGTGCATGTGTGGTTCGAACGGCCTACGGGGGGCTGGACCGCCTGACACCGTGCAGACCCGGGTCCGTGCCACAATTTCATCCCAGTGGTGGCAATGAGCGCGGCCAATGATCTGACGTCTGAGCTCGAAGAGCTCGCCAGGGCTGTAGAGGGCTTGGTCTTCGGCGACGAGCCCGCCGGTCTGGTTCACGCCCGGGAGCGGGACCGGATCGTGACGACGCTTCGCTCCTATGTGGTGCCCCGGATCCTCAACCCGGCCACTCCGCTCCTGGTCGTGTTCGCCGGCCCGACCGGTGCCGGGAAGTCGACGCTTCTCAACAGCCTTTCGGGGGTCGCAATCTCCGAGACGGGACCGCTGCGACCCACGACCAGGGCGCCGGTGATCCTCGCCGCCGATGTCTCCGGGTATGACCGGGTCGGAGGCATCGAGTGCGTCGTCGTCGAGGGCCGGGCTCCGATCCTCGGTTCTATGACCCTGGTGGACACTCCTGACCTCGACTCGACCGCACTTGTCCATCGCGTGGCTGCCGAGACCATGATCGACAACGCCGATGTCGTGGTGTTCGTCAGCTCCGCCCTCAGGTACGCCGACCTGGTTCCCTGGGAGGTACTGCGTCGGGCCCGGTCCCGGGGTGCGCCGGTCGTTCACGTCCTGAACCGGGTCACCAGCGCCACGAGCGGGGCGCTGACCGACTACCGAAACCGGCTGGAGCGGGAGGGCACCGACGGCGACATCTTGGTGGTGCACGAGCACCATCTCTCCGGCTCCCCATCGGTGCCCTCGGTCGCGGTGCGCTCTCTGCGCAGACGTCTCATGAGCCAGGTCGAGATTGCTCAATCGGAGAGGGCCGAGATCGTGCGCTCGGTGCTGTGGGCGACATTGGGCCAGGCCCGAGAGCTGATCGCGGCGGCCGAGCTCGGGTCGACCGAAGCTGCCCTGATCGAAGGGATGCTCGAGCAGGCGTTCACTCCCGACCTCGACAGGATCCTGAGCTCGGCGACCGTGCCGGTCGAGCCGAGCTTCGACTTCTCCCCTTTGACCCGTTACGGCCGTGCCCATCCCCGACGGGTCCGGAGCTGGGTGCGAAGAAAAGCACCGGGTTCGGAGCTCGTCGCCGGCTCGAGCCGCCTTGTGCTCGAGACCGTCATCACCGCGGTCGCCACCGACCTCAGGGTCTCTATCCACGATGGTGACGTTGTCCTCCACGACCACGCCCTGGTCGCCACGCGACTCGACTCGACCACTCATGCCGCGATCGCCGAGGCGATCGGATGCTGGTGGGCGGAGTTGGAGGACATCTGCGCGTCCACCCTGGGGGATCGCCCTGATCTCGGAGCCTTGTTGTTGGCGATCTCCACGCTGAGGGCCGATCCTGGTCTCGACGCCGCCCTGGGGGCGATCCTCCCCAGCACGGAGACCGCAACACTGGTCGGGGCGGCCGGGGAGGCCCTGGTTCGGGCCCTGAGACCGGTGTACGGCTCGGTGCGGGACCGTTTGGCCTCGATGGTCACCGATGAGGTCACGCCCACTCCGCACGTGGACCGGGCCAGGACGCTCGTGATCGAAGTGGTGGCGCGGTCAGCCTTTGCCAATGCGTGACGCCATCATCGGCCTGCTGCCGATGATCGACCAGGCCCTGGCCGATTGCGTCGGGGTGGTGGAGGAACGGGCCCTGGAACCGGTCGCCCACATCCGAAACCGGATGATGGCCCGATTGGCCTATCCGGACGATGTGCTGTTGGCAGCTCTGGCCGGGGGCACCGGGTCCGGCAAGTCGAGTCTCTTCAACGCGGTCGCCGGGGAGGACGTTGCCTCCACCGGCGGTGTGCGCCCTACCACCGCGCACCCCCAGGCGCTGGTGCCGATGTCCCGAGCGGCAGCGCTCGCCGGATATCTCGACCAGATCGGCGTCGACGACCGGGTCCCTTCTCAGGGAAACGAATGGCTTTGCCTGATCGACCTCCCCGACACCGACAGTGTCGAAGTCGACCACCGGCTGCGGGTGGATTCCCTGCTGCCTCGGCTCGATTGCGTGGTATGGGTGGTCGACCCCGAGAAGTACCGCGACGCCGCCCTGCACCACGGTTATCTGGCGCCGATGGCGGCCTATCAGAGCCAGTTCATCTTCGTCCTCAACCAGAGCGACCGGCTGCGGGACGAAGAGGTGTCGATGGTGAAGGCCGACTTGGTCGCGGCGCTCGCCGAGGACGGCATCGATAACCCCGTGGTGCTCGACACCGCGGCCCAGCCCCTCGCCGGGCCCTCCCTGGGGATCGATGCTCTGCTCATCCACCTCCAACAGAAGTTGGGAAGGTCGGTATACCAGAAGCTGCTCGTCGATCTTCGGACTGGGTCGTCCTCGCTCATGAAGGCACCCGGAGGCGGGTCGGGGGCGGAATTCGGCCCCCGATGGGATCGGGTCGTCGCCGAGACAGTCGTCCGGGTCGATGCCGGAGACCTCTCCGGAGCCGGCCAGCAGGTGGCGGCATTGCTCGAAGAGATCGCCGGAGAGATCGGTGGCGAGCCCGGCAGGTCGATCCAAGCGATCGCGGCGCAGGCACCCGCTTTTGTGCTGGCCGCCGGCTCCTCACTCTCCCCACCCGCTGCGACGAAGCCACGACCACGGTGGCGGTGGGGACGCCGGGCGACCACTGCACCCGTCCCGCCGCCGGATGGCGGTTCGGCTCGGGTGAGGGCGGCCCTGGAGACGGAGGTCGGGGATCCGGTCCGAGCGATCCTGGCGAAGGAGGCGAGGGCACAAGCCTCGATCTCAGAACTGGCCCTGGCCCTGAACGACCTGACCCGACGATCCGGTTAGGTACCCTCGCCCGCCATGGACGAGGAGACATTGGGGAGGTGGATCGAGTCCGCCTTCATCGTGGTGCTGGCGCTGGTCTCCTACTTCGTTCTCGTGAAGGTCGGGGCCCGATTCGTGGACCGGATCGGGCTCCGCGGCCCGGACGCTGCCTCCCGCTCCCGCACTCTCTGGTTGATGATCCGCCGGGTCATCCAGGCAACGCTCGTCGTGTTCGTGATTCTGATGGGTTTCACGGTCTGGGACCTGAGCCTGGCGCCGTTCCTCGCCCTGGGAACCGTGATCGGCGCCGCCATCGGCTTCGGCGCCCAGAACGTCGTGAAGGACGTTCTCGCCGGTTTCTTCATTCTCGCCGAGGACCAGTATCAGATCGGTGACACGGTGTCGATCGGGGGAGCCACGGGCACGGTCGAGGACATCCAGTTCCGGGTCACGGTGCTCCGCGACTTGGAGGGCAACGTCCACTACGTGCCGAACGGCCATATAACGGTTGCCTCCAACCTCACCAGGGTCTTTGCCCAACCGGTGATCGATATCGGGATCGCCTACGACCAGGACGTGGACGCTGCCATGGAGGTGATGCTCGACGAGCTGACCAGGCTTGCTGACGATTCCGACCTCGGCCCCATGCTCCGAGGCCCCGCCGAGATGCTCGGTGTCCAGGATTTCGGAGACTCCGCCGTCGTGCTCAGGGGGCGGCTCACCACCGACCCCCACCAGCGCTCGACGGTGCGGCGGGAGGCATTGCGCCGGATCAAGAAGCGGTTCGACGCCGAGGGCATCCGGTTCTCGGCGGCCAGTTGACGTCTAGCGCGGGGGCGGCGACGCGGGGACGATGACGGCGAGGGCGTCAGGAGCCCATTCGACGGTCCCACCATCGACCATTCCCAGTGCTTCCCCGTCTGCCTGAACCTCCACGGGCGGGTCCGCCTTCCACTCGAATTGGCCGACCCGGCGCCAAACTTCCATTTCCGGGATCGACTCCAGGGCCCTCCCTGCGAACAAGGTGACGGCGATGCGTGGTATGTGTCTGCGGCGAAGGCGCTTGACCACCAGAACCGTCATCGGGTCGGGGTCGGCGGGTGCGATCTTCAACGGCACCTTCCCGAAGTAGGTGTAGATCTCGCGGAACTGGATCATGGCGGCAGTTGCGTAAGCCTCACGATCACCGGCGTGAACGGTGACATGCGGTCTGCGGCGGGGGAAGTCCTGAAGGGCCGTGGCGAAGGCGGAACGGGCGTAGTGGACCGAGCCGAACCGGTATTTGCGATAGGGCTCTTTTTCGGCCCGCTGCACAACGGCGGCATCGAGGCCGAACCCGCAGGCGAAAATGGAATGGTGCACGGTTTCCGTCGATCCTCGCTGCAGGGTCATGGTGGCAACACCAACTCGCCGAATCTGGGGCGAGGCCACAAGGAGACGGGCCGCCTTGATCGGCTTGGAGGGGATTCCCATCAGCCTGGCGAAGACGTTGGTGGTCCCCACCGGGATCACGCCGAGGGAGGCCACCGTTCCCACTACCCCCTGGCTCACATGGTGGACCATCCCGTCGCCTCCCATGGCGACGACGATGTCAGCTCCTGTTTCTGCCGCCTCCCGCGCCCTCTCGGCAGCTTCGGCCGGTGATCCGGGCCAGATCGAGCCGACCTCCGCGACCCGGTTGAGCGTTGCCATGACGTCGCGGTGGGAGCCACCCGTGAACTGAGAGGCACCCGGGTTGGCTATGACCACTATCCGGTGCATTGAGGGGCGAGCCTACCCCGGTACCCTGCCCCACCGTGAGCGACTCTGATTCCCGCTTTTCGCTGGTGGCCGGAGAGGGTGACGGCGCCATGCTCGGCTTGGCTGCGGGTGACAGCGCCGGTGGGGCCTGGGAATTGGGGTACTCGGCCATCACCGAACAGGCCACCGTCATTGCCTACCAGCTAATAGAGACGGTTGAGCTCGACAGCTCTCAGCTGATGCGGGCGATACGCGAGCTCGATGGCACCTATTACGAGGAACCGGTATATCGGGCGGAGACACCCCACTTTAGGACCTGGCTAGCCCGCGCCGCGGCGGGCGGAGCGGTTTCCGAGGAAGAGCCCTCCATCGATGCTGCGCCCCGTGGTGTGCCGGTGGGTGTCGCCCTCCGCCGTGATCCTGTGGCGCTCCGGGAGACGGTGGTCGAGCTTGGAAGGGTGTTTCACTCCGATCTCTCGTCCATCGTGGCCGGGGTCGTCAGTGCCAGTGCCGCCGCTGCCTCCTGTTTCGGGCAATCAGGCAGGGACTTGATCGCCGGTGTGGTGGAGACGGTGGAGCTCACCGCGGCCCAGGTTGGGCCCACGCTGCGGCACACGGGATCGGCCTCCTGGGACGAGCTGGTGGCCGATCTGCGCCTGCTGATGGATCACGTCGGGGTGATCGATGCCACTGATGCGTTGGAAATCGTCGGCGCCGATCCGGAGCCAGAGCCCTGGGACCTGGTGAAGGCCGGGCTGCTTCTCGCGGCGCCTCTGGCGGATCGACCCCACATCCCCGTCGAACAGGCCGCCAGGATCGGGGGCAGCAACCTTGGCGCCGTGGTGGGAGGGATCATCGGGGCGAGGGTGGGGATTCGAGCCTGGCCTTGGGCCTTCGCCAATGACACCTGGTTCGCCGAGATCGGCAGACGCCTGGTCCGTGGTCCCAATGAGGTCAGCGATCTCCCGATTCCCTACGCGGTGGAACAGCACCTCATCTCGGGGGAGCGGGACTTCCGCTGAAGGCCAGACGGTCTTCGGGAGGCCAGTCCCGCTCGGAGTCGTCCACACTGCGCAGCGCCCACCATCCGACGCCGATGAACAGGATCAGGGCTCCCATCGCCACCCGTCGCCCCCAACCCAACGCGTCCACGATCAAGGCCCATGTGAGTGGTCCCAGGATGGTGGCGAACCGGCCAACGGTGGCATAAAGGCCGTAGAACTCACCGAGGTGCCGGGGTGGCGAGAGGCGGGTCATCAACACCCGGTCGGCGGTCCAGGTGGAGCCGAGAGCTATCCCTCCCAGGATCCCGATCAACCAAGCGAGCCCGGTTTCCCCGGTCACCGCGGCGACGACTCCCGAGGCGATGGCGACCATCCACATGAAGAGGGCGACTCGCAGCACGCGTAGCGGGCCATGGGGCTCGACGAAGCGACCGGCGACCAGGGCTCCCACCACCGCCGCCGCGATCGCCACCCCCAATAGCAGGGTGACGGTCCGCCCGTTGAGACCGAGCTCCCGGATCACGAAAATGGTCAGGAAGCCACCGATCAGGGTGTTGATGGCGTCGGTGTAGAGAAAGCGGCTGACCAAGAAGCGGACCATGCCGTCGTAACCGCGCGCTCTCCTCCACGACGAGATGATGCGGCTGGTCACGTCGCGAAGCCTTGGTGCCTCGGTCTCCCTGATTCCTTGCTGTTCTTTGATGAAGAAGAACGCCGGCAGGGCGAACACGAGGAAGGCGAGGGCGAGCACCTTGAAGGTGGCAGCGAACGACCAACCGAGGACTTCGAGGGTCACCACTCCGATGCCCAGGCCTATGAAGGAGCCGATGTAACCGATCCCCACTCCGAGCCCCGAGATGCGCCCTCGGTTCTCCGGGGTGCTGACGTCGACGAGAAGGGCGTCGTACACCACCGATCCCACATTGAACCCGACGAGGCCGATCCCGAGCAGGATCAAGGTCATGGTGATCGGGCCCGCGGCAAGACCCGCTGTCGCACCGACTGCGATCAGGGTGGTCACCCGAAGGGTGGGGACACGGGCGCCTCGGGCGTCGCTGCCGGCGCCGGCCCAGGGTGCGAGGAAGATGACCACCGCCCCGGCGGCGGCCTCGACCAAGGCAAGGGCGGAGTCGGGCTGGTCAACCGCAGTCAGCCACTGCGGGAAGTATCGGCCCACCACCCCGAGGGCGAAGATGGTATTGGCCAGGTCGTAGAGGACCCAGGACCCGACCGAGCGCCGATCGGGACCGCTGCGGGCCTCGGTCATGTCAGAAGGTGACGGCGACCGAGATCAGCTCTTCCCGGCCCAGGAGCCCTGCCGCTGCCTGGAGGGCGCGCGGAGCTTCGGAGAGCGGGAACTGGTGCGAGACCAGGTCGTCGATCCTGGGGTCGATCTCGATCTGGCGAGTCGCCCACTGATACCCGACACTGCTGGCGCCCATCGCCCCGCGAATGGTGAGTTGCTTGGCCACCAACACGTCGCTGAGGAAGTGGAAGGCGCGGTTGCCCTTGGTGGACGCCAGTATCACCCGCCCACCACTCCGCACCAGGTCGAGCGCGGTGAAGACTGCCTCGGGATCATCGGAGGTCACGTCGACGACGATGTCCGGCCTGCGGCCGACTGCCTCGGCGATCGCCCCCCCGACGTCCTCCTGCTCGATGTTGATGGTCAGGTCGGCGCCAAGCCGCTTGGCGAGCTCGAGACGGTCGCGGTCATGGGCCAGGCCGGTGACCCCGACCCAGCCGGCACCCGCAGCCTTGGCAGCGATCAGGCATGCGAGCCCGCGCGGGCCCGGGCCAAGGATGAGAACGCTTTCGCCCGTTTGCAGGGAAGGGAGCTCGACGGCCCAGGTGTGACCGGCAGCGAGGGGGTGGACGAATGTGGAAACCTCTGCCGGGACATCGTCGGTGAGCTGATGGAGCCGGGCATCGGGGTCGATGAAGAGATACTCGGCCAGACCGCCCCAGAGCCCGGGTGGCTCGATCGAGGCGATGAACCCATACGAGTTCGATGGTCGGCGTCTCACGCAGGTGGCCAGGCCCTGTTTACAGCGATGGCACTCGCCGCAGCGAATACGGGGCTCGACCACGACCCGGGTGCCGATGGGAAAGGGGATGGTGGGGCCCTCGGTGGCGATGCGGCCCACCACCTCATGACCGGGGACGAGCGGATAGATCACATCGCGGGCTTCACCCTTCCAGACCTGGATGTCGGCGCCGGAGATCCCGGTTGCCTCTACGGCCAGCCAGCCACCACGGTCAACGGGTTGTGTCGGCAACTCGGTCAACGTGAAGTGCTTGGGCTCGACGAGCATCATGGCTCGGGCTTTGATCCCTCGCTCCATCGCCGGCGAGTGTAAACCCGCTTCCGGGCCCCTCAGTCAAGTGGCGAGCAACGCGCCGATTCTCTCGACTCCCCGCTCGATGTCCTCCTCGCCGACTGCGTAGGAGAGCCGGAGGAACCCGGGTGTGCCGAACGACTCGCCGGGCACGAGTGCCACCCCGGCCTCCTCGAGGATCGCCGTGGCCAACTCATCGGTGCTTGCCCAGCGGTCGCCGAGGTGGGACGAGAAGTCGGGGAAGACGTAGAAGGCCCCCTCCGGCTCGATACAGACAACACCCGGGAGGGCGCTGACCATGCCGTACATCAGCTTGCGTCTGGCGTCGAAGGCAAGGCGCATCTCCTCGACAGTCTCCTGAGGGCCGTTGAGGGCGGCCAACGCCGCGTGTTGGGCCACGTTTGCCACGTTGCCGGTTGCGTGTGACTGATGGCTGTTGGCGGCTTCGATCACATCCGCCGGCCCGACCATCCAGCCCACTCTCCATCCGGTCATCGCATAGCTCTTGGCCACGCCGTTGACCAAGACCCAGTTCTCGAACCGAGGGGTCACGGCCGCGATCGAGGGCGCCACATCGGTGAAATAGGTGAGACGCTGGTAGATCTCATCGGCCAACACCCAGATCTCGTTGGCTGCCGCCCATTCCCCGATGGCGCGGGCCTCATCCGCGGTGTATACCGCCCCGGTCGGGTTGGAGGGGGAGACGAAGACCAGGAGCTTGGTGCGATCGGTTCTAGCCCGCTCCAGGCTGTCCACGGTGACCTTGAACCCTTCACCGATCTCGGTTGGGACCGAAACGGTGGTTCCCCCGGCGAGGTCGATGCCTGCGGGGTAGGTGACCCAGTGCGGCGACGGCAACAGAACCTCGTCACCAGGGTCGAGCAGAGCGGCAAAAGCCTGGAACACCGCCTGTTTGGCCCCGTTGGTGACCATGACCTCCGACCAGTCGACGTCGACCCTGGAATAGCGGGCAACGTCTTCGGCTATGGCCTTGCGCAGTTGGGGAAGACCTGCGGCCGGGGTGTACTTGTGGTTCTGGGGGTCGAAACATGCCCGCGCCGCCTCCGCGACCACATGCTCGGGTGTTGGAAAATCGGGCTCCCCGGCCCCGAAGGAGACCACGTCGATACCAGCGGCGCGCATCTCCCTGGCCTTGGCGGCGATGCCCAGGGTGGCGGATGGGGGCAGGTGCCCCAAGCGTTCTGAAACCCTCTTCATGCCGCGCTTCAGCTCGAGAACTGGTCCCTGACGTCGTCGTCGGTGTTCCCTGCTGCTTCCTGGACGGCCTCCGCCGCCTCGCCGGCAGCTGCCTGGGCGGAATCGACCGCCTCGCTGGCGGCGTCCTGGGTGGCGTCTACCGCCTCTTCCCCTTTGTCAGTCAGGTCGGAGATCTTCTCCTTGGCCGTGCCGTAGAGGTCTTGCGACGTGTCTTTGACCTTTGCGCCTGCATCGCTGGCGAAGTCCTTGGTCTTTTCGACGTATGGCTGTGCTTTTTCGGCGAGCTCGGAGCCTTGCTCCTTGGCTTTGCCGAACCAGCCCTTGAGGGTGTCCATGAAACTCATTGCGGTCCTTTCAGTCCTGTGACTCAATCGTAGGTGGTCGGGGACCGGTCCGTGGCAGGCCCGTCCACCAGAGCCCTCTATCCCGGAACCGATCAACCAATTCACCTTGGCTTGAGCGCCCGGTATTTTGAGCAGCATGACTTTGCCCAAGATCGACCGACGTCGGGTCTGGCGGCGCTCGTTGGTCATCCTCGGCCTGATGACTGCCGGTGTCGCTGCCCCGGTCCTCGACCTGTACGGGAGAAACCCCGGGGTGTTCGTCGCCAACCGCAGCACCCCGGAGCAGATCGTCATGTTTGGGCTGCTGGTGACCTTCACCCTGCCCCTGGTCGCGGTGATCATCCTCACCATCACCGAGAAGATCAGCACCGGAGCTGCTGACGTCGCCTACTACGTGCTGGTCGGGATCTCTGCTGCCGCGACCGGCTTGGTCATCAGCCGCCAGGTGGTACCCGAGAACACCGTCGGTGCTGTGAGTATGGCCATCGGAGTAACCGTCGTCGTCCTGCTCCTGCGTCGCCGCATCGAACCCGGGCTCCTTTTCTTCTCTCTTCTCGGGCCCGCGGTCCTGGTGATGTTCCTCGCCATCTCGCCAACCTCCCGGCTCCTGGCCGAGCCGGCCCCCGCTCCTGCCACCCCGA
>JBBDQO010000101.1:0-3937 GCA_040905925.1 Acidimicrobiia bacterium | reverse complement strand
GTCGAGAAGAACTACGGCGACTCTTTCGAGGACACCACCCTGGAGACCGTGCTGTCGGGCCTCGGAGTCGGGCGTCTCGTCGTCGTCGGCGCACAGACCGATGCGTGCATCCGCTCGACGCTCCACGGCGCGTTCGTCAGGGGCTACGACGCGACCCTTGTCAGCGACGCCCACACGACGGAGGACCAGACGGCATGGGGGGCGCCGGCGCCGGACCAGGTCATCGCGCACACCAACCTGTACTGGACCTACCAGACGGCGCCGGGGCGGACGGCCGGGACGGTCGAGACCAAGGATGTCGACTTCGGCGGCACGCCCTGACGGCCGAGCATCACTAGCCGGTCAGGCCCTGAGCCACCAGATCTCCGATTTTCTTGCCCCGGCCGTGGAAAAAGTGATCACCCGGAGTGAGCACAACATCGATCAACTGACGGTCGGCGTAAGCCATCAGAGCCTGGATGTCGACCACCTGGTCCCGGGTCCCGAGGATGATCCGCTTCGATCCCGGGGGGAGGGAGTCGGGAAGCTTGTCGGGGGGAGGGGCGATCCCAACGTAGGGGGGCGGGCTCGGTTGATCGGCGAGCCAGCTCAGGGCGACTGAGGCGCCAAACGACCAACCACCGATGCCGAGAGGCAGTCCCGTCCCCAGCGCCAGATCGACAGCCGCAGCCACGTCGAGGATCTCTGACCGGCCCTCGTCATGGCTTCCGGTGCTCGATCCGGTTCCCCTGAAATTGAACCGTAGGACCGAGAAACCTCGCTCGACGAGACGGAGAGTCACACCGATCATGAGGGGGGCATTCATCGATCCCCCATCGTGCGGATGAGGGTGGCAGAAAACGGCCGCCGCGGTCGGGGTCACCGCGTGATCCCAGCGAGCTTCCAGGGTCTGCCCATCCGACGTGGGAAGTTGGATCTTGTCGCTCATCGCAGCGCGACAAAGAACCAGACCGCCGCAGCCCCGATGATCAGGAAGGCAAGGACCGCGGAGGCGATGAGAAGCCAGCGGGTTGGCATTGGGTTGGGAAGGGTAACCCCTGGCACAACTAGGCTCGGGCTGACAGTCTCACCGAAAGGTCAGTGTTGTACGACATCGTCATAGTCGGCGGCGGTCCGGGGGGTTACGCCTCTGCTCTCTACGCCCACAACTTCGGGCTCTCGGTCGCCTTGGTCGAGAAAGAGCGCGTCGGCGGCACGTGTTTGATACGGGGATGCATCCCGGCCAAGCAGTGGCTCCATGTCGCCGATGTCTTCAGCACCGTGGCTCACGCTGCCGAATTCGGGGTCATCACCGAACAGCCGAGCCTTGACTGGCCTGCCGCCCTCGCCCGCAAGAACCAGACTGTTGAAGGCCTGGTGCATGGCCTCTCCGGCCTCCTCAAACAGAAGGGTGCCGAGGTGATCACCGGTGTCGGCAAGCTGGCCGGGCCGGGCAAGGTCGAGGTCACCGCCAGCGGGGAGACGAAGGTCCTCGAGGGTCGGGCTGTGATCCTGGCCACCGGCTCCTATGCCAGGACCATCCCCGGTTACGAGATCGATGGCAACAAGATCGTGACGTCGGATCATGCCCTGGACTGGGAACAGCGTCCCGGGTCGGTGGCGATCATCGGCGGTGGAGTGATCGGATGTGAATTCGCCTCGTTTCTCATCGATGTCGGGTCCGAAGTCCATGTCTTCGAAGTCATGGATCAGATCCTTCCCGGATCCGACACCGAGGCCGCCCGCTTTCTCCAGCGTCAGCTGCAGAAACGGGGAGTGAAGTTCCACATTGGCGTTTCCGTCGAGGCTCCGGCAGTAGGACAGTCGGTAAAAGTGCCCTTTGGCGATGAGTCGGTCGATGTCGATGTGGTCCTGGTTTCGGTGGGCCGGGGCCCCAATACCGAGGGTGTCGGGCTCGAGACGACTTCGGCTGTCCTCGATGGCGGATTCGTAAAGGTCGACCTGGCAACGATGCAGACCGATCAGCCCGGCCTCTACGCAGTAGGTGATTTGGTTGCGGGCACCGCGCAGCTCGCCCATGTCGGCTTTGCCGAAGGGATCTCAGCGGTGATCCATATCGCGACGGGGAAAGCCCAGCCTGTCAACTACCAGGCGATCCCTCGGGTGACCTACACCCACCCAGAGGTTGCCGAGGTCGGCGTCAGCGAAGCCGAAGCCCTGGAACAGGGTCTGGATGTGACGTCAGCCAAACACAACTTCAATGGCATAGGCCGGGCAATCATCATCGGTGACAACCAGGGTTTCGCCAAGGTGGTCTCGGTGAAGGAGGGGCCGATTGTGGGAGCAGCCGTCGTCGGTCCTCAGGCCGGAGAATTGATCCACGAATTGATGTTCGCAGTGGGTTGGGAGGCCCTGCCCGAGGAGGCGGCCGCCTTCATCCACTCCCACCCGACGTTGTCCGAGGCGATCGGCGAGACACTGATGTCCGCTGCCGGCCGCAGTCTTCACTGAGAGGAGTCAGTCTTGCCCACCACCGTAACGATGCCCCAACTCGGGGAGACCGTCACCGAAGGAACCATTCTGCGGTGGGCGAAAAAGGTCGGCGACTCGATCGTCGAAGACGAGGTCCTGGTTGAGATATCGACCGACAAGGTCGACACCGAGGTTCCGTCACCGGCCTCGGGGACGGTTCTCGAGATCCTGGTGGCCGAGGGCGACACCGTCGGCGTGGGGACACCACTGGTCGTGATCGGAGAGGCCGGTGAGACTGGGGGTGCGGAGCCCGCACCGGGACCGGAAGCCGCGCCTGCACCAGCTTCAGCACCGGAGGAGGCTGCGCCGGCTCCCGCGCCGGCACCGGCGCCGGCCCCTGACAGCCAGCCCGCTGCTGTCCAAGAAGAGAAACGCGAGCCAACGGCCGAGGAGGTCGATGCCTTCTTCGCTGAGCCCGACGAGACCGAGAAGCAGCCGAATCTGTTGTCCCCTGTGGTGCGCAAGCTGATCCGCGAGAACGAGATCGATGTTTCCCGGCTCTCCGGCACCGGGCAGGGAGGACGGATCACCCGCAAAGACGTGGAGAGCTATCTCGCCACTGCAGGGGCGGTGACCGCCCCATCCGAGGCGCCGCCGGTTGCCGAACCACAGCCTGTTGCAGCCACGCCGCCGAGTGAGACGGCGGCCACACCCGCCCCGGTGGCGGCCAGCGAGGGCTCGGAGGAGGTCGATCTGGATCGCCTCCGGGTGCGGACCGCGGAGAACTTGATCAGCGCCAAGCAGACGGCGGCCCATGTCTGGACTTCCGTGGAGGTCGACTACGAGCGGGTCGAGCGGGTCCGCCAGGCACACAAGGACCAGTTCAAGGAGGACGAGGGGTTCTCGTTGACCTACCTCCCGTTCATCTCGAGGGCGACGATCGACGCCCTGAAGGCCTTCCCGATCGTGAACAGCTCCTTCTACCTCGAGCAGAAGAAGTCGG
The DNA here is from genome assembly GCA_040905925.1 of Acidimicrobiia bacterium. Classification (GTDB taxonomy): domain Bacteria; phylum Actinomycetota; class Acidimicrobiia; order Spongiisociales; family ZC4RG35; genus JALYNX01. The sequence continues at coordinate 522 of JBBDQO010000101.1, read as the reverse complement.
TTCTGCACAAGAAGGTCGATCTGGGGATCGCCATCGATCTCAACCAGAGCGGCCTGGTGGTGGCGCGAGTTCGCAATGCCGACGGTCTTCGCCTGGTCGGAATCGCCAGGTCCATCCGGGAGCTGGCCGACCGGGGCCGTGATGGGAAGTTAGGGGTGGATGATCTGACCGGTTCCACTTTCACCATCACCAACCCCGGCCCCTTCGGGTCATTCATGTCGGCTCCGATCATCAATGTCCCCAACGTGGCCATTCTCTCTACAGATACGGTCTCGAAACGAGCGGCTGTCATCACCACACCCGAAGGTCAGGACATGATCGCCATACGTCACATCGGGTATCTGGGCCTTTCCTGGGACCACCGGGCCTTCGACGGCTCGACGGCAGTGCTCTTCCTGCAGCGGATCAAGCAGAACCTGGAGACATGGGATTGGGAGCAGGAGTTGGCGTGAGCGAATCGCAGGAGCCCCCCTCGCCCGACCTTCGTTCTGGCGCGGAGATATCGCCCTCTGGGGCGATATC
>JBBDQO010000100.1:17198-23521 GCA_040905925.1 Acidimicrobiia bacterium | reverse complement strand
CGGCAGCGACGTTGGGGGGAGTGGCCCGAAGGGACGAGGGGGGTTCCTGGGGGGAGTGGCCAGAAGGGACGAGGGGGGTTCCTGGGGGGAGTGGCCCGCAGGGCCGAGGGGGGCGCCCCAACGCGAGGAACTCAAGAACGGCCAACCGCGTCACCCCCCAGACCCCAGCGAAGCAACGGTTTCCGAGTTGAAGACGGTGTTGACCAACGACGTCACGGTGTCGGTCGTGGTGTCAAAGACCACCTTGGGGTAGAACCCGATGACCACGATCAGCACGATCAGGGGAACCCAGGCAGTCAGCTCAAAGCGATCCGCATCGTGGAATTCCTGGCCCTGCCACTCGGCACCGGGCTCACCCAGGTTCACCTGTTGCAGCATCCACAGCATGTACCCGGCAGTGAGGACCGTCCCCAACGCACCGAGCACCATCGCGGTCCGGAACACCCCGAGTGACAACCCCTGCAACGGGTTGTAGGAACCCACCAGCGTCATGAACTCGCCCCAGAACCCGGCCAGCCCGGGGAGACCCAGAGACGCCATCGCGGTGAAGGCCAGGATCCCACCCATCACCGGCATCAGCCTGATGTTGCCTCCGAGACGGGACATCTCCCTGGTGTGATATCGATGGCTCATCGAGCCGGCCAGGAAGAAGAGGAGGCCCGTGATCAGACCATGGGCCACCATCCCGATGATGGCCGCGTTGATCCCGATATCGGTCAAGGTCGCGATCCCGAGCATGACGAAGCCCATGTGCCCCACCGAGGAGAAAGCGATCAGTCGCTTCATATCGGTTTGGGCGAGACAGGCCAGCGAGCCGTAGATGATCCCGATCACCGCCAGGATGGCGATTGCCGGGGCCCAGTTGGCCGCCTCCTCGGGGAGGATGGGGAGTGAGATTCGGATGAACCCATAGGAGCCGAGTTTCAGGAGGATGGCGGCCAAGAGCACCGAGCCCACCGTCGGCGCCGCGGTGTGGGCGTCGGGCAGCCAGGTGTGCAGCGGCCACATCGGCACCTTGACCGCGAAACCGAGGAACATCGCCCCGAAAACCAGGAAGGCGAACTCCCCGGTGAATGCCCCGTCTGCTCCGAGCTTGGTCAGCTCGACGATGTCGAAGGTGCGGCCGATTTCGCCGACCTCGCCCGATTTGAAGTAGAGGGCCAGGAAACCCAGCAGCATGAAGGCGGAGCCGAACAAGGTGAAGAGGAAGAACTTGATCGAGGCATAGAGACGGGTCTCGACCTCCCGACCGAAGCCGGGGATCTTCCTCGGGGTGCGGTCACCCCAGATCCCGATCATGAAGTACATCGGGAGCAGCACCACTTCGAAGAAGATGAAGAACAGGACCAGATCCAGCGCCAGGAAGGTCCCGTTCATGCCCGTGGCCAGGATCATCATCAGGATGAGGAAGGCCTTGGGGTTCTTCGGCTCCTCCCAGTGATTCCAGCTGTAGATCACGGCCAGCACCATCACGAAGGTGGAGAGCACGAGGAGCGGGAGGCTGATGCCGTCGACCCCCAGGTGGTAGTGGGCGTTGATGGCGCCGATCCAGGTCTCGTCGACCTCGAACTGGTAGCTGTTGTAGTTGCCTGCGGAGAAGTCGAACTGACCGATAAGGACCAGAGACAGCACAAAAGCGCCCAGAGACGCGAGAAGAGCCACCGTCTTCAGAGAGAGCTCGTTTTCCTTCGGCAGGAGACCCAGGAGGAGGGCCCCTGCCAGAGGGAGGAACACGATGAGGGTGAGTCCCCAGGTTTCGAACAATTCCATCTTCTCAGTCTCTCCTATGTCACGAGCACGAACACGATGATCAGGGCCAGGACCCCGCCCACAACGGAAGCCGCGTATTGCTGGACCCGGCCGGTTTGCATCTTGCGCAGCGCAGACCCCGCGCCGTCCGCAGCCGCAGACAGGCCATGCACCACTCCGTCGACCCCTAGCTGGTCGACAATCCCATAGACAAATGAGCCCAGTGCCTTGGTGAGGAGAGCCACCGCATTGACCAACCCGTCGATGATGTAGGTGTTGGTCCAGTTGACGAATCGAGCAACCGGCCCCATGGTCCCCCCTACCACCCCGTTCGCCAGGTCGTCCATGTAGTACTTGTTGCGAAGCAGCGGGTAGAGAACCGGAACCTCGAAACCGTCCCGGGCCGTCTGGGTCCCCCGGTCCCTGGAGAAGATCATCCACCCCAGGGCGATGCCGGCGAGTGCGGCGAGTATCCCGCTCCCGGCCAGCACCCATTCGATGGCCTCACCGTGGTGGTCACCCATCGCCACCTCACGCACGGCCAGCCATTCTCCGAAATTGCCGATCCCGGGGAGCGACACCCCAGGGATGCTGAAGATACCGGCGATCGCCGACGGGATCGCCAACAGGACCAACGGAACGGTCATGACCCGCGGCGACTCGTGGGGATGGCCGTGGCCCTTGTAGGTCCCGTGGAAGGTGAGCGCCACCGTCCTCGTCATGTAGAAGGCGGTGACAAAGGCACCAGCGATGGCGAGCCACATCACCGCGGTGTAGCCCTCGTCACCGAGGGTCGCCAGGATCTCGTCCTTGGACCAGAACCCGGCAAGCGGGATGATCCCGGCCAGTGACAGCGAACCGATCAGGAATGTCCAGTAGGTGATGGGCAGGTCCTTGCGCAGCCCGCCCATGTCGCTCATGTTGTTGGAATGAACGGCGTGGATCACCGACCCGGCGCCAAGGAAGAGCAGGGCCTTGAAGAAGGCGTGGGTGAAGAGGTGGAACAACCCGGCGGTGTACCCGCCCGCCGCCACCGCGGTCATCATGTAGCCGAGCTGGGAAACCGTGGAATAGGCAAGCACCTTCTTGATGTCGTCGGCGACGAGGGCCAGTAGGCCCATCGCGAAAAGGGTGATGGCGCCGATCGCCACCATCCATGGTCGGGCCGCTTCGGCCAGATTCTGGAACAGGGGGAAGGTCCGGGCCATCAAATAGATGCCTGCAGTGACCATGGTTGCCGCGTGCATCAACGCCGAAACCGGAGTGGGGCCGGCCATGGCGTCAGGCAGCCAGATGTGCAATGGGAACTGGGCGCTCTTGCCCATGGCCCCCAGGAAGAGGAGCAGACCGCCAACCACCGCCACTGAGGAGAGCGCCTCGAGGTGCTCGGCGGCAGCCAGGTTGATCGCCCCGAAGTCGAAGCTGCCAACCGCGAGAGCGACAATGATCGCTCCCAGGGTCAGCCCGACATCGCCCACCCTGTTGACGAGGAATGCCTTGTTGCCCGCTCTCACGTTGTCGAGGTCCTCCCAATAGAACCCGATCAACAGGTAGGAGGCGAGTCCGACCCCCTCCCACCCGATGATGAGTTGGATCAGGTTCGGAGCACCCACCAACAAGAGCATCGAACCGGCGAACAGCGAGAAGGCGGCGAAGAACCAGGGAATTCTGACGTCACCGTGCATATATCCGACCGCATAGATGAAGACGAGCAGGCCGATGAGATTGACCAGGAAGAACATCATGATCGAGAGGCCGTCGACCACCCATCCCAGTTCGAAGACGATCTCTTTGCCGGCCACGGTGCCGATCCGGGCGATCTCGAAGGTGGTTTTGGCGAGGACTCCCTCGGTCATGTTGAGCACGAAGAGGGCCGTGGCCCAGACGGTGTTGATGGCCAGGGCACCGATGGCTATCTCGGCGCCCTGTCGCTTCATCCGCTTGCCGACGGCCATGATCAAGAGGAAGGCGACAAAGGGAAGGATCAGCATGATCCCGGCGGTGTCGACCCAGAACCCGCCGGTGATTCCGGCCTCGACGACGTGCTCGGCCTCGGTAGCCAGGACTAGAGGTGTCACTTCGCACCTCCGACGAGGCGGCAGCTCCGGCCGACCGGCGTCTGTTCGCCCTGAGGGCTGAGACACGCGCCGAGCTCCCAACAGAGGGCTGACGGTTGCCGAGGGGCGAAGTCGGCCGGCAAGAAACTCATCCTCACCATCTCAACAAGCTCAGGTCGTCGACATTCGCCGAGCGGCGGTTACGGAAGATCATGATGACGATGGCCAGCCCGATCCCCACCTCGGCCGCGGCCACGGTTATCACAAAGATGGCGAAGACCTGACCGACGGCCAACTCGGAGCGCAACACCGACTCGAAGGCGATCAGGTTGATGTTGACCGCGTTCAACATCAGCTCCACCGAGAGCAGGATCAGAACCAGGTTGCGCCGCACCAATAGGCCATAGATCCCCAGGGCGAAGAGGGCAGCGGCCAGGATCAGGAACTGATTCAGGAGCATCGTGGGCCCTCCCTCACCCCAGGGTCCTTTCCTCTTCCTCAGCAGGAGTCAGGTCACGGCGGGCGATGGTGATCCCACCGATCAAGGCGGCGAGCAGAACGAAAGAGACGACTTCGAAAGGCACCACGAACCGTCCCATGAGTGCGATGCCGATGACCTCGGTGTCGGTTCCCTCGCCAGGGTTGCTCACCGCCCTGGTGCCGAATGCCTCCAATGAGGCCCACGTCATGAGGGCAAAAGTCGTCACCGAGAGAATCGCAGGCCAGATCTTGCGATCACCATCGAGGCTCTCGTCGTATCCCGTAGGAGCCCGAGTGATCATGATTCCGAACAGGAAGAGGACGATCACCGCCCCGATGTAGACCAGCACCAGGACCCAGGCAACGAACTCGGCTGACAGGATCAGGAAGAGCCCCGCACTGCCGGCCAGGGTTGCCACCAGGAACAGGGCAGCGTGGACCACGTTCTTGGCGGTGACCACCCGAAATGCCGAAGCGAGCACCGCCAGGGCCACGATGGCGAACACCCAGTTGACGGGTGTTGTGATCCAGTCTGTGAGCGTCATTTCTCGAGATCCGGGTTGTCGGGAACTGTCGTCAGCCAATCCTGAAGACGATCCATGTCGTGCATCATGTCGCCCATCTGGACCTCGGAGTACTCATATTCGGGCGACCAGAAAAGTGCATCGAACGGGCACACCTCGACACAGATCCCGCAGTACATGCAGAGGGCGTAATCGATGTCGAATCGGTCGAGGGTGGCACGGACCTTGATCCGCCCGCCCGGTGTCGACGGTGGCTGCTCCTCCTTGTGGCCCTCGATGTAGATGCACCAGTCGGGACAGGAGCGGGCACAGAGCATGCATACCGTGCATGCCTCTTGATCGAGGGCGATCACGCCACGCGCCCTCGGGACCGGCGTCTCTTTCACCTTGGGGTAGTTGACCGTGGCCAGATGGGTCTTGGGGAGGAAGATGGTCTTGAACATCGTGGACAGGGTCACCCAGAGCCCCTTGGCCATGCCTCCCCCTGGCACCTTCCGAGCTGTGGTGGTGTCGGTCATCAGAGGAACACCTTGAACGTTGCGGTGATCGCGATGTTGAGGAGAGCCAGCGGGATCAGCCACTTCCAGGCCAGGCTTTGCAGCTGGTCTTCGCGGAATCGAGGAAAGGTCCAGCGGAACCAGATCATGGCGAAGACGAGCAGGAAGACTTTTACTATCAGGATCACCGGGCCGGCGAACTCGAGGGCCGACTCGGGGATGCCGGGGAGCCAGTAGCCACCCAGGAAGAGGGTGACGGCGATCGCCGACATCGTGAACATGCTGGCGAACTCGGCAAGGAAGAAGAACAAGAACCGGAAACCGGAGTACTCGGTGAGATATCCCATGACCAGCTCTGACTCGGCGATGGGCATGTCGAACGGGGTGCGGTTCAGCTCGGCGAGCGCGGCGATCATGAAGATGACGAAGCCAACGAATTGGAGGATGACAAAGGGGTATCCGGCTTCGATCTGCGCCCGGACGATCCCTTCCATGCTCATAGTCCCCGCCAGAATCACCGATCCGACTACAGCCAGGATGAGGGGGAGCTCATAGGCGATGAGCTGGCCGGCGGCCCGGATGCCACCCATCAGCGAATACTTGTTGGCCGACGACCATCCCGCCATCAGGACCCCGATCGTGGTCAACGACGATATGGCGAGGGCGAAGAAGATCCCCACCGAGAGGTCCCTGAAGATCAGCCCGGGTCCAAAAGGAACCACCACGAACAGGGACACGGTCCCCACCAGCACCAACACCGGCGCGATCTTGAACACCGGCCGATCGGCCTGCTCGGGGATCAAGTCCTCCTTCTGGAAGAACTTGACGCCATCGGCGATGAGCTGTGCCCATCCCCACCGACCACCGGCGAAATAGGGACCGACCCTGGCCTGCATCTTGGCGGAGAGCTTCATCTCTGCGAAGCCGATCACCATCCCGATCAAGGGAATCATCACGGCGACGAGCAGCAATTTCCCGGCCAGGGAGACGTAGAAGTTGGAGAAGAGATCGGTCAG
>JBBDQO010000100.1:0-17098 GCA_040905925.1 Acidimicrobiia bacterium | reverse complement strand
CGAGCAGCAATTTCCCGGCCAGGGAGACGTAGAAGTTGGAGAAGAGATCGGTCAGGAAGGCAGACATGAGCGACCTCCTGATTCCGGCCGACTTTGCCCTCGACCAACCTCGGTCCGGACCACAACGCGGGTGCATTCCTCGACACCAGTCGAGGGCAAACAGACGCCGGTCGGCCGGGGCTTCCGCTCCACGGCAAGGTCAGTCGGCCGGCAATCAAAGGACCGGCTCATCGATCCACATCTCCCAGCACGAAATCGAGACTCCCCAGGATCGCGATTATGTCGGGCACCAGGACGCCTTCGAGGATCCAGGGGAGGATCGAGATGTTGGAGAAGCTCGCCGAGCGGATCTTCAGCCGGTAGGGGCCCTGGCCGCCATCGGAGACGAGGTAATAACCCATCTCACCTTTGGGATTCTCGGCCCGCACATAGGTCTCGCCTTTGGGCACCTTGATCACCTTGGGGACCTTGGCCTGCAACGGGCCCGACGGGATCCCGTCGATGGCCTGCTGAATGATCCGCGCCGACTGTCGGATCTCGGCGAGACGCACCGACCACCGGTCCCAGCAGTCACCGTTCTCCCCCACCGGGATTTCGAAGTCGAACCGGTCGTAGGGGAGATAGCTCTCCACCTTGCGAAGGTCGAAAGCCACCCCCGAGGCCCGAAGGTTGGGCCCGGAGACACCATAGGAAGCGGCGACATCGACCGGGAGCAGCCCGACGCCTTTGGTCCGGGCGAGGATGATCTCGTTGCCGGCCACCAGCCATTCGATCTCATCGGCGACTCCCAGGACGTGGTCCACCGCGTCCCTGGTCTCGGCGAAGAACCCTGCGGGGAGGTCCTGAACCAGCTTGCGGGTTTGCGAGCCGGAGCCGTAGGCGGGTTTCACCCCGCCGATCCGATTGAAGTTCGGATGAAAGCGGCCACCGGTCACACCCTCCAGGAGGTCGAGTATCCGCTCCCGCTCGCGCAGTGCGAAGAAGAGGGGGGTGGCGGCTCCGAGCTCCAACGGGTAAGACGCCATGAAGACCAGATGTGAGGAGATACGGGCCATCTCGGTGAGGATCAGCCGGATGTACTGGGCGCGCTCCGGCACCTCGAGCTGCATCAGCTTCTCGGCGGCCACTATGAACGGCACCTCGTTGGCGTAGCCCGATACCCAATCGATGCGATTGACCAGCGTTGTGATCTGGGGATAGGTCCGGACCTCGGACAGCTTCTCGTAGCCACGATGCATGTATCCGATCACCGGGTGCACGTCGAAGGCGCGCTCCCCGTCGACCCTCGCCACGAGACGGAGAACCCCGTGCGTGGACGGGTGTTGAGGTCCGATATTGAGCGTCATGTCCGAGGTCTCCAGTGACACCGAAACCGAGGTCTCCGAGAGGTGACGGACCAGGTCCTGATCGGCGACCACGTCAGGCCTCCGGGTTCTCTTCGGATGGCTCGGTGGGCTCGGCGGCGGATCCCGGCATCCCCTCCACGTCCACCATCCCCGGCCATGGCTTCACCTCACGACTCAGCAGCGGATAGCTCTTGCGGAGAGGGTTACCGATGAATGAATCGACCAGATAGAGATGGGAGAGATCCGGGTGACCCTCGAAGCGGATCCCGAACATCTCTGCGGCCTCTCGCTCGTGCCAGTTGGCCCCCGGATAGACCTCGACGAGACTGGCGATCACCGGATCATCCTTGGAGAGATCCGCCGTGAACGTGACCCGCTTTCCCTCGCTGATGTCGGCGACCGTGGTCAACATCTCGAATCGATCCACTATCTCACCGCCCGGAGGATCCCCAACCGCAACATCGGTGGTCCAGTCGACTGCCGACAGCCAGGAGAAGAAAACAAGCCCGAGATCGTCCCGGGCTTTGCGATGGGTCTCCACCCAGCGTTCAGCCGGGACTTTCACCTTCACGGTGTCAAAGGTGATCTCACCGACGCCGCCGACTGTCTCCGCCACCCGATCGGCGAACTCCTGCAGAGGATGAACCGTGGACTCGGTGTCAGACGGGCTCGAGGTCACGCTGGTTCCACTTCTCTTTGATGTCCTCGCCCTGGATCTTCTTTTGAAGGAGGATGATCCCGTCCATCAACGCCTCGGGGCGGGGCGGGCAGCCCGGGACGTAAACATCGACGGGGATCACCTGATCCACCCCCTTGGTGACCGAGTACGAGTCCCAGTAGGGGCCGCCACAGTTGGCGCACGAGCCCATCGAGATCACGTATTTCGGCTCCGGCATCTGGTCATAGAGACGACGCACCGAAGGCGCCATCTTGTCGGTCACGGTGCCGGCCACCACCATCAAGTCCGCCTGCCTCGGGGAGGCCGGCAACGGGATGATCCCGAACCTCATGAAGTCATAACGCGGCCCTGACGCCGCCATCATCTCGATGGCACAGCAGGCCAGCCCGAACTGGAACATCCAGAGGGAGTATTTCCTCGACCAGTTCAGCAGCCAGGTCACCGGCTTCGGCATGCCGAACTTCTGGGCTACTCCCACCGCAGGACTCCCTTGCGGACGGCATAGACCAGGCCCAGAACCAAGATGACGATGAAGATCAGCATCTCCACGAGCCCGAACACCCCGAGTCTCTCCAGGATGATGGCCCAGGGGAATATGAAGACCGCCTCGACGTCGAAGATAATGAACAGCAGGCCATACACGTAGTAACGGACGTAGGTCTGGCTCCACCCCACGCCGACCGGATCGACCCCGCATTCGTAGGTCATCTCCTTGGCGGATGTCGGGTTGGTGGGCCGGAGGACCGAGGCCACGCCCAACATGGCCATCACCAGGATCACACCCAGCGCGGCAAAGGCGCCGACCGTCAGATAGCTCTCGAAGTACGGAGTCATGCCCTTTTTCTGTCGAGTTGCGACCGGCGGCGAGTATACGCAGGGCGGCTAGAACCCCGAAGTCAGTCTCGAAATGAGGGCGGTAGCTGGCTAATTGGGACCCACAGGGCCGGATATGGCACCTGGGGATCCCAATTACGGGAGGGGTCAGCTCCCGGTGAGGAGGTCCCAGCCGTCGGCATCGTTCCAGAGAATGGGGACAGTGACCACGTCGGACGGTGAGCCGTCCTCAGCCGAGTGCCAGAAGACTCGGACCGTCTCGTCTCCGCTGAAGTCATATTGCACCTCGAAGGAGAACCCGCCCCAGCAGCCAGTGCCGCAATTGGCCATGGTGAAGCCCTCTGCCACTACGGTGCCGTCGCCCTCAAGCACCTCGTAGCTCACGTTGGCTTCGAACACGTTGGCGAGGCCGGAGACCGCCAACGGAAGGTCGTCCTCGCCGTTCACCGGGCTGGTAATGAGGATCGAGTTGAGCTGGTCGAGGTAGGTCCCGATGCCGAACGGCTCGGTGAGGTCGAGCCCCTCACTGCCGAAAGCGGTGACCGGCTCTCCACCGACTGTGAACTGGACCGATTCGATCTCTCCGACTTGGGCCGCGGTGTAGATCAGCTGGTTGAGCATGGTGAAATCGGCCAACAAACCGCCTGCGCCGTCGAGAAACGCCTGGTTCATGTCGACCGTGATCAAATGCTCCGTGACCCTGGCTTCTATGACGTCGACCTCGGCTGGGATCATCGTGGTGAAGCCGGTTGGGAGTGCCAGATCCCCGGTAACCAGCTGCAAGCTCAGAAGGTTTGGGGATGTCGACGCAGGGGCCGGCAGGACGGTGCGGAACGGCACCAATGCCGGGTTCCCGGTGAACGAGTTCTCCGGATCCTGGATCAGGTAGACAACGGCCTCTCTCGCTTCGAGGGGCACGGTGGTCGTAGTGACGGCCTCGCTGGTGGTGGTCGTCTCCGACTGTGTGGTCGAGGTCACACTCGGCTCACTCGACGAAGGCACCATCGAGGTTGTCGTGGTCCCGACGGGGCCGACTTCGCGGCCACCCCGACTCAACAACAATGGAATGGCAGCCAGGATCAGCACGATCGCGGCGGCACCGGCGAACATCAGGACAGGACTTCTTTTCGAACTACTTGGTTGGGTCACGGTGACCTCCTCTGGGAAGGGTGGTGGCTCTGGGGACATGGCCACCAGCCGGTCGGCGAGATCTTTCATTCTCTGGTCGTCGTATCCGCTCATGACAGCCACTCCTTGAGATGCTTTCGGGCTCGAGCGAGGTGACGCTTCACCGCACCCGCGGTGACACCCATTCAGTTCTCTGAGACGTCGGGAGAGAGTGCTGCGGTGGTGATCTGTGGCCACGCTGAGCACCGCTCGATAGAGATATGCCCTCGGATTTGTCACCTCGGGCCACCTCCTGGACGAAAAGGCCTTCAAACAGGCATCGGTCACCACGTCGGCAGCGTCAAAGGGGCCCACCAGGCCAGTCGCGTACCTGGTGAGCTCGACGGCGTATGACCGATATGCCTGCTCGTTGTCCATCACACCTGTGGCGGTGATCATGCCCGTGAGACGGAGCCAACCGATGGATTGGGTGACAGGCCGGCCATCGCTGGTTGCTTGTGGTCGCAATAGCCTGCCTGGGTGATGATCAAGCCCGACTACACCGGAGGTGGCCTGGCCAATCTGGTGACAGACTTGGAGAGTCGTCTCACCGGTCACGATCTCGGTGTCTCTCTTCGCTCCGATCTGGCCTCGGCGATTCCCGACGCCCGCACCTACGTCATGCTCCTGGTCGACGGTCTTGGACTGGTCCAGCTCGGTCATCCCGCGGCAAAGGAGATGAGTGATGCCAACCGGGGAACGCTCCACGCCCCGTTTCCCACCACCACCAGCGTCTCTCTGGCCACGGTGGCCACGGGTTTGCCCCCGTCCCAACACGGGCTGGTGTCTCACCTCGCCTGGATCGAGGAGGTGGGCGCGGTGGTCAACACCTTGAAATGGGTGGATCTGGCAGGTCTCCCGGTGGTCCACGATTACGCCTCGGTGCTGCCCAAGCCCAATCTCTGGGAACGACTGCGCGCCTCGGGTGTCGAGCCGATCACCGTCCAACCCGGGACGTTCGAGGGCAGCCCTTTGTCCCGTCTCCTCTATCGGGGAGCTCGGTTCGAAGCCACCTGGGACACCTCCGACCTGATCGACGCCACCGTGCAGCTGGCGGGAGCGGGGAGGCGGTTCATCCTCACCTATGTGTGGCAGGTCGATTTCGCGGCCCACGTCAACGGCCTTGGCTCACGCCAATTCTCCGAAGCCATGACGCTGGCGGCCAGGGTATGGGACGGGCTCGCCGCCAGGCTTCCCCCAGATGTTGCGCTCATCGGGACCGCAGACCACGGTCTCCTCGAGTTCTCCGAGGACGACAAGATCCTGATCCGCGACAGGCGCTTCGACCCTCTGCGCTTCGCCGGCGACCCGCGTGGTGTCCTCCTATGGGGGGACGGTCCACTGATCGACACCTTGCGCGAGCACACTGGGGGAACGCTGGTTGACCCGATCGGCCTCATCGGGCCCAACCCCTCAGATGTCGCTCGGCGGCGAGTGGGACACGACCTCTTGATTCCCCCTGACGGGAAGGTGATCCTCCCTCCCGGGTTCGACAAGCGGCTTCGTTGCTATCACGGCGGGGTCTCCTCCGCCGAGATCGAGATCCCCCTCCTCGTCCGATAAGGGGCTCCCCGTGTTTAAGCGGTCCTGCTGGCGGGTAAAGCATGGAAGGCATCGAGCCTGAGGAGATCATGTACCCCAGCACATTCGAGCCCATCGAACACACTGACTACGACCACCCGGAGCCGATGGAGCAACGTCGGGCGGTGTCATCATGGAAGACCTGGCTGGTCGTGATGCTGGCTATCACCGCCTTCGCCCTGATCTTCGTGATGATGGGCGATCCTGAGGCCGCCACTCCAACGTCCCAGGTCCTGCCGACACCCGCCAGCTGAACGGCGGCGGGCTAGCTGGCCCATGGAATAGCTCCGCCTCGGGCCCGGGGTCGAGCGCTGCTACCTACACTCGGATCCGAGACAGATCTCGATGGATGAGGCACCCTCAGATGCAAGACGGCAATGAGGTCGATGACGCCTTCCGTGCCGTTCTGGAAGGTCTTCGGACCACGCTCCCCGGGGTTCAGGTTCTCTTTGCGTTCCTTCTGATATTCCCCCTCCAAGCTTCGTTCGACCGTCTGGCTGACCCGGAGCTGGTGGCGTTCAATGTCGCCTTCTTCGGTTCCGCCCTCGCCTCCATTCTGTTGATCGCCCCCAGCGCTCACCAACGCATCCGGGCGCCGATCTCGGGTGTCAAGAGACGATCGGCCCGACACCTACAAATCACAGTGAGGATCACGACCGTGGGCACGATCATCTTCGCGGTGGCCATGGCGGCTGCGGTGTACCTCGTCTCATCCCTGGTTCTCAGCGAGATCGCCGCCGTCCTCGCCACCATCGCCGTGACTGCCCTGCTCGGCTGGTCCTGGTTCTTCGTACCGCTGGTCACTTTCGCCAGGAACAAGCAATGAGACCCGGTTAGGCCCGGCCTCCCTCTTTCCTCAGCCGCCGAAGGCTGCCAACATGATCTCATCCCTTTCCTCCTCCAGTGGTGAGTGTCGGCTCTCCCACCCCCAAGACTCCCCGACTCGTAGAGCGAATCGGTTCGCTGGCGACGGTTGCCGCGCTGGCCTCTCTCGTGGTGATCGGATTGGGAATCACCCTCGTGGTCCTCGTTAGGGATTCACTGGACCAGGCCCGCGATTCGACGCGGTCGGTCGAGATCGCACATATTTCGGATGCATCGATCGCCCTGCTGGATTCCTTGCAGCGAGAACGCGGCCTTGGTGAGCTCTATCTGGCGAGTGGTGACCCTGTTGATCAGGCCCTATACGAAGAGACCTTCGCCAACACAGACGAGACAGGAGAGGTGTACTCCGCGACGTGGCTGGAAAGCGGGGCCGAGATTCGCCAGGAAGAGCAAGGCGCCATGACCGGGGTGACTGCAACCCTTGCCCCACTGGAACAGATCAGATCCGCGGTGATCAGCGCCGAAGCGGAGTCGCCTGTCGACCTGTACGCAGGTTTGGTGGACCCGATTCGCCAAACCCTGTCCGATATGGCTCTCTTGACCAATGATGCCGAGGACCTTCGGATGAGAAGAGCAGTCCTATCTCTCCTCGATTCGTCGGCATCACTGGCCACCAGACGTGCCTCCGTGGCTCGATTGCTGGCGTCGTCCGACGAGCTGACCAGACAAGAGGAAATCCAGCTCTCATTACTTGGCCGGGAGTCGGATGTGAACCTGCGAGCGGCTCAAGCCCTCCTAACCGGCGGCTTTCGGACGGAGGTCGGCGAGTTGGCAGATTCCGCCGAGTCACAAGCGGTGGAGAGAACCCTGGAGCTGATCATCGACCACAGCGAACTCGAGGCGACCCCACAGTCATGGTTCGCCATTGCCACTGCCGAGGTCGACCGGGTGCTGAACATGGCGATGGACCTCAACGACGAGGTACGGGACCGAGCACTTCAGGGCATCACCGACGCCCGCCGGGCCGTCACCATGACGATCACCCTCGTCGGGTCTCTGTTCGCTCTGTCGATTCTCGCCGCGTGGAGTGCCATCACCGCCAGTCGGGAACGATCCAAGGCCCTCGCCGAGTACCGCGATCTGGTCAACGGGCTCTTGCGGTGGTTCGGCAGCGATTCACTGCCTTCCGTTGACGGGTTGGAGATGGAGGTTCGATACATGCCATCGGCGAGCCATGCTGGGGCGGGTGGCGACTGGTACGACGTCTTCTTCGACGCCACTGGCGACCTGGCATTGGTAGTGGGGGACGTGTCCGGTCACGGCTCACAAACCGTGGCGCACATGGCAGAGATGCGCAACACGCTGCGCGGGCTGGCCCACGCCGGCGTAGGGGGCCCGGCGCGCCAACTCGAGATCATCGATCAGACAATCGAGACAACCGAGCTGACAACCGTGTTCTACGCGTTGATCTCGGCAGCCACCGGGGGAATGCGATACAGCCGGGCTGGTCACCTCCCAGCGATCTTGTGCCGACCCGACGGCAGCGTTGAGCTGCTGAGCGAAGGATCGGACACACCGGTCGGGATCTTTCCGAATGGCACCCGCACCGAAGCGTCAGTGGCCCTAGGCAAGGACGACCTTCTGGTCATGTTCACCGATGGGCTGATCGAGGAGCCCGGTCGCGACCTTTACGACTCGCTGGATGAGCTCACAGCGCAGGTGGCCTCGCACCAGGGGAGCCTCGAGGACCTGGCCAACCAGCTCATGTCCATTCAGCCGAACCGGGGCACCGGGGATGATGCCTCGATCCTCTTGGTGCGGGTTACCGCCACCGGCGCCTCAACCGTCAGCCAGGAGGGTCTTATCGAGACCGGTGATCTCCAGAATCCGTGATACTGCCGTCGAAGGGTTGACCAGTGTCAGACTCCGGCCTTCGCCGGCACAGCGGGCATGCGCGGCCACCAACACCCGAAGCCCGGTCGAATCGAGGAATGTCACGCCATCGAGGTCGATCGTGATGTTCACCCCGTCCTCGCCGGCCAGGGCCTCGTCGATGGCAGTCTCGACCCGCGGCGCCGCTGCCAGATCGACCTCGCCAGCGAGGTGAACGGTGACACCCTCGGTGTCTCTGTCGACTCTGTATGTGAAGGCGGTTGTCAAACCCCTCGGACTCCGTTTTGAAGGGCGCGGATAGTAGCGGCACGGAGAGGTATGAACCCATTGAGCCGGGGGAGGGGACATCGGGAGGGATCTTCGAGCGGAAGCCGCTCAATCGATCCAGATCAAGGAGGATCAAAGGACCGATTCGACCCGGAGAATCAAAGACGTGCTCAGCCGCCTGGCTGCCTGAATCGCGCTGGCGACTGGTCCTGGCTCGAGTCGGGACCAGTCGCCATTTGCGGTAGCTTCGAAATCTCCACCCAAACGGTGCAAGAACCATTGGTGTGGACACCCCAACTGGCAGCAATCCGATCCACGATCATCAGGCCGAGACCGCCACCCCCCATGCTGTGAAGTGGTTCGAAACCTGACCCGCGATCGGAGACCTCGAGTCGAATCCGTGATCCCGAGATCTGAACCAGCATCTTGATGGGTTTGGTGCTGGATGAATGCCGGACACTATTCGTCACCAACTCAGAGACGACGAGAAGAACGTCATCGAAGCGAGGCCCCAGGCTGGAGCGGAGTCCCGACACTCGGTCACGGGCTTTGGCTGGTGCACGCTCATCGGGTTTTAGGACTAGACGCATTTCGTTCACATCTGCTTGGCGCCTGATAAGGGAGCCTAAGACGGCCATGGATGCCAAATTAACGCCTCACCTTCGGTGATCCCGGGTTCTCCTGGGCTCTGCCCGGCTGTTTTCATTGATGACTACCCAACGGGCTCGATGCTTAAACGTTGATGAACGCCTCGGCCCTGGGAAGAGACAATCCGGCCAGAGCCCTGACAATCGCGCCGGGTCCAGGATCTACGCCGAGCCCGAGACGACTCAGGCCTCCTCGCCATCTGCTTCGACCCCGTGGCCCAACTCGGCTCGGAGGTCCTCCAGAGTTCGACTCAGGATCCGTGATACGTGCACCTGGGAGACCCCTATCTCCTTGGCGATTTCGGCTTGGGTCCTGCCATCGTAGAACCGCAGGTAAAGCACCGTTCGCTCCCGTTCGGGAAGAGTCCGCAAATGGACGGCCAATGCTCCACGGACAGCCGCCGTCTCGAATGCCGGATCGATGTCTCCGATGTGATCCACGACTGTCGATTCGCCATCTTCACCCACGGTGCGGTCGAGTGAGCTCGCCGTAAAGGCAGCGCCTGCATCGAGGGCTTCCAAGACTTGCTCCTCGTCAACCTCGAGCTGCTCGGCGATCTCGGCAATACTGGGAGACCTGCCCAGCGAGTGGGTGAGCTCGTCCACCGCTCTTGACACCTCCAACCACAGGTTCTGCAACGAGCGAGGCACCCGGACCGACCACGCCTGGTCACGGAAGTAGTGCTTTATCTCACCGATGATGGTGCGCCCGGCATATGTGGAGAACAGCACCTCGCGTTCGGGATCGAACCGATCAATCGCCTTGAGCAAGCCATATCGGGCTACCTGAACCAGATCATCCAGCGCCACACCCCGCCCTCGAAATCGTCGGGCGAGGCGTTGGGCCAGACCATCGAACCTCTCGACGAGCTCGCGTTTGGCATCGGGCTGGTCCCGCTCGTCGAAGAGCTCGGCCAGTCTCGCCCCGTCGTTCTCAACCATCGGCGTCTGAGGGCCCTATCGGCAATATCACGAATTCCCCCTCCACCGAGGTGCCCGCAAACAGCGCACTGGCGATCTCGAGCGCTCCGAATTCATGGTCCTCCCCGAGACCATCGCGCCACGGCCCGAGAACCAGTTGCAGGCTTCCGTCATTCGGGGTCGCCACCAACGTGACGTACTCGGAGTCCCCGGCTTCGACGATCGCGGTTGCCAGTTCGGAAACGGCGAGCTTGGCGTCGTCGGTGGTTTCCATATCGAGACCAGCGACTCTCGCCACCGCCGATACGAACAGCCGCATCGTGGCGACATGGTGCGGAAGACTCGTCACCGTCAACTCGAATGCTCCGTTGGCGGGCAGTGATGAGATCGTCAGCGGTTCTCCTCGGGTGGTTACCGCCAACGGCGGAGGACAGGCAAGGGCCCCGTATTATACGAAGATGCCACCCGACGTGATCAGGCTGGTGGTCCCGGCGCGCCGTGATTCTCTCGGTGTCCTACGCACGATCGCAGGAAATGCAGCCCGGTTGAGTGGCTTCGGTTATGACCGTGTCGAGGAGGCACGTCTGGCAGTCAATGAGGCAGCTGCGGTGCTTGTGGCCGACGGGCAATCCTCATCACTCCGATGCGAGTTGTCGAGCGAGAGCACGAGGCTTCGGGTTGAGCTGATCGCGGAGCCCGGGCCTTCGCAATGGCCCCCGCCGGGTTGGGAAGAGTCTCTGGAGCACGCGGTGCTCTCGACGGTGACCAACTGGTACCAACTCGGCATCGGCAACGACACCCGAATCAGGATTCTGCTCAGCCAAGACGACGTTTAGATCGCCCGCCCCCGGTCGATTTCGATGTTTCGGAGGCAGTCAACAAGCGCTGTCATTCCGTCGGAACCACCATTTGCACTATCGCCATGGTGCTAATACGTTATCGGATCGTTAGTTACCTAACGATCTCGACTTAGGAGGATCAAATGCGGCAGTCGATCGCCCTGGCTCTAGCCACCTTGTTCACCGTTGCCGCTTGCGGCGGGGCCGGCTCTGAACCTGACGGGCCGCTGGTCGTCTACTCGGGGCGTGGGGAGGAGTTGGTGGCGCCGCTCTTCGAGAGCTTCACCCAAGAGACCGGGATCGAAGTCGAGGTGCGCTACGGAGGCTCCAGTGAGCTGGCAGCGACCTTGATCGCCGAGGGGGAGGAGACCGAGGCTGACGTGTTCTTTGCCCAGGATCCGGCATCTCTCGGAGCAGTGGCTGGGATGATGAAGGTCCTCGGCGATGACACTCTGGGATTGACCGACCCGAAGTTCAACGACCGGGACGGGCGTTGGGTTGGGACCTCTGGCCGGGTCAGAGTCGTGGTCTACAACACCGACGCCGCTATCGCCCTGCCTCAAGACATCGACGACATGACCAATCCCGAATGGGCGGGACAACTCGGCATCGCACCCACCAACGCCTCGTTCCTAGCCTTTGTCGCAGCGATGATCCTGGAACGAGGTGAGGACGGCACCCGCGAGTGGCTGGAGTCTCTGGCCGCCAACAACCCAGTCGACTTCGAGGGCAATGCCCCGATCGTGGAGGCAACGGACAATGGAGAGTTGCAGGGCGGTCTGGTCAACCATTACTACCTGCTGCGGCTCCGCGCCGAGGGTCTCGGTCAAGGCGCTGAGAACTACTTCATGCCCGCGGGAGACGTCGGCTCGCTGGTGATGCCGGCCGGAGTCGGGATCCTGTCCGAAACGAAGAAGCCGGAGACCGCCCAGCAGTTCGTCGATTTCCTGCTGTCGGGCGATACGCAAACGTTCTTCGCCACGGACACCTATGAGTACCCCCTCGTCGAAGGGATCGATCCGCCTGAGGGAGTGCCCCCACTCTCCGAGATCAAGACGCCTGACATCGACCTGGGCGACCTTGCCGGTGTCCTCGACCTCGCCACACAACTGGTGGCGGAGGCCGGTCTGGTTTGAGGTGACTTCCCCTCTCGCCATCCCTCGAGCGCGAATCGGTCCGGTCAGGTATCGGCCAAGCCGGGGATGGTGGATGGCGGCGGGGGTTGCCCTCCTCCCCGGGCTGATCCCACCGATCAGCCTCGCCATCCAAGTGATCGGCCGGGGGACCGCCCTGGCGATTCCTGCTGCCCGCCTGGTCGAGCTCTTTGCGAGCACCATGCTCCTCACCGTGGCGGTGACCCTCACCGCGGTCGGCATCGGACTGGCAACTGCCTGGTTGACCACCCGCGCCGACCTGCCGTTTCGCCGGGGATGGATGACGCTGGCGGCGCTTCCACTGGTGGTCCCGTCGTATGTCGCAGCGTTGAGTCTCATCGCTGCCACCGGGCCCAACGGGGTTCTCCTCGAAGTGCCCACCCCGTTCGGATTCGTCGGCGCCTGGCTGGTTCTCTCGATATTCACCGCTCCAATGGTCCATCTCACCGTCATCCCAGGCCTGCGGGCGATCGATCCCGCCACCGAAGAGGCGGCGACCGGGCTCGGTGCTGGGAGATGGAAGGTCTTCGGGACGGTCACTCTCCCCCAACTTCGCCCTGCCCTGGTCTCATCTGCGTTGCTGGTGGGGCTCTACACCGTCTCCGACTTCGGCGCGGTGTCTTTGCTCCGATACGACACTTTCACCCGGGCTATCTACAGCCTCTACCGGGGCCAGATCGACCGCAGGCCCGCGGCCACCTTGTCTTTGATACTGATGGCGCTGGCGATCGTCATCCTGCTCCTGGAACGCCGGACCAGGGGCCGCGCCGCGCTCCACTCCCAACGACCTCGCCGTGCCAGACCGCTGATCAATCTGACCGGATGGCGTTTCGGCCTATCGCTTTCGTTGATCGGCTCCTACGCCCTACTCGCCCTTGGAGTACCTCTCTTCGTGATGGCCGTCTCGGTGGTACGGGGGCTCGAGGCCGGCCAGCCAGTGGGGGCCACCCTGGGCGCCGAGGCGGCACGGTCCCTTGGGGTGGCGGTGGCCGCGGCTCTGATCACGGCGCTGGCCGCGTTTCCGGTGGCAATGGTGACAACCCGGCGCCCCGGGCGTTTGTCGGGCTGGGTGGAGTCAGCGGTGTGGGGGACTTACGCCCTGCCCCACATCACAGTTGGGGTGGCCGCAGTTGGATTCGCCCTGCAATGGGCCCGCCCCCTCTACCAGACCTTGGTCTTCTTACTGATCATCTATGTGGCGCTGTGCCTGCCTCAGGCCGTTGGCGCGGTACAGGACTCCTTGCGACGGGCAAGCCCGGATCTCGAGGATGCCTCCCGGGGCCTCGGGCGGGGGCCATTCAGCACATTGCTCCACATCACCTTGCCTTTGGCGACACCCGGATTGATCGCGGGTGGTGCCCTGGTGTTCCTCAGCGCGATGAAGGAACTGCCGGCCACGATTCTGCTGCGGCCCAATGGATTCGAGACGCTCGCCATCAGGATCTGGAGTTCGACCTCGGAGGGCTTCCTGACCAGGGCGTCCGCAGCCGGCTTGGTTCTTCTACTGGTGTCGATCGTGCCACTCTTCCTGGTGATGACACGTGACCTCGGCGACTGATCGCCTCGCAATCCGGGCCCGGGACCTGACCAAGTCCTTTGGCGATGCCGTAGCCTTGGATCACTTCAGCCTGGACGTCTGGGAAGGAGGGGTGGTCACCCTTCTCGGACCGTCGGGGTGTGGCAAGACGACGGCACTGAGGGTGATCGCCGGCTTTGAAAGCGGTGGTGGATCGATCGAGATCCACGGGCGGAGGGTGCTCGACGACCACATCTTCATCCCGCCTGAGAAGCGGAAGGTGGGCATGGTCTTCCAGGACTACGCCCTGTTCCCCCACATGACCGTGGCGGCGAATGTCGCGTACGGGTTGCCCAAAGGGGACCGCACCCGGCGGGTAGCCACAGTTCTCGAGCTGGTCGGGCTCATCGGTCTGGAGAACCGGATGCCGAACGAGCTCTCCGGTGGGCAACAACAAAGGGTGGCCCTGGCCCGCGCCCTGGCACCCGAGCCGGAGGTCATCCTTCTCGACGAGCCCTTCTCCAACCTCGACGCCAGCCTGCGCGATCGGGTGCGGCGCGAGCTGCGAGCCATCCTCACCGAGGCCCGAACCACCGCGGTATTCGTCACCCACGATCAGGAGGAGGCTCTGGCCACCTCTGATATCGTCGCCATCATGAAGGAAGGGAAGATTCTTCAAGCGGACGCCCCCGCCGAGCTCTATTCCAATCCCAGCGACCCCTGGATTGCCGAATTCCTCGGCGACGCCGACGTCATCGAATCGGTGGCCACGAACGGCAGGGTCGACACCCCGGTAGGAGGCTTCGACACCGACCTCGACGGAAAGGTGTCGGTGATCATCCGCCCCGAGAACCTCCAGATCTCCCTTGGCGAGACGCCGAACGCGGTGGTGGCGGGAACTGAGTTCTTCGGCCATGACCAGTTGGTGACCCTCGCCCTGCATGGGGGGACCAGGGTGCGGGCTCGTCTCGGCCCGCGCCCGGTGTACAAGACGGGTGATACATGTCGGGTCCGGGCTACCGAGGCCCGGGTGTTTCAGGCCCCCAGTAATTGAGATCCACAGGGGTCACATGCGGCCCTGCACAACCCAATTACACCTAGCCTGCCTGCGCTAGTGGATTCCGCCCTCGCCCTCCTCGCCGCCCTGGCCGCGACCGTGTTTGCCCTCGACCTGTGGCTGGACTATCGGAGACGACCCCGACCTCACATCGCGGCCTACGGCGCCGGGATGACGATGTTCGCCGTTGCCACCTGGGCTTTCTTCATCGGGCTCAACTTCGACTGGACCGGGCCCGGTTACCGCACGTTCTATCTGTTCGGAGCGATTCTCAACATCCCTTTCCTTGCCCTGGGCTCGATGTTCTTGGTCGTGGGGAGGCGATCCGGGCATGTCATGGCGATCTCTCTCGGGGCGTTCACCGCCATCTCCACCACCCTCACCACCACCGTGCCCTTCGCCAAACCCCTGCCCGTGACGGGTATCCCCCACGAGATATTCGCCGACGGGTTCGGGCCGAGACTGTTCGCCATCATCGGAGGGGCGGCCGGGACCACGATTCTGGTCGTCCTGGCATTGGTCAGTGTCTTCAGGTTATGGAAGAGGAACCGAAGGATCGTCTGGGGAAACCTCCTCATCCTCGCCGGCACCTTGGCCGCCGCATCCGGGGGCACCGGTCTGGCATTGGGCGAGAGCAGCGCGTTTGCGGTTTCGCTCATGGCTGCGGTCACCCTGATCTGGGCCGGATACAAGGTGGCGTCCGGGGGCAGAAAGTCCAGCCCTGAAGGCGTCTAGCCCCCGATGTAGCTCATCTCGGTGGCTAGCTCTCGTCGTTTCGCGCGTTGGTGCTGGAAACATACTCTGACCTGGGGAACTGGGAATTACACTCTTGTGATTACCTCGCGTCCTATCGCGCTGTTTGCCGTCCTCTCGCGGAATATCCGCGGAACGCGAGGAACGACCCGAGACCGCCCATATGGGGTCCTCGCGACTCCCAAGCCGACTCGGAGAGTCGGTTTCTCCGCCGAAGGAAAAGCCGCACCGTCGACCGCTCTCATTGCGTTGGCAACTCGGGATCCAGGCCGAGATCGACAACAGACTCCTGACGATCCGACAATCCACCTAGGCCCCTGATTGTGTCCGACCCGACCCTTAACCTGGGGTCAACCACAAAGCGGTGTGGAGGTAGCTCTTGACGGAATCCGAGGCGAACACCCAAACTGGCACTCCGCTAGGCGACTCTTACAGCGGACCGAGCGGTGAACACCTCCTGGGCCGTCTGCTTGAGGATGCTTCTACCGAGATCGAAAGTCGGACTTCAGCCGGGCGTGT
This sequence comes from Acidimicrobiia bacterium, assembly GCA_040905925.1. Lineage (GTDB taxonomy): Bacteria > Actinomycetota > Acidimicrobiia > Spongiisociales > ZC4RG35 > JALYNX01. The sequence goes on along the minus strand of JBBDQO010000100.1, from coordinate 1,100 downwards.
CTCCGGTGGCGGTGGGTAGCTCGTCGGGCAGCAGCGGATTGGGACGATTCCTCTGCCACCGCTCGATGGCATCCGCATCACAGTGAGTGCAGAGGTGGATGATGCGGATCCCGACCACGGAGAGTTGAGTGCCGCGGGACTTCTCCACGATGGCCAGGGGTACCGCCTGGAAGTCGGTATCGCCACACTCGGCACAGATTGGCGTCGTTGCACGCTGCCAGGTCCGCCCGCAGTTGCCGCAGGTGATCTCGATCTGACCTTCGATGCGACGACCGAGGAGTTCTTCTGTCTCGCCACAGATCGGGCAGGTGATGTCGAGGGCCACGTGCCGGTCAGTCCTCGGGCGGCCAGCACTCGGGGCAGGGGGTCTGCCCCGATCGCTCGGCCTGGACTCTGATCGCCAAGACGCCACGGATCCTGTCCGGCTGGCAGACCGGCCGGAGGTCGTCGTCTGGATGGCCGCGGTGATAGTGGCTCTCACTCATGTAGGAGATGACCAGCGAATCGGTGGGGTGGTTATCGCTCATCGCGCCAGGGGCGATGGTGTTGGGTTTCGCGCCTCGATGATGACTGCGCTGAGGTCATGGAGGTTGGTGGCTATTGCTGCACTCACTCGGGCGGCGTACATGTCCGGCCGCGTTGTCGGGTAGGTCGGTTCCAGCTCGACGCTGACTTCGAGCCGGGTGGAGCTGGTGCCCATGGGTGCGAGGTGGTATCGGTAGCTGACAGCGCCTTCTGGGCGTTCCTTGGCAACGACTTCCAAGAGTCGGGGAGGGTCGTAGGCGGTGACCTCAAGGATATCGTGTCCTGGTCGGGGCCAGGCATACTCCTGAAGGTAACGGGCGCCTCTGCCCCTCCGGTCATCGAGGGGGGTGGTGGCGGTGACCGACCAATTCCACTGTGGGTTGTTCTCCAGATGGGAGAGGTAGGCGAACACCACTTCAGGGGGCGCTGGCATCTCCACGGCGACATCGAAGCGAATCCGGTTATCGCTGGCGGTGTGCTGTTGGTGCTGTCTCATCGATGTCCGTCATTCGTTGTTGGCAGGGAGGCAGTCGGGGCAGGGCATGAGTCCGCTGTCTGCTGCGCCCTTGGTCTTG
>JBBDQO010000099.1:0-3995 GCA_040905925.1 Acidimicrobiia bacterium | reverse complement strand
GCCACCACCACCTCGACCCGGTCGAAATCGCGGGGCTCCAATCGATAGGAGAGCTTCTGGACCATCTGGATCGCCTCGAGATGGGTGGCGTTCATCTTCCAGTTCCCGACCATCAGCTTCTTGGTCTCGGTCATTGGGCCCATCTTCCCAGCACCTCGACGCCGGGGAGAATCCTTCCCTCGAGCAATTCGAGACCGGCGCCACCACCGGTCGAGACGTGGTCCACCTCACCTTGCAACCCGAGCATCCGGAGCGCTGCCACCGAGTCGCCGCCCCCAACCGCGGTGAAACCCGAAGTCTCTGCCATCGCACGGGCCACCCGCTCGGTGCCCGCCCTGAATCTCTCCCATTCGAAGACCCCCATCGGGCCGTTCCAGAACACCGTGTTCGAGTCGCGGATCACGCCGGCGAAGATCGCACCGGTCTCCTTGCCGATGTCGAGGGCGATCGTGCCTTGAGGGATATGACGGACGTAGACCGTCTCCGCGGGCGAATCTTCCTTGAACTCCTGAGCCACCACCACGTCCGAGGGGAGGATGATCTTCTCCTCGTCATAGCCTTCGAGCAGCCTCTTGACGTTCTCGATCATGTCCGGCTCCACCAATGAGTCCCCGACCTCGATCCCCTTCGCCGCCAGAAGGGTGAAGCACATTCCTCCCCCAACCAGGATCGCGTCGGCACGGGGCAGCAGGTTCTCGATCACTGCAAGCTTGTCCGAGATCTTGGCGCCCCCCAGGATCAGCGAGTAGGGCCGTGCCGGGTCTTCGAGGAATCGGGTCAGGGCGGTCAACTCGGCGTCGAGGAGCGGCCCGGCAACCGATTTCACCCTTTCGGCTACCCCAACGGTGGAGGCGTGGGCCCGATGCACGCTGCCAAAGGCGTCCTGGACGAACAGATCGACGCCGGCGGCGAGCCGGTCGGCGAGGGCAGGGTCGTTCTTGGTCTCACCGGGGAGGAATCTGGTGTTCTCCAGGACCCGGATCTGGCCTTCGCCCTCGTTTTCGAAGACGACCGTCTTCTGGGAAAGCTCCGCCATACGCTGCGCCACCGGGCGCAGGGAGAAGGCAGGGTCGACACCCTCGGGCCGCCCCAGGTGGGAGCAGACCGTGACCCTGGCCCCGGCATCGACCAGGCGCTCCAAGGTCGGCAAGGCGGCCTCGATCCGGAAGTCGTCTGCAACCGCTCCCCCATCGAGTGGCACGTTGAGATCCGACCGCACGAGCACGGCCATCCCGCCGACGTCCACGTCGTCCAAGGTCAGATACGGTGACACGGTCACTCCTCGGTGATGGCCAACTCTTCGAGCACTCTTCCCAGCTTCAGCGGGTCGTGTGTCGGCCAGTCTGCCCATTCGTTGGCGACATCGGCAACAACCACCCTCCACCCGTGACGGGCCGCCTCTTCGACATCGAGCATGACCTGTTCGTGACCCTCGGGCACCTCGAGAATCCCGTCGTGAACCACCACAATCCCCGGCCCGGTGACTCCGGCGTGGGTCGCCATCGCCTCCAGGTGGGCGGCCCCGTCCATGCCGAGCGTCTCCCCGTCCTGGGTGACGAGATTGAGGACAAAGACCCGTTGGGCATCGGCGCCCATGATCGCCGGAGCGAGCATGGTCACCTTGAGGGCCGAGATGATCGAGGTGTAGAGGCTCCCGGGGCCGATGACGATCTGGTCCGCCACGGCAACGGCGGCGAGAGCGCGCCGTGTCGCGGCCACCTCACGGGGCTCGATATGGAGCTCGGTCAGGTGACCGACGGTCTTCGAGATCCTGCCCTGGCCCACCACCAGCTTGCCGTCGATGGTCGCCGCCAGCACAACGGAGTGGTCCGCGACCGGGATCACCGTCCCCATGGTCCCCAGCATCCGCTCCGCGGTGGCCACCGCGGATTCGAAGTCACCGAAGAGGTCGGTCAAGGCCGCCAGGATCAGATTGCCGAGCGAGTGCTCGGCCACGTCACCGGCCCGGAACCGATGCGCGAACAGCTCCGACCACAGCGACGGTTCCGGTGTCAGAGCGAGGAGACACCTGCGCACGTCCCCTGGTGGTGGCATCCCGAGCTCGGACAGGCGGCCCGACGAGCCGCCGTCGTCCGCCACCGAGACCAGCGCCGAGATCTCACCGGCGTAGCACTGGATCGCCTCCAGCGCCGCAGCCTGGCCGTGGCCCCCGCCGATGGCGACGACGATCGGGCCGTCGGGATCGAGGAGCAGCGGTTCGAGAGCGACCGCGGTTTCAGGTCTCACCGGTTGATGTCGCGGTGGCGCACCGCCGCCTTCACGTCATGCTGTGCCAAACGCCGGCCCAATTCCTCGGCGATGGCAACCGAACGGTGGTGACCCCCGGTGCAGCCGATCCCCACCGAGAGATAAGACTTTCCCTCCGCCTCAAACCGTGGGATGAGGAACTTCAAGAGGTCATCGATCCGGTCGATGAACTCTTTGGCGTTCTCGTCCTGCAACACATATTCGGCCACGGCGTCATCGGTGCCCCTCAGGTCACGCAACTCGGACACCCAGTAGGGATTGGGGAGGAAACGGACATCGAGAAGGAGATCGGCGTCTCTCGGAGTCCCGTATTTGTAGCCGAACGATCTGATCGAGACCCGCATGGGGCGGGCCATCTCTTCTCCCTCGCTGAACTGGGCGTTGAGACGCTCCCTCAGCTCGTGCACATTCAGACTCGAGGTGTCGACGATGACATCCGCCGCCTCGCGTAGGTCCGCAAGCAGCTCCCTTTCGGCGCCGATCGAGTCCGAGATCGTGGCCAGGCCCAGAGGGTGGGGCCGTTTGTTCTCCTCGTATCGACGGACGATGACGTCGTCCTCGGCGTCGAGGAACACCACCCTGGTCAGCACCCCCTCCCGGGCCAGCTCGTCCATTGCCGAACGGAGCTCGTCCATCTCGAGTCCGCCCCGGGAGTCGATGATCACTGCCAGGTGCTTGTGGAGCTGGGGCAGGTCGTGGGACTGGGCGGCCAGGGCCAGAAGCCGGGGCGGCAGGTTGTCGATCACGGTGTAACCCATGTCTTCGAGACTGTTGCCTGCCGATGATCGTCCCGCGCCCGACATCCCGGTGACCACCAGGACATGTGGGTGCTCGGTTGGTGCCAGGTCCATCGCGTCTTCGATCAGCTGTGCAGGGCAGCGTACAGAGAGACGGCCACGTTCTTTGGGACCACTTCGGCCAAATCATCGGCTCCTACCTCACGGATCTTCTTCAAGGACCCGAAGCGGCGGATCAGCTCACGCTTGCGTTTCGGGCCGATCCCGGGCACCTCATCCAGCACCGAATCGACCATCGATTTCGATCGGAGTTGGCGGTGATAGGTGATCGCAAAACGGTGCGCCTCGTCTCGCACCTGTTGCAGCAGATACAAGGCCTCGGCGTCGCGAGGGATGCGCACAGGGTCGGGCAGACCGGGCAGGTAGACCTCCTCCATCCGCTTCGCCAGCCCGATGGCCGGTATGTCGAGCTCGAGCTCGTCGAGGACCTTGATCGCTCGCCCCAGTTGTCCGGGGCCACCGTCGATGAGCACCAATGAGGGTGGATAGGAGAACCTGCCCTGCTGCGGGAGGGGACTGTTCCGTTCGGCGAGATATGCCTTGAATCGACGGCGGAGGGTCTCCTCCATGGAGGCAAAGTCGTCCTGGCCCTGGATGGTTCTTATCTTGAAACGTCGATAATCCGAGGGCTTCGGCATCCCGTCTTCGAGAACCACCATCGAGGCCACGGTGTTCGTCCCCTGCAGGGTGGATATGTCATAGGCCTCGATGCGGAGCGGCGCTATCGGCAGATCGAGGACTTCCTGGAGAGAGCGCAGAGCCCGGGCCCGGGCATTGTGGTCACGCTGCCGTTTGAGCCGGTGACGACCGAAGGCCTCGGCGGCGTTGGCGGATGCCGTTTCCATGAGGCGACGCTTGGCGCCACGTCGGGGAACCCGGAGATCCACCCGGAACCCCCGCGAAGTGCTCAGCCATTCGGTGAGCAGGTCG
>JBBDQO010000098.1:0-4032 GCA_040905925.1 Acidimicrobiia bacterium | reverse complement strand
TCGCGGCGCCTCACGGCGTCCCTCGACATCCTCGCCCCACAGGACCGGGGCGCGAAGGGTCGAGTCTCTTGGTTGGTAGGACAACTCGCCGACGCGCCGGCGCAACTTCTCATCGAGACCTACGCGAAGAACGCTCGTGGGCCGTCATCGGCGACTTTGGAAGAGACGAGAGAGGATCGGCTCGCTCCCCTCGATGACCAGAAGAGAGAGCCGTTCCGATTCAGGGTGGTGATGCGCTCAGAGATGGGCATGGGGCGCGGCGCAGCCAAGAAGAGTCCAGGGTTCATCACCTCGGTCCTCCAACTAATCAACACCTTCTACGGCGCTGTGGTTCAAGACGTGGTGCCCTGGCAGCCAGCCGCGGCGAAACTCCCATTGCCTCCCAACCTTGACGAGGAGGAAGTCGCCCCCACGGTGCGACCGGACCCCCAGACATACGCGATGCCTTGGCTCCCTACCGGCGACTGGGAGAGCGAGCGCTAAGGCCGCGGTCGATCGTAGTTGGCACCCTGTTAGGCACCCTTGCCGATGCCCCTGTCGAAGAAATTCGGTGGAGCTGAGGGGATTTGAACCCCTGACCCCTTGACTGCCAGTCAAGTGCTCTGCCAGGCTGAGCTACAGCCCCGTGATGGGATACGGGAGTTTATTCGGACCCCATCCCCAAGGGGTAACCCGACTACCCGTCGGCTATCGCCGGCTCCACCCACTTGACCCGCTCGGCATCGGCCCACAGCCGCTCCAGCCCGTAGTAGTCACGTGGCGACGCCTGGAACAGATGGACGATGATGTCACCGAAGTCGAGCAGCACCCACTCCGCCTCGGCCCGGCCCTCACTCCGCAGCGGTTTGATCCCCTTCTCGTCACGGAGCTTCTCCTCGACCTGATCCGCCAGCGACTGGACGTGGGGACGAGAAGTCCCGGTCGCGATCACGAAGACATCAGAGAGAACGAATAGCCGTTCGACATCGAGCAACACGATGTCCATGCCCTTTTTGCTGAAGATGGCATCGGCCGCAATCCGGGCAAGTTCCGCACTGTTCTCTACGAGCCGTCCTCCTGATCGGATGAGCCCCCCACCCTATCGTCTTGGCCGGGTTCCGCATACAGCCCGCGCGCTTCGATGTAGTCGTGGACTGCCAGCGGCACCAGGAAGCGAAACGGCTCACCGATCTGGGCCCTCTCCCTGATCTCCGTCCCACTGATCTCGAGCACCGCCATGTCGAGGAACACCGCTTGTGGGAGCACCGATTGCACCTCGCGGGCATCGGTGCCGGGTCGGGGTACAACGAGCAGCGACACCCGGTCCAACACCTCTTCCCAGCGGTGCCAGGTGGGGAGTCCGAGGGCAGCGTCGGCCCCGAGGATCAACGACAGATCTTCATCTTCCGGGAACGAGAGCACGGTGTCGATCGTGTAGGTGGGGCCATCACGTTCGATCTCACGATCGTCGACCTCAAACCCTTCCGTGTCGGTGATCGCCAGGCGGATCATCTCCAGACGGTGGGCGGCGCCGGTCAGAGGACGGTCGCCTTTTTGCCAGGGCGCCCCGGCGGGTACGAACAGCACCCGATCGAGGTCGGCCTGATAGAGAGCGGTCTCCCCGGCATGGAGGTGGGCCATATGGATCGGGTCGAAGGTCCCGCCGAGGATGCCGGTTCGCACGACGCCGAGGATAGGGCGCGGGGGGGGTCACCAACCGAAGGGCACGGGAGATATCCGTGGCCCGACACTCGAGACGGGACCGGGGGTCCACATAGCTGCCGCCGATCCTCGTCGACAGATGCACCCCCGGGACCCGGTGTGGCGTCCCGGACAACCCGACGATCATGCCCCGGGTCACTTGTTGCCCCGTGCTCACCCGGTGACTCGACAGATAGGACACCGAGACCTTGAAACCGGAAACCGGCTCGATGGTCACCGAGATCATCCCCGCTACCGAGCCGGCGAAGGTGACGACTCCTGAAACAGGGGCCCGAACCGGGGTGCCCACTGGCGCGGCGTAGTCCACGCCCCAATGCCCGCCATAGGCGCCGACGGGTGAGTAAGGAGCGACAATCGGGCCGTCGACCGGTGCCATCAGACAGACCGCCGAGAGAGCCATCTGGATCAGCATTTCCCCTCCGACCCCACCCTATAACCGCCGGATTCAACTGGACAGGGGGTCGACCGCTAGTTTTCAGGTTCCAGAAAGGGGAAATGAATGACGGTGACCCGCATCGGGTTGATGGGCTTCGGAAGGATCGGACGAAATGTCGTCCGGCTGGTTCACAATCGCGACGACCTCGAAGTGGTCGCCATCAGCGACATTGCCGATCCCGACGCGCTCACCTATCTCCTCAAGTACGACTCGATCTATGGGAGATTTCCCGCACCCACCTCGTATTCCGAAGGCAAGCTCAGCTTCGGGTCGCAGCACGCCGCCTTTCTGAATGCACGGGAGCCGGGTGATGCCAACTGGGGCGAGCTGGGGGTCGACGTGGTGCTCGAGACCACCAGCCGCTACCGCTCCAAGGAATCCCTCGACCGTCATCTCGCTGCCGGCGCCAAGAAGGTGGTGCTCACCTCGAGCCCGGAGACCCCTGGCGAAATCCCGCTTCTGTTGCGAGGCATCAACGACGACATCCTCGGGCCCGACACCGATCTGGTCGCCCTCGGGTCGAACACATCAAACGCGGTAGCGCCGATCCTCCGGATCATCGACGAGAGGTTCGGGGTGAAACGTGCCTTCATGACCACGGTGAAGGCCATGTCCAATGCGGGCCGGCTCGCCGACGTCCCCACCGACTCTTATCGGACCAGTCGTGCCGCGGGCGAGAACATCATCCCCGCGGTCACCAACACCGCCGAGATCCTGACCCAGGCACTCCCCCAGCTGGAGGGAAAGCTGGCGGTGGTGGCGCTCAATGTCCCAGTGGTCGACGGCTCCACAGTGGACCTGACCACAGAGACGAATGTCGACGCCACCGTGGAAGGGGTCAACGCCGCAGTGGCCGAGGAAGTCGAGGCCAAGTTCCAGGGCCTCATCGAGTATGTCGCCGACCCGATCGTGTCGTCGGACGTCCGTCTCAACTCGCATTCAGGGGTCTTCGACAGCCTGGCCACGATGGTCACCATGGGGAGCCTGGTGAAGACCATCACCTGGTTCAACAATGGATGGGGCTATTCGCATCGGGCGGTGGAAGTTACAACGACGATCGCTGGTTATCTGGATGGAGGACAGTGAAATGGTGAATGTCGCGATCAACGGGTTCGGGAGGATCGGCCGTGCCGTGTTTCGAATCATCGCCACCAGGCCTGGCTCCGAGATCCGGGTCGTCGCCATCAATGACCTCGCCGACGACGACATCCTCGCCTACCTCCTCGAGTACGACTCGGTGATGGGTCGATTCGACCAGGAGGTGATTGTGGCCGACGGCGTGATGAAGGTTGGCCCCCACGAGATCAAGATGCTCATGGAACGCGACCCGGCGCAACTCCCCTGGGCCGAGCTCGGGGTGGACATCGTCATCGAGTCGACCGGTGTCTTCCGGTCCCGGGCCAAACTTCAGCAGCACGTCGACGCCGGCGCCAAGCGGGTGATCCTCACCGTCCCTTCCCAAGACAAGATCGACCAGACCGTGGTCCTTGGCGTGAACGACGAAGAGCTCGGCGCCGATGACATCATCGTGTCCAACGCCTCGTGCACCACCAACTGCCTGGTCCCCCTGGTCAAGGTCCTCGACGACAACTTCGGGATCGTCAAAGGGGTCATGACCACGGTTCACGCCTACACCAACGACCAGGTGCTGGCCGATGTCCCCCACAAGGACCTGCGCCGGAGTCGGGCCGCCACCGAGAACATCATCCCCACCACCACCGGCGCCGCCAAGGCGGTCGGCGAGGTGTTGCCCAATCTGGAGGGCAAGCTGGACGGGATCGCGATGAGGGTGCCGGTGCCCGACGGTTCGACCGTCGACTTCGTGGTGGAGCTCTCGAAGAACGTGACTGTCGAAGAGGTCAACGCCGCGGTCAAGGCCGCCGCCGAAAGCGGGC